>NZ_NFIO01000001.1:0-463707 GCF_002159425.1 Alistipes sp. An31A
GCCCCCGGCGAGCGGAGCGCCGTCATCCGCGAGCGGGTCATCCGTGCGCGCAGCCTCCAGCGGGAGCGCTTCCGCGGCATCGAGGGGCTCTACACCAACGCGATGATGACCTCCGCCATGCTGCGCGCCTTCTGCCCGCTCGACGCGGCGGCCGAGGCGCTGCTGCTGCGGGCCATGGAGCGGCTCGGACTCTCGGCCCGCGCCTACGACCGGATTCTGAAGGTGGCGCGGACGATTGCCGACCTGGCCGGCGAGGAGCGGATTTCGGCCGCCCATGTGGCCGAGGCCATCAACTACCGCTCGCTCGACCGCGAAAGCTGGGGTCGGTAGCCTTCTGGGGGGGGCGAGGGTGGAGCCTTCACGAAGCGGGGCAAGCCGAGGACCCCGGGCCGGGGAAGCTTGGAATGGAGCCGGGACAGGGAAGCTTGGAATCGAGCCGAACCCGGGGCCGAAGACCCTCGGGCGCAGCCGCGCGAAGGGCGCCGGCGCATCCGCATGCCCGGCGTGAGGAACGGAACAAAAACAATGGAACATGCCGCTGCCGGAGGTCCCTCGGGGCCTCTGACGGCGGCAGCAAACGCAATACGATGAAACGCATTATTCTTTCGGGCGGCGGCACGGGGGGCCATATCTATCCCGCCGTGGCCGTGGCCGAGGCGCTCCGGCGCCGCTTCGGCGAGGAGGTCGAACTGCTCTTCGTCGGCGCCGAGGGCAAGATGGAGATGGAGAAGGTCCCGGCGCTGGGCTACCGCATCGTCGGGCTGCCGATTGCCGGGCTGCAGCGCCGTCTGGAGTGGCACAACCTGCTGGTCCCCTTCAAGGTGCTGCGGAGCATCTGCCAGGCCCGCAACGTCATCCGCTCCTTCGGGGCCGACGTGGTGGTGGGCTTCGGCGGCTATGCGAGCGCGCCGGTGCTGTGGGCCGCCCAGCGCATGGGGGTGCCGACCGTCATCCAGGAGCAGAACTCCTATGCCGGCGTGACGAACAAGATTCTGGCGCGGGGCGCCTGCCGCATCTGCACCGCCTATGAGGGGATGGAGCGCTTCTTCCCCAAAGAGAAAATCGTCCTGACGGGCAACCCGCTCCGCGGCCGCTTCTCGAAGAGCGGCACGCCGCGTGCGGAGGCGCTCGACTACTTCGGCTTCACGCCCGGGCGCAAGGTGGTGCTGGTTGTCGGCGGCTCGCTCGGCACGCGCTCCCTGAACGAGATGATGAAGACGTGGCTGCTCTCGCTCGGCGGGGGCGAGGCCCCGGTTCAGGTCATCTGGCAGACGGGCAAGTACTACGAGCGTGAGATGCAGGCCTTCCTGGCGGCCCACCCCGTACGGGGCATCTGGCAGGGGGCCTTCATCGAGCGGATGGACTACGCCTATGCGGCGGCCGACCTGGTCATCTCGCGCAGCGGCGCCTGCACCGTCTCGGAGCTCTGCTTGGTGGCCAAGCCCGTACTCTTCGTCCCCTCGCCCAACGTGGCCGAGGACCATCAGACGAAGAATGCCCGCGCGCTGGCCGACAAGGGGGCCGCGCTGCTCGTCCCCGACGCCGTCTGCCGCACCGAGGCGATGCCTCGTGCGCTGGAACTGCTGGCCGACGAGGAGGCGCTGCGGCGCATGAGCCGCAACATCGAGGCACTGGCCCGTCCCGACGCGGCCGAGCGCATCGTCGATGAAATTGTGCGGGTGATGAAGCGGTAGCGGGCCCGCACAAGGAGGGTGACGCGCCCGTACAAGGAGGGTGACGCATCCGCACAACGGGTGACGCACGTTGAAATGATAAGAGAGACTATGGAGTTCGACAACATCTATTTTCTGGGCATCGGGGGCATCGGCATGAGCGCCCTGGCCCGTTACTTCATCCACGAGGGGAAGCGCGTGGCGGGTTACGACCGCACGGAGTCGCCCCTCACGCGCCGTCTTGCCGAAGAGGGCGCGCTGATTCACTACGAGGAGGACGTGCGGGCGATTCCCGCCGAGTTCCTCCGTCCCGAGCGGACGATGGTGGTCTACACGCCGGCCATCCCGGCCGACCACGCCGAGCTGCGCTACTTTGCCGACCACGGCTTCCGCATCGAGAAGCGTTCGCAGATGCTGGGCCATCTGACGCAGGGCAAGTATGTGATGGCCGTGGCGGGCACCCACGGCAAGACGACCACCACGACGCTCGTCGCATGGCTCAACCGTCACCTGACGGGGGGCGGCAGCGCCTTCCTGGGGGGCATCTCGAAGAATTTCGACGGCAACCTCGTGCTGGGCGACGGACCGCGCCTGGCGGTCGAGGCCGACGAGTTCGACCGCTCGTTCCTGCGGTTGTGGCCCGACGTGGCGGTGGTCACCTCGGCCGATGCCGACCACCTCGACATCTATGGCACGCACGAGGCCGTCAAGGAGGCCTTCTCGCAGTTCGTCCGTCAGATTCGGCCGGGCGGGAGCCTCGTCATCAAGCAGGGGGTCGACATCCTGCTCGACAACCCCGACATCACGGTCTACCGCTACGCCTACGATACGCCGTGCGATTTCTACGCCCGCAACATCCGCCTCATCGGCGGCGGCCACTACAGCTACGACGTGGTGACGCCCGACGGCGTGGTCGAGCAGTGCACGCTTGGCGTGCCGGGGTGGGTCAACATCGAGAATTCGGTGGCGGCCGTCGCCGCGGTCTGGTGCGCCGCGCACCACGAGGGGCAGAGCCTCGACGCCGCACGGGTGCGTGAGGCGCTCGCATCGTTCTCGGGGGTGAAGCGCCGTTTCGAGTTCTACATCAACACGCCGCGCCAGGTCTACATGGACGACTACGCCCACCATCCGCGCGAGCTGGCCGCAACGCTCACCTCCGTGCGGCAGATGTTCCCCGGACGGAGGGTGACGGCGCTCTTCCAGCCCCACCTCTACACCCGTACGCGCGACTTCTACGTCGAGTTCGCCGAGGCGCTGTCGCATGCCGACGAGGTGGTGCTGCTGCCGATTTACCCGGCCCGCGAGGAGCCGATTCCCGGCGTGACGAGCGAGCTGATTGCCGAGCGCGTGACGGTGCCCTGCCGCATCGTCGAGCGCAGCGAGCTGGCGCGGACCGTCGCCGCGATGGATACCGACGTGGTGGTGAGCTTCGGTGCGGGCAACATCGACGCCTGCTGCGAGGCCATCGCCGAGGCCCTGCGCCCCAAGGCCTGAAAGGCCCTGCCCCGGGTCCGCCCGGCCGGGGGAGGAGGAGAAAAAAGGCCCGGACACCCGACGAACGCCCCCGCGGAATGCCCCCGACAAGTGCACCCGATAAGTGCGCCCGGCGGGTCCGCCCTTAGACAAGAGACCATAACCGATAAACAACCCGTAAAGAAGAGAGCCGACACACGATGTCCCGCCCGCTCAAATACCTGACAGCAGCCCTTCTGTGGGCAGCAGTCGCCGGATACATCATCTGGTCGGCCGCGGCGGCGCACCGCCAGCGCGCCGCGCGCGAGGTGACGCGGCTGGTGGTCGACGTGCGCGACAGCACCTCGCAGGGCCATCTGGTCTCGACGGCGCAGGTCCGCTCGTGGATTGGCCGCAGCGGCCTGAAGACCGTCGGCGCGAAGGTCGGCGAGGTGGATTTGCGCGGCATCGAGCGGCTGATTGCCGACAACGGCTTCGTGAGCCGCGTCGACGCCTACGTCCGCTACGACGGAACGCTGCACGTCGACATCCGCCAGCGGCGCCCGCTGCTGCGGATGCTGACCGACGGCTGGAACTCCTACGTCACGCAGGAGGGCTTCGCCTTCGCCGCACCGCGCTCCTCGTCGCTCTACGTGCCGGTGGTGACGGGCAGCTACCGCCCGCCCTTCCCCGCCTCCTATTCGGGACCGGTGCGCGACTATGTCGACGGCCGCATCGAGGAGATTGACCGCCGCATCGAGGAGCTCGAGCGCGAGAAGTACCCCTACTTCCGCCGCGAGCTGCAGAACGACGAGAACATCCGCGCGCTGCGCCGCATGCGCATCAAGCGGCGCTGGTGGCGCTTCGAGAGCGAAAAGGAGTTCGAAGAGCGGGTCGAGAAGCTGCGCAGCCACAAGGCCGATTTGCGGCGCAGCTACCGCTACGAGGCACGCCTTGTGCAGGAGGGGATTGAGGCCGTTGCGGCACGTCAGGAGGCCGAGCGCCGCAAACAAAAAAAGTTGGAGAAAAGCTACGAAGATTTCACGAAACTCCTTACCTTTGTAGAGTTCCTCGAAGAGGATGATTTCTGGAGGTCGGAGGTGGTTCAGATTGTGGCCCACACGGCCCCCAGCGGCGCATTGGAGGTGGAGCTCATCCCGCGCAGCGGCCGCTTTCGGATTCTCTTCGGGCGCATCGAGCGGGTCGACGAGAAGTTCGATTTGCTTGCGGATTTCTACCGCCGCGGACTGGGCCGGCTCGGTTGGGACGAGTTCGCAACGGTGAGTGTCCAGTACAGGGGTCGCGTGGTCTGCCGGAAGTAGCGGCCGGCGACGCGCTCCGCACATGAGGGAGATAACTATATTTGGATAAATAAACGTGGAAAGGAAGAGTTATACGGTCGCTGTCGATTTGGGTACGTCGAACGTCGTGGTCACCGTCGGCAGCCGCAATGCCGAAGGCGCGCTCGACGTGGAGTGCGTCGTGTCGAAACCCGTCGAAGGGGTCAGGGCCGGTAAAATCGAGAATATCGAACTGGTGAGCAATGCCATCCGCGAGGCGGTCTCGGAGGTCGAGGCGCGCCTGGGGCTCCGCATCAGCGAAGCCTATGCGGGCCTCTCGGGCGACTTCGTGCGCTGTGCGCGCCATACGGACCACGTCTTTGTCCTCGACCCCCAGAACGGCGTCTGCCAGCGCGACGTCGAGGCGCTCTTCGACCGCATGCGCAACGTCCAGGCGCCCGACGACGAGACCATCATGGAGCGTGTGCCCCAGAACTACGTGGTCGACGACAACCAGGAGGTGAAGAACCCCGTGGGGTCGTTCGGACGCAAGCTCTCGTCGACGTTCAACTTCATCCTCTGCCTGAAGACCCCCATGCAGCGGCTCGACATGGCGCTCAAGCGTCTGGGCATCCGCATGGCGGGTGTCTTCTCCAATGCGCTGGTCACCCCCGAAGCGGTGCTCACCCCCGAGGAGAAGGAGGAGGGCGTGGCGGTGGTCGACGTGGGCGGCGGCGTGACCGACGTGACGGTCTACTACCACAACGTGGTGCGCTACATCGCCTGCATCCCGATGGGTGCTACGGCCATCAACCGCGACATCCGGACGATGGGTGTCCCCGAGCGGCTGGTCGAGAGCCTCAAGCTGCGCTACGGCTCGGCGGTGGCCGAACTGGCGCCCGAAGACAAGCTCGTCCGCGTGAACGGCCGCACGGCCCGCGACGCGAAGGATATTCTGCTGCGCAACCTGGCTACGGTCATCGAGGCGCGCGCTACCGATATTGCTGAGTTCGTTGCCCAGGAAATCAAGGACTCGGGTTATGCCGACCGCCTGGCCTGCGGCATCGTCCTGACGGGCGGTTCGGCCCGGCTCAAGGACCTCGACGAGCTCTTCCGCCGCGTCACGCGGATGGATGTGCGCGTCGCGCTGCCCGAGGCGGGCATCACCGCCGAATCGAAGGAGCATGTGGCCGACCCGGCCTTCTCGACGGCCGTGGGCATTCTGCTCAAGGGCTCCCAGACGGGCGCCTGCGCCGTGGTTGAGATGCCGGCGTCGCACCGCACCGCACCGCAGCCTCAGCCGCAGCCCGCAGCCTCTTCCGAAGCGGCGGCGCCCCGCACCGAGCCCTCGGCCCGGCAGCCGCTGCGCACCATGCCGCGGCCGCAGCCGGCGCCGCATCCCTACCATGCGCCGCAGTCTGCATCGCACTCCGTTGCGGCGGAGCCTGCACCGGCCGAGACCGAGCCGCAGCAGCCCCGTCACGACGAGGAGGAGCCGCAGCAGGAACCCCGTCGTCGCCGCGGCGGTCTGGGCTCGCTGCTGCAGGGTGCTCTCAAGAAAATCAACGAGAGCTTCGGCGGCCCCGAGGACGAGGATATCTGACGCCCGCGTGCGGAGGGTACCGGCGTGGATAGGGCGACAAGGCCTGAGTGCGCCGGGACCACGGGTAAGGCGGGAGCCGGGAGCACAGGAGCCGGGAGCACAGGAGCCGGGAGCGACGAAGCCGGGAAGCATCCGGGGAAGTGCAGTGTAGATAAGGCGGCGGAGCCGGGGTGCGTCCGGAGACCACAGGTAAGGCGGAAGCCGGGGAGTGACGCAGCCGGGGAGCATCCGGGGAAGCGCAGAGTAGATAAGGCGGCGGAACCGGGCCGGAGGCCTGAAGCAAGAGAGAGTTGGACGGCTGTGCCGCGAAGGCGTGCGGCTGTCGAGTTTTTGACCAAAGAGAGAGTTACGAAACGATATGACTGACGATTTGATGTCCGAAATCAAGGCTACGAGGACGGACGGCTCGATAATCATGGTGGTGGGCGTCGGCGGTGCCGGCGGCAATGCCGTGAATCACATGTGGAACCTGGGTATCAAGGGTGTCGACTTCATGGTCTGCAACACGGACCAGCAGGCGCTCGACAAGAGCCCCGTGGAGAAGAAAATCCGCCTCGGCAGCGAGGGCCTCGGCGCCGGCAACGACCCCGAGAACGGCCGCAAGGCTGCCGTCGAGACGCTGCCCGAAATCAAGCAGTACCTCGAGGAGTCGGGCACGCGGATGATTTTCATCACCGCCGGCATGGGCGGCGGCACCGGTACGGGCGCCTCGCCCGTCATCGCCAAGCTGACCAAGGAGATGGGGCTGCTCACGGTGGCCATCGTCACCTCGCCGCTGGCCGTCGAGGGGCGCATCCGCTACGACCAGGCCTACCGCGGCATCGAGGAGCTGCGCCGCAACGTCGACTCGCTGCTGATTATCAACAACGAGAACATCCTCGAAATCTACGGACGCCTCTCGCTCAAGCAGGCCTTCGGCAAGGCCGACGACATCCTGGCCTCGGCCGCCAAGGGCATCGCCGAAATCATCACGGTCGAGAGCGACCTGGTGAACGTCGACTTCGCCGATGTCTCGAAGGTGATGCGCGACAGCGGCCGCGCCCACATGAGCGTCGCCACGGCCGAGGGCGAGAACCGCGCCGAGGCGGTGGCCGAAGCGTCGCTGCGCTCGCCGCTGCTCGACCACAACCTCATCTCGGGTGCGAAGAACATCCTGCTCAACATCTCGGTGGCCAATGCCGAGGAGCTCATGTACGAGGAGGTGGTTCGGATTCTGGAGTACATCCAGATGCACGCCACGGTGGAGGACCAGGACGGCACGGTCCACAACGCCAACATCATCTGGGGAACGAGCGAGAAGCCGCAGCTGGGCAACGCCATCGAGCTGGTGGTGGTCGCCACGGGCTTCGACAACGACGACGAGGAGCACGGCATGTCGCCCGTGCCGCCCCGCCGCACGGCGCAGACGCTGCGCGAGAAGCAGGCGGCCGAATCGGAGCTCATCCCCATCAAGCCGGCCGCGGCGGCTGCCGAGACGCAGCGCGTGCATCCCGAGCAGGTGGTGCTGGGGGCCAAGTCGACCCGTTACAGCAACATCGAGGCGTTGCTGAGCCGCCCCGCCTACCAGACCCGCAACTCGAAGTTCGTCGTCCAGGTCTCGGGCGGCCGCAAGGAGGTGTTGCGCGACGATGCGTCGGAGAACGCACACCGCCAGGAGCCGCACGGCGGGTCGCTCTTCGACTGAGCCACCGATGGGGGAGGCGCCCTCCATGTGCGGAGGCCCCTTCCGATATCATACTAACACACGCAAACTTTGGAAACCGGTTCCTGGATAGCATTCAACGGAGTGACGACGCATACCGTCGTGCTGTGCATCGTCTCGCTCTGTCTGCTGATGGTCTCTGCGCTCGTGTCGGGTGCCGAGACCTCTTTTTTCTCGCTCTCGCACAACGACGTGCGCCGCATCCGCGAGCGCCGCTCGGCTTCGAGCGAAGGGGTGTTCAAACTGCTGGGCAACGTCGAACTGCTGCTGGCCACGATTCTGGTGGTCAACAACCTGGTCAACATCTGCATCGTCATCCTGACGTCGAACGTCATCGACGCCACCTTCACCTTCCTGCGCTTCGAGTTCCTCTTCAAGAGCGTGCTGGTGACCTTCCTGCTGCTGCTCTTCGGCGAGATTCTCCCCAAGGTCTTCGCTCAGACGGTGCCGGTGCGCTTCGCCTGCTTCGCGGCGCGTCCGCTGCTGGTGCTGCGCTGGATTTTCTACCCGCTCTCCTACATTCTGGTCCGCACGAGCAGCCGCATCAGCGAGAAGGCGGCCCACCGCAGCGAGCTCTCGCTGGACGAGCTGGCCGATGCCGTCGACATGACGCAGAGCTCCTCGCCCGAGGAGCACGAGATGCTCTCGGGCATCGTCAACTTCGCCAATACCGAGGTGCAGGAAATCATGAAGCCGCGCGTCGACATCACGGCCATCGAGATTACGGAGGGCTACGAGCACGTCAAGCGGGTCATCATCGAGTCGGGCTTCTCGCGCATCCCGGTCTACGAGGACGAGGTGGACAACATCCGCGGCACGCTCTACGTCAAGGACCTGCTCCCCTACATCAACCACGGCGACGACTTTGCCTGGCAGCGCCTCATCCGCAAGGCCTACTTCGTCCCCGAGCACAAGAAAATCAACGACCTGCTGGCCGAGTTCCAGAGCAACAAGGTCCACATGGCCATCGTGGTCGACGAGTACGGCTCGACGCTCGGTCTGGTCTCTCTGGAGGATATCATCGAGGAGATTGTGGGCGAAATCTCGGACGAGAGCGATACGGTCGAGAGCTTCTATACGCGGCTCGACGCCAAGAACTACCTCTTCGACGGCAAGACCCACATCGGGGACTTCGAGCGGGTGCTCGAGTTGGAGGAGGACCTCTTCTCCGACGTCAAGGGCGAGGCCGAGACGCTGGCGGGGCTGATGCTGGAGCTCAGGCGTGACTTCCCGCGCAAGGGCGACAGCTTCACGACGCACGACATCCGCTTCACGGTGCAGGAGGTCGAGGGGCACCGCATCGACAAGATTCTCGTGACGCTGCCATGACGACCCCCTCCGGCGCGAGGCCCCATCCGGCCATGACCTCCTCTTCTGACGCTACGCCCGCGCCCGTCAAGACAACCTCCTCCGACGCGGCGATGCCTTCCGATACGACAGCCTCTTCTGCAGCGGCACCCTCTTCTGCAGCGGCACCCCATTCAGCCGTTGCTCCCGGGAAGCTTTTGCTCTCCGAGCCGCTTGCGGCGGCCGA
Source organism: Alistipes sp. An31A (assembly GCF_002159425.1). Classification (NCBI taxonomy): domain Bacteria; kingdom Pseudomonadati; phylum Bacteroidota; class Bacteroidia; order Bacteroidales; family Rikenellaceae; genus Alistipes; species Alistipes sp. An31A. The sequence continues at coordinate 9,245 of NZ_NFIO01000001.1, forward strand.
GACCGACCTCTGGACTACGGAGGAGGAGCGCGCCGAGGCGGCCCGCTTCGGCTCCGCGCGGCGCCGGAGCGAATACCTCACCTGGCGGACGCTGGTGCGCCGCGAGCTGGGACGCGACGCCGTGATTGGCTACAACGGGGTGGGGGCTCCGGTGGTCACCTCGCCCGAGGGGTACTTCATCGGGGTGTCGCACTGCCGTGAGCGGGTTGCCGTCTGCATCTCGCGGCAGCGGTGTGCCGTCGACATCGAGTCGGTGTCGCGTAACTTCGGCGCGGCGCTTGCCCGCTGCATGACCCCCCGGGAGCGGACGCTCTCGACGGACGAACGGCTCGGTGCGGCGCTCTGGTGCGCCAAGGAGGCGCTCTACAAGTATGCCGGGCGACGCGAACTGGAGCTGCAGCGCGACGTGCAGGTGCTCGGGGTCGACTTTGAAGCGGGGCGTATCGTAGGGCGCATCTGCGGCGGAGAGCCGCTCGAGCTGCAGCTGCGCTGCATCGACGACTGCGTGGTTGTCTGGCGCTGCTGAGGCGCTCTTCCCGGACATTTTTCGGGGTTCACACCATTTCTATTCCTCTCTTCCCTTTTCTATTTTCCGTACTTTTCCGTACTTTTCCGTACTTTTCCGTACTTTTCCGTACTTTTCCGTTCTTCTCTGTTCTTCTCTGTTCTTCTCTGTTTCGCTCCGCTCTGTCTTCCGCTTTGTCTTCCCTCCCTGTTCCACTCTTTCTCTCCTGTTCTTCCCCCGTCTCCCCCCCAGTAGCTTTACACCTCCCTTGTGTGACGGGCAGTTCCCTTTTTGCGGCTGTTTCCGGGGTCGTTTTTTTGGCTACCCCTCATTTCCGTCCCCTCCCCTCTTATCCTTCTTTGCCGGCTCCATTGTTGTATGTATCTGTAATTTAATCTGTAAATGTTTTTCGAGCCGCGTAGCCTTTCAAGGTTTGTGCACGATTGCAGTTAGTTTATTCAAAAAATTTAGATATTTAATAAATATTTTGAATAAAATTCTTGCACATTTCCTTTCCGTGCATTACTTTTGCACCCGTCATAAATGATAAAATATTTTAAGAATTAATTAAAATTATTTAGTTAGTTATGAGGGCAAGGATTAATCAGTGGGTACGCACCGCTTTGATTATGTTGGGTGAGAGCATTCGTCTGCGCGAGATGTAATCGCCTGTTTTTTACTGAAAAATTACTGACAAATGAATAGGTCCGGCTCGCAGAGCCGGATTTTTTTGTGCCCGGCGCGGGGCGGGTCCCGGTGTCGGCGGGGTGGTTCGAGGCGTTGGGATGGTGTGGGGGCCGTTGTGCGGCGGTGGGGAAGTGTCTTGAATGGCGCTGGCGAGTTGCGGCGGAATGTTGGAGCGTTGGGTCCCGGCGGTGAGGTGAGGCAGTGCCCGGCGCGTGGCGGGTTCCGGTGTCGGCGGGATTGTCCGAGGCGTCGGGACGGTGGAACCGTTGTGCGGCGGCAGGGGTGTGCCTTGAATGAGGCGGGCGAGTTGCGACGGGGAGTTGGAGCATTGGGGCCCGGCGGCGAGGCGTGGCCCGGTGTCGGCGGGGGGCCGAGGTGTCGGGACGATGTGGGGTCGGTGTTCGGCGGCAGGGGAGTGTCTTGAATGGCACGGGAGCGTTGCGACGGGGAGTTGGAGCGTTGGGGCCCGGCGCTGGTAAGGTGGTCCGAGGCGTCGGGACGGAGTGGGGCTGCGTGCGGCGGCGGGGAAGTGTCTTGAATGGCGCTGGCGAATTGCGTTGGAGCGTTGGGGCCCGGCGCTGGTGGGGTTGTCCGAGGCGTCGAGACGGTGGGGAATATGTATGCCGAGGTGTTGCGGTGGTTGTGCCTGCTCTGCGGAAGGGTAGGTGACTGTACGTGGCGGCCGGGGTTGTGCTGCTGCGGCATGCTGTCGTGCGGATAAAACAGGAGAGCCCTGCCGGTTATCCGGCAGGGCTCCCTTGCGGTTGTTGCGCACGGTGGCGGGTCAGAGTCCGAGCTTCTTGCGAATATCCTTCGGCAGCGCCTGCTTGTTGACCATAATCGAGGTGGTCTTGTAGGCTACGAAGGGGCGCGAGAAGTACCAGAAGCCGTCGTAGGGCGGCACCGTGTTCCACGAATTCTGCACCTTGTAGTAGCTGTTGCCCGCCTGGTCCTTGGCCGTGCCGACAATCACCATGCCGTGGTCGTCGGTCGTCTCGAAGTTGTCGAAGGCCGTCTGGCGCAGCTCCTGCGTGATGGTGAGCTCCTTGCCCGGCTTGTCGAACTTGTAGAGCGCAGCCTCCTTCTCGCGGTCGGTCAGCTTGCCCCACTTCTCGGCCTCGGTGCCGCTCATGCTCTCGAGGTCGGCCTCGGGAACGATGCCGATGCCCTTGGTGCGGCTGAAGCCCTTCTCGCTCACGTCGGTGCCCCACGATACGGTGTAGCCCTCGTCGAGCGCATGGTCGATGACCTGCATCATCTCGTCGAGCGGGAGGTTGTAGGCCTGGCCCCACATCCAGTTGTCGGGCACCTCGATGATGAAGGGCTCGTAGAAGGGGTGGTGCGTGAAGGAGGTGATGTCGATGTAGTTGTCAAACTCGATGGGGAGCGACGCGGCGAACGTCTCGGGCGTGTACTCCTTGCCCTCGTAGGTGAAGCGCTCGGGCATCGGGCCGAAGTAGGCGTCAAGCAGGGCGTTGAAGCCGCGCTTCCAGGCCGTCGAGAGGGCCTTGTTGCTCTGTTCGTTGGCCTTCAGCACGGCGTCGAGGTAGCTCTTCAGCACGAGCGAGAGTTCGTGGAAGTCGGCCTTGGGCGTGCCGTAGTTGAAGCCCGGATAGACCTCGAAGGGGACGATGCCGTGGGCCTTGATGCCCTCCGTCACGTCGCGCGAGGCGCCTCCCTCGGCGAAGTTGATGGTGCCGTGCATGCGGATGTACTTCTCGGCCTTGTCCATGAACGAGTGGCGGACAATCCACATCTCCGAGAGGTGCATCTCGGGGCCGCCGGCCTTGAGGATTTCACTCTCGAGGAAGGTCATCGTCGAGTAGCACCAACAGGTGCCGCTGCGGCTCTGGTCCTTGACGGGGGTCGTGCGCAGCACCTTGAGGTCGGTGAAGCGGTAGCCCGAGGCGGTGTCGGCCGCTGTGGGCGTCTGCGCTCCGGCCGTGAGGGCCCCGCAGAGCGCGATGAGGGTCAGAAGTTTCTTCATGATACGGTTTTTGGGTTTGTGAATATTCGTTTTCCTATTTCGGCGCTACGGCCGGCTGCTACTTCTTCGAGTGGGCGATGATGTCGCGGCACTCCTCGAGCGTCAGCTCCTCGGGGTTGCGCCCCTTGGGGATGCGGTAGTTCTTCCCCTTGTAGGCGATGTAGGGTCCGTAGCGGCCGTTCTTGACCAGCAGCTCTGGCTCCTCGTCGAAGCTCTTGAGCGGGGTGTGGGCCGCAGCGGCGGCAGCCTGCTGGGCGCGAATCAGCTCGACGGCCCGCTCGTAGGTGATGGTGTAGGGGTCGTCGCCGCGCTGCAGCGAGGCGAAGCTCTTGCCGTAGCGCACGTAGGGCCCGTACTTGCCGATGCCCACCATGAGCGTCTCGCCGTCGAGTACGCCCACGTTGCGGGGCAGCGAGAAGAGTTCGAGCGCCTCCTCGAGCGTAATCGACTCGATGAGCTGACCCTTCTTCAGGGAGGCGTAGCGGCTCTTTTCACCCGCGGCACCCTCAATCTCGACCATCGGGCCGTAGCGGCCGATGCGCGCCTTGACCACGTGGCCCGTCGTGGGGTCGGTGCCCAGGATGCGCGTCATGTTCGACTTGTCGCTCTGCGTCCCCATCGCCTTGTCGACCATCTGGTGGAAGGGACCGTAGAAGTTCTCTATCATCTTCTCCCACGTGATGTCGCCCTCGGCGATGCGGTCGAACTCCTTCTCGACGTTGGCCGTGAAGTTGTAATCCATGATGGGGCTGAACTGCGCCTCGAGGTAGTCGTTGACCACCATGCCGATGTCGGTGGGCTGGAGGCGGTTCTTCTCCTTGCCGAAGTTCTCCGTGAGGCTCTTCTCCGAGATGCGCCCGTCGGCGAGCGTGAGCTGCGTGTAGGTGCGCTTCTGCCCCTCCTTGCTCTGCTTGACCACGTAGCCGCGGTTGATAATCGTGGTGATGGTCGGCGCGTAGGTCGACGGACGGCCGATGCCCAGCTCCTCGAGCCGCTTGACCAGCGAGGCCTCGTTGTAGCGGGCCGGGGCCTGCGTGAAGCGCTCCGTGGCGGTAATCTGTTGGGCAAGCAGCCGGTCGCCCTTCGCCATCTTCGGCAGAAGGCCCTCGCCGCTCTGCTCGCTCTGCTCGTCGTCCGTCGATTCGGAGTAGAGGCGCAGGAAGCCGTCGAAGCGAATCACCTCGCCCGTGGCGACGAACTGCTGCTGCGAGCCCGACATGTCGATGACAATCGTCGTGCGGTCGAGCTCGGCGCAGACCATCTGCGAGGCGACCGTGCGCTTCCAAATCAGGTCGTAGAGCCGCTTCTCGGCCGGTGTGCCCTCAATCGTCTGGCGGTCGATGTACGATGGACGGATGGCCTCGTGGGCCTCCTGGGCCCCCTTGGTCTTGGTCTTGTAGTTGTACCAGCGCGAGTACTTCTCGCCGTAGAGCTTGATGACCTCCTCCTTGCACTGGGCCAGCGCCTGCTGCGAGAGGTTGACCGAGTCGGTACGCATGTAGGTGATGAGACCCTGCTCGTAGAGGTGCTGCGCCACGGACATCGTCTGCGAGACGCTCATGCCCAGCTTGCGGCCCGCCTCCTGCTGGAGCGTCGAGGTGGTGAACGGCGGCGCCGGGAAGCGCTGTGCGGGCTTCTCCTCGGCGCGGGCCACCGTGAAGGTGGAGTCGATGCAGCTGCGCAGGAACGCCTCGGCCTCCTCGCGCGTCTCGAAGCGCGACGAGAGCTCGGCCTTGAAGAGCGTCTTGTCGGGGTCGTCGGCGGCGTGGAACTGCGCCACGACGCGGTAGTAGGGGGTCGAATGGAAGGCGATGATTTCGCGCTCGCGCTCCACGAGCAGCCGTACGGCAACGCTCTGCACGCGGCCCGCCGAGAGCGCCGGCCGCACCTTCTTCCACAGCACGGGCGAGAGCTCGAAGCCCACCAGACGGTCCAGAATGCGGCGCGCCTGCTGGGCGTTGACCAGATTCATGTTGACCGTGCGCGGGTGCTCGATGGCGTCGAGAATCGCCCGCTTGGTGATTTCGTGGAATACGATGCGCTTGGTTTGGTCCACGGGGAGACCCAACACTTCGGTCAGGTGCCATGCGATGGCCTCTCCTTCGCGGTCTTCATCGGATGCGAGCCAGACGGTCTTGGTCTTCTGCGAGAGCTTCCGCAGCTCGTCGACCACCTTCTTCTTGTCGCTCGGTATTTCGTAGACGGGCTTGAACCCCTCCGAGATGTTGATGCCGAGGTCCTTCTTGGCCAGGTCGCGGATGTGTCCGAAACTCGATTTGACGACGTAGTCCTTGCCGAGGAACTTCTCGATGGTTTTGGCCTTGGCCGGGGACTCGACGATTACTAAATTTTCCTGCATGTTCTGTATCTCTCTGTCCTAAAACGCGAAAACCTAAGTATCGCACTTAGGTTGTCCGCGGTCGGTATTTTCTTTTTCCTGCTTGGTTGCTTGTTCTGCACCTTCGTTTACTTGAGCATCGTGTAGGTCAAATCGAGCCGGATGGGGGCCGTGTTCTGACCGTCGTTCTCGCCCTGGATGACCGCGTGGGTCGGCGTGAAGAGCGAGTAGGCTTCGGGACCTATGTAGAACGAGCGCTTCTCGATGTTGTCCCAGTCGATGCGGCTCCAGTTCTCCTCCGAGGTGAGCTCGTCGTAGGAGAGGCGCTCGAATCCCAGGCGCTTCTTCTCCTTCATGTAGCTGTTCCACAGCTCCTGCAGATGGGCCGAGATGTCGAGCACGTAGCAGCCGCGGCTGCGGTTGATGTAGCCGCCGTAGGAGAGCGTCGAGCTGTACTGCTGCTCGTAGGCGTAGGCGTAGTCCGAGATGCCCGAGAGCTTCTTGAAGTTGGTATAGGAGCCCAGACGCTCCATCGAGCGGTCCATCTCGTCGATGAGCGAGCTGAGGTTGGGGATGCTCTGCCAGTCGTAGTCGCTGTCGGTGAAGTAGATGGACATCTTCGCCTGGCTGACGCCCATGTTGGTGTACCAGAGCGCCGGGTCCTTGCGCTGCGCAAGCTCGTTCTCCCGCTGGCGCACGGCCTCCAGCTCCTTGAAGAACTCCTCGGTGAAGGTCAGCTCCGAGAGGACGCCGCCCATGCCGTCGACAAAGATGCGGCGGTTCTCGGGACGCGCCTCGTTCGTCTCGACCGCGTCGTCGAGGTTGATGCGCAAATCGCCGCTGACGGTCGCCTTGCTGTAGTCGCGACGGATGGTGTTGACCGAGAGGTTGCCCGCCTTGGATTGCTCGTCGTAGAAGTAGAAGACCAGTCCGATGGTATCCTTGATGAGCGTCGGGTCGCTCTCCAGACGGTTACGTCCGTAGATTGAGAGTCCGGTCGATTCGAGCTTCGTCGTATAGACGGCGCCGCCCGAGGTGGCATCCTCCTTGGGGATGATGTAGAGCCCCTTGAACTCCTCGATGAACTGCTCGATGCTGTCGAGGCTGTAGACCGAGTAGTCGTCCTTGTACTTGCCCTCCTGCAGCATCAGACGCCGCACGAAGGCGCGCCCCTCGTCGGTGGCCGTCATCGTCACGGCGGTGGTCGCCGGGCCGGTCTTCTTCCCGTCGGGGAAGGTGAACTCGAAGAGCGGCTTCGAGTCGGCCGAGATGATGCCCTCCTTTACGGGGTCGAAGTTGAGGTAGTAGTTCGAGTCGCGCTCGCTCTTCCCCTCGCCCAGAGGCTTTTCGGTGATGTACTTGTTGCTCAGCACCTCGTAGACGTAGTAGGTCTGGGGCTGGAGCGTGTCGCCCGTGTAGCTGCTGATGCCGAGCATGATTTGCGCCGAGTCGAAAATCGGCCGGTAGCCGAAGTATCCCGAGTCGACGGCGTAGTAGCTCACGTACTGCGAGAGGAAGCCCGCCGTACGCAGTCCGAACGTGTCGCTGAGCATCGTACCCATGTAGCCCGAGCCGAGATTCGACGAGATAATCGAATCGGTCTGGTAGAGGCGCGTTTCGAAGTATTTGTTGGGGTTGAATTCTCCGTTGGCAAGACGCCCGCCGAGGGTCGTGAAGCCCGCCTTCAACTCCTGGTTTTCGGGAATGAGGTTCGAGCCCAGCGTGTCGTCCACCTTCGTGCAACCTGCAAAAGTCATCGCTCCGGCGGCGGCCACGACGGCCAGGCTCCGGAGCACACGGCTGAGGTTATTGGAGTGCTTCATAGAATCGGTTGTAATTGTCGAAAAAGTCTGCCTCGTCGGGCGACTGGTACTCGAGCAGGGGTTTCCCGCTGCGGCGGGCCAGTTCGACGACCGCGGCATCCGCTCCTGCGGAGCCGACGACCACACCGTCGGCATACTTCATAACGAAGCGGCAGAGATTTTCGTATGACGGGGCCTCGAGAATCGACAGATTTTTGTCCTTGACCCCTTCGTGGGCGATTTTCGTACGGAACTCACGCTCCAGTTCACCGGGGAAGCTGTCGTCGTAGAGCGAGACGACAATCTTCACATCTCTGAAGATGGGGTCGTCGGCGAAGATTCGCTTCAGATAGACCGGCACCACGCTCGCGAGCCAGCCGTGGCAGTGGACCACCGTGGGGGTCCAGCGCAGCTTCTTGACCGTCTCGAGCACGCCGCGGGCGAAGAAGATGGCCCGTTCGTCGTTGTCGGCGAAGTAGTTGCCGTCGGCATCCTTGAGCACCGCCTTGCGGGCGAAGTAGTCGTCGTTGTCGATGAAGTAGATTTGCACGCGTGCCGAGGGTATCGAGGCGACCTTGATGATGAGCTGGTGGTCGTTGTCGTCGATGATGAGGTTCATGCCCGAGAGGCGGATTACCTCGTGCAGCTGGTGCCGCCGTTCGTTGATGCACCCGTAGCGAGGCATGAACGTGCGGATTTCATTCCCGCGTTCCTGCATTGCCTGCGAAAGCATGCGGCACAGCTTCGCCTCCTCCGTTTCGGGCAGATAGGGGGCGATTTCCTGACACACGTACAGAATCTTTGATGCCATGACAGACTGTTTTCGGTGAATGGCACCCTGCCTCGGGTGAGCGTCGGCCCGGCGATGCAGGGATGCGTCCGTGCAAAGATACGAAAAATTTCTTAAAGAATCAGCATCGCGTCGCCGTAGGTGCCGAAGCGATAGCCCTCCTGCTTGGCCACCTTGTAGGCGTTCATGACGGTGTCGTAGCCGCCGAAGGCCGCCACCATCATCAGCTGCGTGGAGTAGGGCAGGTGGAAGTTCGAGACCATGGCGTCGGCCACCGTGAAGTCGTAGGGGTAGAAGATGAACTTGTTGGTCCACCCCTCCATGGGCTTGATCATGCCGTTGGTCGAGACGGCCGTCTCGAGCGTGCGCATCACCGTCGTGCCGATGGAGACCACCTTGTGGCCGCTGCGCTTGGCGTTGTTGACCGCCTCGGCCGCCTCCTCCGTGACGAAGAACTGCTCGGAATCCATCTTGTGCTTCGAGAGGTCCTCGACGTCGACCGTGCGGAAGTTGCCCAGACCCACGTGGAGCGTGATGAAGGCGCTGTCGACCCCCTTGATTTCCATGCGCTTCATCAGGTGCTTCGAGAAGTGCATGCCGGCCGTCGGGGCAGCCACGGCCCCTTCGTGGCGGGCGAAGATGGTCTGGTAGCGCTCGGCATCCTCGGGCTCGACCTTTTCGCGCACCCAGCGCGGCAGGGGCGTCTCGCCCAGCTTGAAGAGCGCCGCCTTGAACTCGTCGTAGGAGCCGTCGAAGAGGAAGCGCAGCGTGCGGCCGCGCGAGGTGGTGTTGTCGATGACCTCGGCCACCAGCAGGTCGTCGTCGCCGAAGTAGAGCTTGTTGCCGATGCGGATTTTGCGCGCCGGGTCGACCAGCACGTCCCACAGCCGCAGCTCGCGGTTGAGCTCGCGCAGCAGGAAGATTTCGATTTCGGCCCCCGTCTTCTCCTTGTTGCCGTAGAGGCGGGCCGGGAAGACCTTCGTGTCGTTGAAGACGAAGAGGTCCTTCTCCTCGAAGTAGTCGAGAATATCCTTGAAGATGCGGTGCTCGATGGTACCCTTCGAGCGGTTGATGACCATCAGCCGCGCCTCGTCACGGTTCTCCGCCGGATATTTGGCCAGCATGTCGGGGCTGAAGTCGTAGCCGTATTGCGAAAGTTTCATGATATGTTGAGAAATTTGACTTTTCGACGCTTGAAACAACAAACAATCAGTATTTTTCTATACGTGGAAAAGTCTTTTTTGTTTCAATTTCCGAGAGTTTTTTCATAAAATCGTCGAGCTGCCACGCCTCGTCGGCCGTAAAACCGCCGCTGCGCGTGCGGCGCAGCGAGGTCAGATGGGCGCCGCTGTGGAGCTCCTCGCCGATTTCGCGGGCCAGCGAGCGGATGTAGGTCCCCTTGCTGCAGCGCACGCGGATGCGGATGCGGGGCAGGTCGTACTCCTCGAGCCGCAGCTCGTAGATGGTGATGAGCGCCTGGCGCAGCGCCACTTCCTCGCCGGCGCGGGCCAGTTCGTAGGCGCGCGTCCCCTCGATTTTCTTGGCCGAGTAGAGGGGCGGCGTCTGGAGCCGTTCGCCCGTGAGGGCGGCGAGCGCCTGCTCGACCCCCTCGCGCGTGATGTGGTCGATGGGGTAGGTCTGGTCGACGGGGTGCTCGAGGTCGTAGCTCGGGGTGGTGGCCCCCAGCATCACGTCGGCCACATACTCCTTCTCCTCGGCCTGCAGGGCGTCGACCTGCTTGGTGGCGCGGCCGATGCAGACCAGCAGGATGCCCGTGGCCAGCGGGTCGAGCGTTCCGGCATGGCCCACCTTGATTTTGCGGTAGCCAGCGCGGCGCAGGGCGAACTTCACCTTGCGCACCACGTCGGTCGAGGTCCAGCGCAGCGGCTTGTCGATGACGGCGATGTACCCCTCCTCGAAGTTTACATCGCGCAGGTCGTGTTGCGGCGTCATGCGTGGAGCGTGTAGCTGAGGATGGAGACGATGCCGGCGGCGGCGCAGTAGAGTGCGAACCAGATGAGCTTGCCGCGCTTGACGATTCCAATCATGAAGCGGCAGGCGAGCCATCCCGAGATGAAGGCGGCCAGGAAGCCGCAGAGCATCGGCACGGTGCCGATGCCGGCCGACAGCTCCCCCTTTGCGGCCTCGAGCAGCACCTCGCCCATGATGGGGGCCAGCACCATGAGGAACGAGAACTGGGCCACGGCGGCCTTGCGGTTGCCCAGCAGCAGGCCGGTGGCAATCGTCGAGCCCGAGCGCGAGAGTCCGGGCATGGCGGCGCAGGCCTGCGCCACGCCGATGAGCAGGGCGTCGCGGTAGGAAATCCGCTCCTTGGGGCGCGGCTTGGCGTAGTAGGCGAAGGCGAGCAGGGCGGCCGTCAGCAACAGCATGGCCCCCACGATGGCCAGGATGGCGGGCGAGCCGAGCAGCGCGTCGAGCTGCTCCTTGAAGAGGAAGCCCACGATGCCGATGGGGAGCATCGAGAGGAGGAGCTTGAGCACGTAGGCCTGCTCCTCGTTGAAGCGGCGCGAGAAGAGCCCCCGCATGAGGCGGACAATTTCGTGCCAGAAGACGACGATGGTGCTCAGCACCGTAGCGGCGTGGAGCGTGACGTCGAACGAGAGGTTCTCCTCCAGCTCGACGCCCAGCAGCTCCTTGGCAATCTGAAGGTGGCCGCTGCTCGAGACGGGGAGGAATTCGGTGATGCCCTGCACGATTCCGAGCAGGATGGCTTGCAGTGTATCCATTGTTTCTATAGGCTTTTTGTCGTTGTGCGGAGGCGCCGCGCCGGGACGGGTCACTGGGGCCGGGGCGCAGCGACGCGAGCGACCGTCGGGCGGGTTTATTCGTTGCGGAAGCGCTTCATGATGGCGAAGATTTCGATGACGAATCCTCCGACAACCAGAATCGGGGCCAGCGTGATGCGCCGCCACGAGAACATGGCGTAGTTGAATTCGTCGGGCGAGTCGCTGCCGCCGCCTGCCATGAGGATGAACCCCAGAAGGATGACGGCGAAGCCGACGGCCAGCAGGATGTAGTTGCGCCGTGTGAGGGGCATGCGGGGGTCGCTCTGCTCCGAAGGCGTTTTGTGCTCTTTTTTCATCGGTGAATCGGTATCAGTAAAGATATATCTTGTTGGACTTCATGTTGACGAACTTGTTGAGGGCCACCAGCGTGAAGAGGAGCGAGATGACCACGCCCCCCAGCAGCATCGCGCCGACGATGATGGCGATTTTGGTCGCCTCGGCGATGGTCAGCAGCTCGGGCACCGCCTCGTTCAGCCCGTAGACCGTGGCGGCGAAGAGCAGCGAGGCGACCACTCCGGCAACGAGCCCCTGGGTGACGCTGCTGGCCAGGAAGGGCTTCATGATGAACCACTTGGTGGCGCCGACGAGCTTCATCGTGTTGATGAGGTAGCGTTTCGAGAAGATGGCCAGCCGGATGGTGTTGTTGAGCAGGATGAGCGAGATGACGAGCAGCGCGCCGCCGAAGAGCAGCAGCACCAGCCGTATCTTGCCCACCGTGGCGTGCATCTGTCGGGCCACCTGCGCCGGGTAGGAGACGCACTCCACCCCTTCGAGCGCCTCCGTGCGGGCGATGAAGGCGTCGAGCTGCTCCTCGTCCGACGAGCCGGCCGTGAGGGTCAGCTCGAAGGAGTCGCGCAGGGGGTTCTCGCCCAGCAGCTCCTCGAACTCGCTGGCGAACATCTTGCGGAACTCGGCATCCTCAATCTTCTCCTCCTTCGACGAGAAGGCGATGGTGGCCACCAGCTCTTCGGCCGTCAGCGTGCGGTTGATGGCCTCGCGCTCCTCCTCCGAGAGTCCGTTGCGCAGTTCGACCGTCACGGCGATGCTCCGCTGCAGCGTGTCGGCCATCTTCATGGCGGCGACCATCAGGTATCCCACCGACCCCAGCAAAAAGAGGACCAGCGCCACGCTGACGGTCGATACGATGTATGAATTGCGGACTTTCCGCTTGAGTCTCTTGTCGTCTTTCATCTCTTGTCTCCGATTTGCCGGCCGACCCTGCGGCCCCGACCGGCGTTTTTCCAGCATTTTTCCAGGTTGCCTCCTGCACTGCAACTTCCCGAAGCCTCTCGGTGGCTTTTTCCGGCGGTTTTCCGGTGGCTTTCCGTGGCACCCGACCACTCTTCGCAGTCACCTTTGGTCTCCTGTGGCTTTCCGCGGCTCCCCGGCGGCAGTCCGGTTATTTCCTCCGCCCGCCGCATCCCGGCATATTTCCCCCGGCCGCCCTGCCTGGTCGTTCCCCGGTTGTCCTGTCCGGGCGGACTATTCGCCCTTCTGCCCCTTTTGAGATTTGGGCCCGTCGGGCTGCTCCGTGTCGGTGCCGGCAACCTTCCGGCGGCGCAGCGAGAGGAGGAGCGCCGCGACGGCTCCCAGAAGGATAAGCGCCGAGCAGATGCCCGTCACCGTCTCGGCCGCACCCCAGCCCGGGGCGCGGAAACGCCACTCGACGGTGTGGTCGCCCTCCGGGAGCAGCATGGCCCGCAGCAGGTAGTCGGCCCGGAAGTAGGGGGCCTCCTGCCCGTCGACGAAGGCACGCCAGCCCTTGTCGTAGTAGATTTCCGAGAAGAGAGCCATCGCCTCCCGGGGGGCGCTGTATTCATAGACGAGGCGGTTGGGCCGGTACTCCGTCAGGGTGATGCGCGCCGTGGCGAGGGAGTCCTCCTTCGCGGGCCGGAATCCCTGCATCGCCTCCCGTGCCGATTCCGCCACGACGGCCGTCGTGCGGAGGTTGACCTGCCCCAGCAGCTCAATCTCCTCGCGGGGCGTGGAGGCCTCGAGAAGGCTGTCGACGAACCATGCGGCGCCGAAGGCCGTCGTGCGGCGCACGATCTGCGGGGTGCCGTCGTCGCCCGGGACGATTAGATAGCGCGTGTTGAGCATGTCGAGCACCTGCTCGTCGCCGTTGGAGAGGTAGCGGTCGATGAGGTCCTGGTAGCGGGAGAGCTTGGCGCCGTGGTAGCCGCCCACCGAGCGGTGGAAGTAGGAGGTCGTGGCGTCGTTGAAGGGGCTTACCGTGAGGTTGAAGACCCGGTATCCGGGCTCACCCTTGTCGGCCAGTATCTCCTTGTCGGCCGCCGTGGGTACAATCTGCTGGCGGCGGGCCGGCACGAAGTTCTCGTCGGAGAGGAAGCGGCGGTCGACCGGCAGCAGGTCGGCGACCACCACCACGCCCAGCAGCGCCACCAGCGCCCCGCGCCGGATGCGCCCGAAGGCATAGAGCGCCACGCATCCGGCCGCCAGCACCACGAAGAGCAGCGAACGCCACGCGTCGGCGCTCATCATCCGGGCCCGTTCGGCCGCCATGGCGGCACCCGCCGCCTCGCCCCACTCGACGTCGGCACCGCGGTCGATGTACTCCTGCATGCCGTTGGCCTGGAAGATGTGGTGGAACTGGTCGGTCATGAAGGTCGTGCTCTCCGTGCGGCCGAAGTCGAAGAGCGACCCGCCGCCCAGCGCCAGTACCAGGCAGAGGCCGCCCGTGATGCCGGCCGACCAGCCCAGCGCCCGCAACAGCCTGCGGCGCGGCACCTCGCCCCGCCACAGCGGCATGAGCGCCAGCGCGCCCAGCAGCGGCACGGCCCACTGCACGATAACCAGAATCATCGTCACGGTGCGGAACTTGTCGTATCCGGGCAGGTATTTGAACGCCAGTTGGGTGAGTCCCATGAAGTTGTGGCCCCAGGCGAGCAGCAGCGCCGCCACGCTGGCCGCCACGAGCCACCACTTGTTGCGGCCGCTGGCCAGGGCGATGCCCAGCGCGGCGAGCATCAGCGCCGCGGCGCCGAGGTAGGTGGGGCCTCCCGTGTAGGGCTGCTCGCCCCAGTAGGCGGGCAGCTGTTCGGCGGCGCCGCGCAGTCCGTAGTCGTTCAATACGGCCGCCACTTCGCCGTCGGACGAGAAGCCGGTGGCCGAGTCGCGCCCCATGAAGTCGGGCACGAGCAGGTTGAAGCTCTCGGCGCGGCCGTAGCTCCACGCCGTGGCATACTCCAGGTCGAGGCCGCGGGAGGTCTCCTCGCCCGCCTCGGCGAGCTCCGAGCCGCCGCGCGTGGTCTCCTTCGAGTGCTGGAGCGTGTACCAGAGGGGCGAGAAGTTGGAGCCGGCGGCCAGAATTCCCGCTGCGGCCAGCACCGCCGTGCGGCGGGCGAACGAGGCGAGGTGGCGCTGCCGGAGCGCAACGATGCCCTCCGAGAGCCAGAAGAGCCCCATCGCCAGCAGGAAGTAGTAGGTAATCTGGGGGTGGTTGGCGCCGATTTCGAGCGAGGCGGCCAGCGCCGTCAGCGCGCCGCCGACCCACATGTTGCCCCGCAGGGTTATCCACGCGCCGCCCATCATCAGCGGTGCGTAGACCACGGCCCACATCTTGGTGATGTGGCCCGCGCCGATGCTCAGCAGGAAGTAGGTTGAGAGTCCGTAGGCCAGCGCCGGGACGATGCCCACCCAGGGGTTGACGCCGAACATGAGGAGCATGAGCCACATGGCCACCATCGAGAAGAAGAGCAGCGAGGCGGGGATGTCCATGATTTTCGAGATGCGGCCGACGCTCTGCTTGACCAGCTGGGCCGGATAGGCCACGTTAATCAGGTAGGCGGGCATGCCGCCGAACATGCCTCCGGTCCACTGCGGGTCCTCGCCCGTCTGGGTGCGCGTGCGCTCGATGTCGCTGTTCATGCCCCGGTACTGGAGCACGTCGTGCTGGGGCAGCACCTCGCCCCGGAACTGGGGCGCGAAGTAGAAGATGCTCACCACCAGAAAGAGCAGCAGGGCCGCTGCCGGGGCCATCCATCGGGCCTTCGTATCGTTCGGAAAATTCATCGTTTCAGTGGTTAACCGACTGCCAAAGGTACGAAAAAACATTTACTCACGCGTCGTTGTGGCGAAAAATAACTATCTTTGCGAAGCAAAAGAGTATCCGTTTATGATAACACTCGATATAATCCGCAAACCCGTGGCGGCCGACCTGGAGGAGTTTGATGCGTTTGTGGCCCGGCAGTTTACGGCAGAAGGGGATTTGCTCGAAGAGATGTTGCGCTATGCGCTTTCGTCGCGCGGCAAGGGGATTCGCCCCACGCTGGTGATGCTCTCGGCGGCGATGAATGCGCCCGTGAAGACGGAACGTCTGGGGCCGCGCGTCTCGCTGGCGGCGATGCTTGTGGAGATGATTCACGTGGCGTCGCTCATCCACGACGACGTCATCGACGAGTCGGCCGAGCGCCGCGGACGGGCCTCGGTCAACGCCCGCTGGCAGTCGCGCAAGGCGGTGCTGCTGGGTGACTACATCCTGGCCCGTAATATGAACATAGGTCTTTCGAGCGGTCAGTTCGACCTGGTGACCCACGTCTGCAACTCAATTACGGCGCTCTGCGAAGGGGAGATTTTCCAGAGCGACTGCGCCGAGAAGCAGAACACCACGCGGCAGAGCTACCTCGAAATCATCCATAAGAAGACGGCCAGCCTGCTCGGAACGAGCGCTTCGGTCGGTGCGCTGGCCGTGCGTGCGCCCCGCGAACGGGTGGAGCTTATGCGCAGCTTCGGCGAGGCGCTGGGCATGGCCTTCCAGATTCAGGACGACATCCTCGACTTCTCGCCGTCGGCCCGCACCGGCAAGCCCTCGAACAACGACCTGCGCGAGGGCAAAATCACGCTGCCGCTGCTCGACGTGCTCGAGCGTGTCGACGCGGAGCGCCGCAGCGAGCTGCTGGAGCGTCTGGCCCGCTGCCACGAGGACGAGGAGTCGGTGGCGCTGCTCCAGCGTACGGTGGTCGAGGAGGGTGGCCTCGAGGCTGCGGCCCGCGTGATGCAGGGATACCTCCGGCGGGCCCTCGACCTGCTCTCGACCTACGAGGATTCGCCCGCCCGTACGGCGCTGGCCAACCTCTGCGCCTACGTCGCCGAGCGCGACCGCTGAGCCGCTGCCGGGGGGCGAAGGAGCCGGAGAACCCGGGGCCGGAAGTGCGGCCGGGAGAGCAAGGAGCCGGAAAACCCGGGCCGGAAGAGCGAAAGAGTCGGAGAACCCGGGGCCGGAAGTGCAGACGGGGAGCGGAGGACCGGAGCTGTCCGTGGGCCGGAAGTGCCGGGCCGCAGATGCGGCGGTGCGGAGCATGACACATGACATGAAAAACAGACATCGGTGAGCAGGAGTGAAGAGCGTGTATGTGAGTGAGTGCGTCGCCGGATGACGGAACAGACAGAACAAAAACCTAAATAAACTCGTAATGGAACAGAAAAAAAGTTACATCCTGCCCATCATCATGATGTTCGCGCTCTTTGCGATGATATCCTTCGTGACGGGCCTCACCAACCCTCTGGGTGTCATCGTCAAGCATCAGTTCGCCCTTCCGAACTGGATGTCGCAGCTGGGTAATGCCGCCAACTTCATCGCCTACTTCTTCATGGGACTTCCGGCAGGTCTGATGCTCAAGCGCATCGGCTACAAGAAGACGGCGCTGGCCGCCATCGCCGTCGGCTTCATCGGCGTGGGTGTCCAGTTCCTCGCCGGCCGCACCGGCTCGGGCGACGGCACCTCGTTTGCCCCCTTCTATGTCTATCTGGTCGGCGCCTTCATCTCGGGCTTCTCGATGTGCATGCTCAACACGGTGGTCAACCCGATGCTCAACACGCTGGGTGGCGGCGGCAAGCGCGGCAACCAGCTCATCCAGTTCGGCGGTTCGCTCAACTCCATCTCGGCGACGATTGTCCCCGTGCTGGTGGGTTACCTCATGGGTGACGTGGCCAAGGCACGCCTGAGCGACGCGGCTCCCGCCCTCTTCATCGCGATGGGTATCTTCGCCGTGGCATTCATCGTGCTGTGGCTCATGCAGATTCCCGAACCCTACGCCCTCGAGGAGAAGAAGGACGCCAACGACAAGTACGGTCCCATGTCGTTCCGTCACTTCGTACTGGGTACGGTGGCCATCTTCATCTATGTGGGTGTCGAGGTGGGCATCCCCAACTTCATCAACCTCTTCCTCACCTCGGCGCGTGACGGGGCCTCGGGCGCCGTCGGCATGGGGCTCGACACGGCCATCGCCGGTTCGGTGGTGGGCACCTACTGGTTCCTGATGATGTGTGGCCGTCTGCTGGGCGGTCTGGTTGGCGCCAAGGTCTCGAGCCGCGTGCAAATTGCCTTCGTCAGCGCTCTGGCCATCATCTTCGTCCTCATCGGCATCTTCGCTCCGACGACCGCCACGGTCTCGATGCCCGTCTTCCGTTCGGACATCAGCTTCGGTCTGGCGAGCGTTCCCGTGGGCGTGGTCTTCTTCGTGCTGTGCGGCCTCTGCACCTCGGTGATGTGGGGCGGCCTGTTCAACCTGGCCGTTGAGGGTCTGGGCAAGTACACCTCGGTAGGCTCGGGCATCTTCATGGTGATGGTCTGCGGTGGCGGTATCCTTCCGCTCATCCAGGGCTACGTAGCCGACCTGGCCGGCTATCTGGCCAGCTACTGGGTCATCATCCTCTGCCTCTGCTACATCCTCTACTACGCGCTCGTCGGTTCGAAGAACGTCAACAAGGATATTCCGGTCGACTGATTCGCTTCCGCACCGCAACGAAAAAGCGTCCCGCCTCTCTGTGGAGGCGGGACGCTTCGTTTTGGGCGTTGCCGTTTTGGCCGCTGTCGTCTCCGGAGTCCGGGGCCCATGTCCGCGGAGAGCCGATGTGGAGGAGCTGAAGCCCCGGGTTCGGGCGGCGGGCAGGATGGCCTGCGGAGCCGGGCCTGAGACCCTTCGTGCCAACAGCTTTTCGGGACTGCAACCCTTCGGACCAACAGCTTTTCGGACCAACAGCTTTTCGGACCAACAACTTTTCGGGCCTGCAACCCTTCGGGCTTGCAACCATTCGGCCCGAACCTTCGCAGGGCCGTCAATGCTCCGGACCGGCCCTCTTCGGGGCCGGCGACCGCCGGCCGGAGCGGAGGCAGGGACCTCCTCCGCCCGCGGCCGCGGCCGTTACGGCAGCTCGGTGAGCTCCTCGACCAGCGACTTGTCGACCTTGAAGGGAACCTTGCGCAGCTCGCCGCGGTTGCCCTCGGCGTCGACGGCGATGCTGACAATCACATACTCGGTGTCGTCCCACGCCACGCCGTAGGAGAGGTTGTAGGAGCTCTTGTCCATGTTGTAGCTGCTGTTGATGAGCGACGAGCCCAGCAGCAGGTCATCCGTCGAGGCGATGTCTGCAGCCTTGTAGATGTTCGAATACCAGTGCGCGGCGTCGGCATTGGGCTCAAGGCGTGCGCCGGGGACGGCCAGCCCGCGGAGGAACATGTAGCCCATGGGGCTGAGGTCGGCCCAGTCGTCTCCGTCGGTGAGCCAGAGCGTCGGCTCGGCCGCGGCGTTCGAGAAGGTCAGCTCCTTGGTGGTGAAGGCCTCGCCGAAGGAGGTCTCCGAGGAGGGCTCTCCGGTCTCCTGGTCAACCCAGAAGGCGTAGGGATGGTAGGTCGTTGCGGGCGAGAGCGTGCCGAAGGTGTAGCTGTCCGGCCCGTCGAACCCTTCGGAGCACTGCGAGACGATGTAGCTGGGCAGCGGGAAGAACATCGCGTAGTCGCCGTACTGCTCGATGCGCTTGGCATCCATCTTCTCGAGGAAGTAGGCGGCGATTTTCTCCTCGTCGCCGTTCAGCTCCGTGTACTCGGCGTCGGTCATCACGTCCCAGTAGTAGAAGGCGCGCACGTCGTTGGGGGTGACCGTCACGGTGGCTCCGGTGGCCGTCACGGCGTCGGTGCTGAAGGTGAAGCCGTAGTCGATGGGGTCTCTTCGGGGGTGGTGATTTCGAGTACGGCCACCTCGGTGTTGATGAGTCCTTCGAGGTTCACGCCCACGGCCAGCGCATAGTAGGTCGTCTCGGGGGTGAGCTCCTTGCTCTGCACCGTCTTCTCACCATAGGCGCTCGAGTACTTCACGGCCATCTCGAGCGACCAGTAGTCGGTCACCTGCTCGATGTAGTAGTTGTAGATATGGGCCGGCAGGTTGTCGCGCACCTCCTCGTAGCCCGCCGCATCGAACATCTCGTAGTAGTAATAGATTGAGGGGTCGGAGGGCTTGAAGAGGACGGCTACCGAGGTCGAGGTGAGACTCTGCGCCTCGATTTCGATGGTGCTGCCGGTCATCTCGCCCGCGGCTACGGCCTGCGAGTCGAAGGTGCAGACGACCACTTCGCTCGTTGCGGTGCCCGACTGGTCGATGCCGTAGGCGTAGGCCACGTAGGAGGTCTCGGGGGTCAGCCGTGCGGGGTGGTACTCCGCGTCGCCGCTCCGGGTGACGGTGGCGAGGTACTCCGCGAGGCTCTGGCCGGCCTCTTCGGCCGCGGCGGTGAAGGCTGCGAGGTTCTGTGCGGCGACGGTGGCGGCATCGAACCCTTCGGCCGGGGCAACGGCCGAGTAGTAGGCGGCCTCCTTGTCGACGGGCACGATGCTGATGAGGGCGTCGCAGTGGGTTATCCCGGTCGCCGTGAGCGCATAGGGCAGCACGCGGGCCGACTGGGTTATCTCGACGGGGTACTCCTTGCCGTCGTAGGCGAGCGTCACGGTACCGGTGCGCTCCTCCAGAAGCTCGTTGGCGGTGGCGACGGCCGTCACCTTGGCCTCCTGCTCGAGCACGGTGAGGTTGGTTATCCACTCCTCGTCGGTGCGGGCCTCGAGGCGGGCCGACGTCACGGGATTCTCGATGGCACAGGTGATGGTTATCGTTCCTCCCTCGGCGGGAACCACTTCAGGCTGCAGGGTCGTCGTCACGTTCGACGGGGGAGCGGGTTCCTCCGCATTGTCCTCCTTGCAACCGGTTGTCGTCAACAGCAGCACGGCAAACAGCGCCGCAAAGCACCGATGGGTCCAAAATCTCTTCATAAGCACAAATGTTTTTAAGGGGGTGAAACATGTGGGAAAAAAGGGAAAGGAGTGCCCCGGAGGAGCAATCCTTTTTACAAAGTTAGTTGTTTGAGGCAATTATGCAAGTGCCCGGGGGCGGGCCGGCTCCGGCGCGGAGCGGGGTTTCGGGCCGTTTTTGCCGGATTGGGCTTACGATTTTGGAAGAAAAGGGTTTCGTTTGGTGACATTTGTGCCGCGGCAGGCTCCGGAGGCGAACAATAATTTTTTTAGAAAAAAAGTGATTTTTTTGCCCCGGCAGCCCTCCCGCAGCGAAAAAAAGGGCCGCCGCCCTGCCCCGTGGAGGTTCCCTTTCGGAAGCCCTTCCTGCTGCAGAGCGGCGGCCCGTACGGTCGTTGCGCCCGTGGTGCGGTGCCTGTGGCGTTATTCGAACTCCTTCATCACCGACTCCATCTTGCGGCGGATTTCCTCGGTGCAGAGCCGTCCGATGCTCCCCTCGTGGGTGTGGTGCACCTCCTTGACGGGGCGGTATTCGCCCCGCTGGACCTCCATGCCGACGCGGCGGTAGGCCTCGCGGAAGGGAACCCCCTCGAGCACCAGCCGGTTCACTTCCTCGACCGTGAAGAGGTAGTCGTAGCGCGCATCCTCGAGGATGTGGGTGTTGACGCGCAGGCTGTCCACCATGAAGGTGCACATGGCGAGCGTGCGGCGGATTTCGCTTGTCGCCGGGAAGAGGATATCCTTGAGCAGCTGCAGGTCGCGGTGGTAGCCCGACGGCAGGTTGGTCGTCAGCAGGGCGATTTCGTTGGGCACCGACTGCAGCCGGTTGCAGCGCCCCCGCATCACCTCGAAGACGTCGGGGTTCTTCTTGTGGGGCATGATGCTCGAGCCGGTGGTCAGCTCGTCGGGCAGCGAGACGAAGCCGAAGTTCTGGCTCATGAAGAGGCAGACATCCATGGCCAGCCGCCCGACGGTCGCGGCGACGGCCGCAATGGCGTTGGCGGCGGCCCGTTCGCACTTGCCGCGGCTCATCTGCGCCGCCACGACGCTGTAGTGGAGCGTCTCGAAGCCGAGCAGCCGCGTGGTCATCGTGCGGTCGAGCGGGAACGACGAGCCGTAGCCCGCCGCCGAGCCCAGCGGATTCTGGTTGGCGATGTGGTAGGCGGCCGCCACCAGGCGCAGGTCGTCGACGAGCGTCTCGGCGTAGGCGCCGAACCAGAGACCGAACGACGAGGGCATGGCCACCTGCAGATGGGTGTAGCCCGGCATCAGCACGTCGCGGTAGCGCTCGCTGAGCTCCTGCAGCCGGTCGAAGAGCGTGCGGACGGCCGCCGCCGTCTGCCGCAGCTCGTCGCGCAGAAAGAGCTTGAGGTCGACGAGCACCTGGTCGTTGCGCGAACGGCCCGAGTGAATCTTCTTGCCTACGTCGCCCAGACGGCGGGTGAGCAGCAGCTCGACCTGCGAGTGTACATCTTCGGTGTCGGGCTCAATCTCGAAGCGCCCCGCCTCAATCTCGGCGGCAATCTCCTTCAATCCGGCCGTCAGCCGTTCCAGTTCGTCGCGGGTGAGCAGTCCGATGCTCTCGAGCATCGTGATGTGGGCCAGCGACCCCTCGACATCGTAGCGGGCCAGCCGCAGGTCGAGTTCGCGGTCGTTGCCCACGGTGTAGGCTTCGATGTGTGCGTCGGGCTCGAAGCCCTTGTCCCAGAGTTTTCCTGCCATATCGGTATGTTGCGTTTTTTCGGGTGAAAGGTGAAACATGCGTGCGGAGTGCGCCGCCGTGGGGCGCTCCCCGCCGAAGGGTCAGCCGAGGTGTTCCGCCTCGCGGCGGAGCGCCTCGATGAAGGTGTCGTAGCCGGTGATGCCGGCCTCAAGCTCCGGAAGCCGCACGTACTCGTCGGCCGTGTGCGAGCGGGCCGAGTCGCCGGGCCCCATCTTGAGCGAGGGGAAGGGCATGAGCGCCATGTCGGAGGTGGTCGGCGAGACGAAGGTCGTGCAGCCGGCGGCCCGTGCGGCGCGGCAGAGCGGATGCTCCGCCGCGAGGGCCGAGGCGCGGACGCGTGTCGAGCGGGGCACGGCCTCGGAGCGGAGCTCGCGGCGCAGCAGCTCGACCGTCTCTTCGTTGGTGTAGGCGTCGGTGGTGCGGACGTCGACCACGAAGCGGCACCGGTCGGGGATGACGTTGTGCTGCGTGCCGGCCTCAATCTGCGTCACGGCGATGCCCACGGGGCCCAGCAGCTCCGAGCAGCGCTCGAAGCGCAGCGTGCGCAGCCGTACGATGTCGTCCAGCGCGATGTAGAGGGCGTTGACCCCCTCGCCGCGCGCCGCATGGCCGCTGCGGCCGCGGGCCGTGCAGTCGAGCACGACCAACCCCCGCTCGCCGACGGCCGCCTGCATGCGGGTGGGCTCGCCCACGAGCGCCATGTCGATGCGCCCGAGCGCCGGCAGCAGCGCCCGCATCCCATGCTCGCCCATGCACTCCTCTTCGGCCGAGAGCGCCAGCACGAGGTTGAACGGCAGCGGCCGACGCCGCCAGGCGAGGAAGGTCTCCGTCAGGCAGACGACCGAGGCCCCGGCGTCGTTGCTCCCCAGACCGTAGAGCCGGTCGCCCTCGACGGTGGGGGTGTAGGGGTCGCGCGTATATCCGCCCGCGGGGCGTACGGTGTCGTGGTGCGAATTGAGCAGCAGCGTCGGCCGTGCGGGGTCGAACCCCTCGGAGCGGGCCCAGACGTTGTTGTGGAGCCGCTCGGGGGCGGCCCCGCGCTCGGCAAGGAAGTCGAAGAGCAGCCCGGCCGTCGCCTCCTCGCTGCGTGAGTGCGAGGGGCGCGCGATGAGCTCGCGCAGCAGCCCGACGGCCTCGTCGGCTGCGTGGTGAAGGTTCTCCTGCATGGTTTTCCGTCTCTTTGGTTCGTCTGTTGTTGTGGCCTTGTCTTGCGGCCGAGCGGCGTTGCGGGGCCGCTTCGGGGGAGGGGAAGGGCGCTGCGGGATGTGCCGTCCGGCCCGAAAGGGCCATTGTGCAGCTGCCTGACCCGGGGAGGTCTTTGCTCCACCGTCCGGCCCGAAGGGGTTACAGCCCGGCCGCCCGGTCTGAGGGTCTCACTGCTCGGCCGCCCGGCGGCGGATGACGGTGCCCGAGGGCTCGTCCAGATGGTCGGCGCTGCGGATGACAACGCTGCGCACCCCCGCCTCGACGGCCTTCAGCGCCTGCTCGATTTTGGGCAGCATCCCCTTGCTGACAACCCCCTCGGCGCGCAGCGCCGCGAAGTCGTCGGCCGTGATTTCGGGGATGACCGACCCCTCGTCGTCGGGGTTGCGCAGCACACCGCGCTTCTCGAAGCAGAAGACCAGGTCGGTCGGCATGCGGCGGGCGAGCGCCGTGGCGAGTGCCGTGGCCACCCCGTCGGCGTTGCAGTTGAGCAGCGTCCCGCGGCCGTCGTGCATGATGGCCGGGAAGACGGGCGTCAGCCCCGCCTCGAGCAGCCGCTCGAGCAGGGCGTCGTCCACCCGCTCGATGTCGCCCACGAAGCCGTAGTCAATCGGCTCGGGGGCCCGGCGGTGCGCCGTGACGACGTTACCGTCGGCGCCCGACAGCCCCAGCGCGTTGCACCCCTCGGCCTGGAGGCCGGCGACGAGCTGCTTGTTGATGAGTCCGGCGTAGACCATCGTCACCACGTCGAGCGTCCCCCGTTCGGTGATGCGGCGGCCGTCGACCATCTGCGTCTTCAGCTCGAGCCGCTCGGCGAGCCGCGTGGCGAGCTTTCCGCCGCCGTGGACCAGCACCTTGGGCCCCTTGAGTGCGGCGAATTGGGCGAGGAAGCGCTTCAACGCCGCGGGGTCGTCGATGACGTTGCCCCCGATTTTCATCACCGTGACGCTCCTCATTGTGCGAGCCCCTCCAGCAGCCTCTTGAGCACCACCTGTGCCGATATTTCGCGGTTGGCGGCCTCGGGGATGACCAGCGAGCGCGGCGACTCGATGACCTCGTCGGTGACAATCATGTTGCGCCGCACGGGCAGGCAGTGCATGAAGTAGGCGTCGCGGGTGAGGGCCATCTTCTCGGCCGTGACGGTCCACGAGCGGTCGCGGCTCAGCACCTTGCCGTAGTTGTCGCCCGTATAGGCGGCCCAGTTCTTCGCATAGACGAAGTCGGCCCCCTCGAACGCCTTCCGCTGGTCGTACTCCACGCGGGCGTGGCCGACGAACTTCGGGTCGAGTTCGTACCCCTCGGGGTGGGTGATGACGAAGTCGTAGCCGGCGGCGTTCATCCACTCGGCGAAGGAGTTGGGGACGGCCTGCGGCAGCGCGTTGGGGTGGGGCGCCCAGGTCATGACCACCTTGGGACGCTCCGTGCGCTTGTACTCCTCGATGGTGAGCAGGTCGGCGAAGCTCTGCAGCGGGTGGCGCGTGGCGGCCTCCATCGAGAAGACGGGGCGCCCCGAGTAGCGGATGAACTCCTCGAGCACGCGCTCCTCGTAGTCCTCGGCGCGGTCGCGGAAGCGGGCGAACGACCTCACGCCGATGATGTCGCAGTAGGAGCCCATGACGGGAATCGCCTCGAGCAGGTGCTCGGCCTTGTCGCCGTCCATCACCACGCCGCGCTCGGTCTCGAGCTTCCAGGCGCCCTGGTTCACGTCGAGCACCATGACGTTCATGTCCAGATTCATCGCCGCCTTCTGGGTCGAGAGGCGGGTGCGGAGGCTCGAGTTGAAGAAGAGCATCAGCAGCGTGCGGTTGCGCCCCAGCTCCGTATGGCGGAAGCGGTCGCGCTTGATTTCAAATGCCTCGGCGACGGCACGGTGCAGGTCGCCGATATCTTCTACGCAGGTAAATTTTTTCATGGCTTGCGTTCTTTTTTTTCGGTTCAGGCCCGGAGCAGCTCTCCGAGCGAAGTGAGGAAGCGGTCGGCCAGCTCGCGCGTGAGCGTGAGGGCCGGCAGCAGGCGGACGGTCGACTTCCCGGCGCCGCCCGTGAAGATGTGCTTCTCGAAGAGCAGCCGGCGGCGGAAGTCGGCCCCCGACCCCTCGACGTCGAAGCCCAGCATCAGGCCGCGGCCCCGCACGTCGTGCACCCCTTCGATGCGGCTCAGCCGGTCGAGCAGGTAGCTGCCCGTCGCGGCGGCATTCTCCATGAGGCGGTCGCGCTCCATCACCTCGAGCACGGCCAGCGCGGCGGCGCAGGCCAGGTGGTTGCCGCCGAAGGTGGTGCCCAGCATCCCCGGCCTCGCCTCGAAGTGGGGGGCGATGAGCACGCCTCCGATGGGGAAGCCGTTGCCCATCCCCTTGGCGACGGTAATCAGGTCGGGGCGGATGCCCGCCTTCTGGTGGGCGAAGAACTGCCCCGTGCGGCCGTAGCCCGACTGGATTTCGTCGAGGATGAGCTGCACGCCGTGGCGGCGGGTCGCCTCGCGCAGCCCGCGCAGGAAGTCGTCCGAGGGGACGCGGATGCCCGCAACGCCCTGGATGCCCTCGATGATGACGGCGGCGAAGCGCCCCGTCGCGAGCAGCTCCTCGACCCGCTGCAGGTCGCCCAGCGGGGCGAACTCGACGTGGTCCGTCGCGTTGAAGGGGGCGCGGAGCGCCGCATTGTCCGTCGCGGCGACGGCCCCCGACGTGCGGCCGTGAAAGGCACCCGTGAAGGCGAGGATGTGCGAGCGGCCCGTATGGAACGAGGCCAGCTTCATGGCGTTCTCGTTGGCCTCGGCCCCCGAGTTGCAGAGGAAGAGCGCGTAGTCGTCGTAGCCCGATGCGCGGCCCAGACGCTCGGCCAGCTCGCACTGGAGCGAATTTTCGACCGAATTGGAGTAGAAGCCCAGTCGTGCGACCTGCTTCGCGATGCGGTCGACGTAGGTCTCGTCGGCATGGCCGAGCGAGATGACCGCATGGCCGCCGTAGAGGTCGAGGTACTCGGTGCCGGCGGCGTCGTAGACGAAGTTGCCGCGGCCCCGGACGGGCTCCGTGGGGTAGAGCGTATATACGTTGAATGGTTTCATGTACGTGTTGTTTTTGGGTGAGTGGACCCCCGGTTGTTTGGGGGTGAATACACCCGGCCGCATCCCGACGCGGGTCGGGACACTGCCGGATGGGTTCTGTCGGGCGCCGGGGAGTGCCCTGGCACCGGGTGGGGAATCAGAAGGCGCTGGCCTTGAGCCGCAGCCCCTCGCGCTCGTCCAGACCGAACATCAGGTTGAGGTTCTGCACGGCCTGGCCCGAGGCCCCCTTGAGCAGGTTGTCGATGACCGACACCACGTGCAGCTTGTCGCCGTAGCGGGCCACGTGCAGCAGCGCGCGGTTGGTGTTGACCACCCGTTTGAGGTCGGGGTACTGCTCCGTCATGAGGGTGAAGGCCGCCCCTTCGTAGTAGTCGCCGTAGAGGAGCCGAGCCTCCCGCTCGTCGAGCCGGCAGCGCGTGTAGAGGCTGACCAGAATGCCGCGGGTGAAGTCGCCCCGCATGGGGACGAAGTTGATGTCGCGGTCGAACGAGGGCTGCAGCTGCCGCAGGTTGCGGCCGATTTCGAGCAGGTGCTGGTGCGTGAAGCACTTGTAGACCGAGATGTTGTCGCTCCGCCAGCTGAAGTGGGTCGTCGCCGAGGGTTTCACCCCGGCGCCGGTCGAGCCGGTGATGCCCGTTACGTGCACCTCGTCCTCGAGCAGCCCGGTCGCCGCCAGAGGCAGCAGCGCCAGCTGGATGGCCGTGGCGAAGCAGCCCGGATTGGCCACGCGGCGCACCGCGCGAATCCGCTCGCGGCAGAGCTCCGGCAGTCCGTAGACGAACCCTTCGCTCTCGTCGCGGAAGTCCTGCGCCAGGTCGATGATGCGCAGCGACTCGGGGAGCTGCTGCGCGGCGAGCCACTTGCGGCTCTCGCCGTGGGCCGAGCAGAGAAAGACCACGTCGACCTCCTGCAGGTCGTACTCCGCGCAGAAGCGCAGCCCGGTCTGGCCGTCGAGCCCCGCGTGGACCTCCGTGAGTGCATCGCCCGCATGGCTCGTGCTGTGGACGAAGCCCAGCTCGACCCCGGGATGGTTCACCAGCAGGCGGAGCAGCTCGCCGGCCGTATAGCCGGCGCCGCCGATGATTCCGACCCGTATCATCGTCCGTTGCGCTTTTGGACGTTGTAGTAAATCTTGATTTGGTTGGCCAGAATCTTCGTGAAGCCCTTCACGTCGTCGGCCGTCCAGGCCTTGTTCACCTCGCCGTACTCGCCGAAGTCGGTCTTCATCAGGTCGAACGTCGACGAGACGCCCACCAGCGTGAAGCAGCGCGGACGGAGCGTCAGCTCAACCTCGCCCGTGACGTTGCGCTGCGACGAGAGGAGCATCGCCTCGATGTCGCGCATGACCGGCTCGAGGTACTGCGCCTCGTGGAGGAACATGCCGTACCAGGTGGCCACCTGCTCCTTCCAGTAGAGCTGCCACTTGGTCAGCACGTGCTTCTCGAGCATCTTGTGGGCGGCGATAATCAGCATCGGGGCGGCAGCCTCGAAGCCCACGCGTCCCTTGATGCCGATGATGGTGTCGCCGATGTGCATGTCGCGGCCGATGCCGTAGCGCGAGCCGATGGCCTCGACGGCGCGGATGGCCTCGACGTGGTCGGTGTAGGGGGTGCCGTTGACCGATGTGAGCTCGCCCTCGGTGAAGCCCAGGCGGAGCGTCTCCTCGCCCGTGGCGGTAATCTGGCTCGGGTAGGCCTCCTCGGGAAGCGTCTGCTCCGAGTGGAGCGTCTCGCGGCCGCCGATGGAGGTGCCCCAGAGCCCCTTGTTGATGGAGTACTCCATCTTGCGGAAGTCGGCCTCGAAGCCGTGGCGGCGCAGGTAGTCGATTTCGTATTCGCGCGTGAGGGTCAGGTCACGCGTCGGGGTGATGATTTCGATGTCGGGGGCTAGCACCTGGAACGTCAGGTCGAAGCGCACCTGGTCGTTGCCCGCGCCGGTCGAACCGTGGGCCACGGCGTCGGCGCCGATTTGCTTGGCATACTCGATGATGGCGATGGCCTGGAAGATGCGCTCCGAGCTGACCGAGATGGGGTAGGTGCCGTTGCGCAGGATGTTGCCGTAGACCATGAAGCGGATGCTCTTTTCGTAGTACTCCTGCTCGATGTTGAGCGTGGCGTGCTTCACGGCGCCCAGCGCCAGGGCGCGCTCTTCGATGCGCGCCAGTTCTTCGGCCGAGAAGCCGCCCGTGTTGGCGATGGCCGTATATACGTCGTAACCCTTCTCTTCGGAGAGGTATTTTACACAGAACGAGGTGTCCAGACCGCCGCTGAACGCCAGTACCACTTTCTTCTTTTCCATTGTTGCCTGTCTTTTTATTTTACGTTTTTCGTTGTCTGTCTCCCTCCGGAAACCGTCCCGGAGAGCGTGTGCTCCGTCTGCCTTCCCGCTACTTGAGGTGGAAGAGCTTGCGGAACCGGTTGCGGATGAACATCACGTAGGGTGCCAGCCGCGACTGCCGGGGCTGCTCCTTGGCCGGGTCATAGAGCATGCCCGTGCAGAGGCACATCCGCCGGTTGTTGCGCTGGAGGATGTCGTAGTTGCAACATCCCTGGCAGCCCTGCCAGAACTCTTCGTCGTCGGTCAGTTCCGAGAAAGTCACGGGAACGTATCCCATCCGCGAGTTGAGCTTCATGACCGGAAGCGACGTGGTGATGCTGAATAACTTCGCATAGGGGAATCGTCGTCGGGCCAGCTCGAATGTTCGTCGTTTGATTTGCTCCGCGAGTCCCATGTGACGGTACTCGGGGTCGACAATCAATCCGGAGGTCGCGACGAAATCGCCGTGCTCCCAACACTCGATGTAGCTGAAGCCGATGAGCTTCTCGCCGTCCAGCGCCACGACGGCCTTGCCGCCGGTCATCTTCGCCGCGATGTACTCGGGCGACCGCTTGGCGATGCCCGTGCCCCGCTGCAGGGCCGACTCGTAGATGAGGTCGCAGATACGCTGTGCGTAGTGCGCATGCGACGAGTCGGCGAAAACGACGCTGATGGATTTGTTATTCATTTATCTGATAGTAAAATAAAAAAGGAAATGTTCATGGAACATACGTGGCCTCGCCCCCCCGACCGCGCGTCAGTTGTTGATGCGGTAGGCCCGCTGCACCCCCTTGATGCGCATGATGGAGTGGATGAGCGTGTCGACCACCGCGGCGCCGGGGACCTCGACGCTCACGACCCCCTCGACGCAGCCGCCCGAGGCGGCCGAGAAGTTCATCGAGCGGATGTTGAGCTTCAGGTCGCGGCTGATGACCTCGGTGATGTGGTTGGCCATGCCGGTCATGTCGGCCGCCACGATGCGGATGGAGGCGCGGAAGGAGCCCTCGGCCGTCGAGCGCCAGCGCGCCTCGATGACGCGGTGGGGGTAGCGCTCGCGCATGCGCCGCGCATTGGGGCAGTCGGTGCGGTGGATGGTGATGCCCGAGCCGATGGTGACGAAGCCGAAGACCTCGTCGCCCTTGATGGGGTTGCAGCAGCGCGCCAGCTTGTACTGGATTTTCGAGATGTCGTCGTCGATAATCAGCGCATCGCTGCTCCGTGCGGGGGCCGCCTCGCGCGCTGCGGCCTTCGCACGTTCGACCTCGGCCGCCGCGGCGCGCCGCTCCTCCTCGGCCGCACCCGAGATGTGGCGCGTGAGAATCTCCTTGATGGAGGCCAGGTCGACTTTCTGCGTCGCGATGAGGCCGTAGACCTCGGTGCCGGTCCGCACCTTGAAGTATTTGGCCAGGTAGGCCACCGCCTCGTCCATCGTGAGCGGGAATTTCCAGTTCTTGAGCTTGCGTTCGAGCTCCTCGCGTCCCATGCGGGCATGCTTGGCCTGCTCCTCGCGCAGGAAGGACTTGATTTTGTTGCGCGCCTTCGAGGTGACCACCACCGAGAGCCAGTCGGCCTTGGGCGTCTGGTTCTTCTGGGTGAGAATCTCGACGATGTCGCCGTTGTGGAGCACCTCGCGAATCGAGACGGCGCGGTTGTTCACCTTGCCGCCCGAGCAGGTGGCCCCCAGATTGGTGTGGATGTCGAAGGCGAAGTCGAGCAGCGTGGCCCCCTCGGGCAGCTTGCGCAGGTCGCCGTTGGGGGTGAAGACGAAGATTTCACCCGTGGCGGGCTTGGCGTCGAAGCGCTGCGCCAGCGCATGGGGCGTATCCTCCATCAGCTCGCGCAGCCGGCTGAGCCACTGCTCGCTGGTGGCGGCGCCCTGACCTACCCCCTTGTAGCGCCAGTGGGCCGCGATACCGCGCTCGGCCACGGCGTCCATGCGCTCGGTGCGAATCTGCACCTCGACCCACCGCCCCTCGGCCGAGACGGTCGTGTGGAGCGACTCGTAGCCGTTCGACTTGGGGATGGATATCCAGTCGCGCATGCGGTTGGGGTTGGGCGTGTAGAAGTCGGTGACGATGGAGTAGACCGTCCAGCAGAGCCGCTTCTCATCCTCCAGCGGGCAGTCGATGATGATGCGGATGGCGAAGATGTCGTAGACCCCTTCGAAGGGGACGCGCTGCTTCTGCATCTTGTTCCAGATGGAGAATATCGATTTGGTGCGGCTCTTGATGTGGTAGCGGATGCCCAGCTTCTGCAGCCGCTCCTCAATGGGGACGATGAAGCGGGCGATGAAGGCGCGGCGCTCGTCGGCACTCTCTTCGAGCTTGGCCACGATGTGCTCGTAGTCCTTCGGCTCGAGGTACTTCAGGGCGATGTCCTCCAGCTCGCTCTTGAGTCCGTAGAGACCCAGCTTGTGGGCAATCTGTGCGTAGAGGTTCATCGATTCCCAGCTCTTCTTGCGCCACTTCTCGCGCGGGAAGATGTCGAGCGAGCGCATCACCTCGAGCCGGTCGGCCAGCTTGATGAGAATCACGCGCGGGTCCTCCGAGTAGCTGACAATCAGGTCGCGGAAGTTGCCCGCCTGTTCGTTGGCTACCTTGAGCTTCAGCTCCGAGATGTTGCAGAGCCCCATGGTGATGCCGGCCACCTGCTCGCCGAAGCGGGCGCGCAGGTCGCTCATCAGCGCGAGGAACTCCTCCTGCGTCTGCTGCTTGTGGGCGATGCGCACCACGTCGTGCAGGATGGAGGAGAGGGTGGAGTTGCGCCCCAGCCCGATTTCCGAGATGACGATGCAGGCTACCCCCGCTCCATGTTCGAGCAGCGGGGAGCCGTCGTAACGGGTCATCCCGGCGAGTCGTTCGTCCGCATAGGCCAGCGCCTCGTCAACCAGACGCTGGGTCTCGGACGAGAAACTCCCGCGCACCAGTGCGCGGAGTTTTTCGTAGCGTGAATAGTCCATTTTGTGATTGTCGATAACCTAACCGTACAAAGATATGAAAAAATTTCTACTTTTGACCACAACAAACCCTCTGGAAACCATGTTGCGCATCAACAATCGAATTTATTTTCCCACGCTGGGTGAGGAGGTTGCCAATACCATCTCCCACGGCGTGATGTCGCTTCTGGCGCTCTGCGCCCTCCCCTTCGCGGCGGTGTGGGCCTATCTGCACGACCCTCAGCCGGTGCTGGCCTGCGTTTCGGTGAGCATCTTCGTCATCTCGCTCTTCCTCATGTTCCTCGCCTCGACGCTCTACCACTCGATGAATCCCGCCTCGAAGCACAAGGCGGTCTTCCACATCCTGGACCACATCTTTATCTACGTGGCCATCGCCGGCAGCTACACCCCCATCGCCCTCTCGGTCATCGGCGGGTGGCAGGGCGTGCTCATCGCCGTGCTGCAGTGGGCGATGGTGCTCTTCGGGATATTCTACAAGTCGCTCTCGCGGCGTTCGCTCCCGGCCGTGAGCCTGACCATCTATCTGGTCATGGGGTGGACGATTCTCTTCTTCCTGCCGCTCTTCCTGCGCAACGCCTCGACGCAGCTGCTGTGGCTCATCGCCGCGGGCGGCCTCTTCTATACGCTCGGGGCGTGGTTCTACGCCCGCAAGGGGTTCCGCTACCACCATCTGGTCTGGCACCTGCTCATCAACCTCGGCGCCGCCTGCCACTTCGCGGGCATCGTCTTCTACCTCTATTGAGGCCGCCGGTTGAAGCCGGGCGGTTGCTGACGCCGGTTGCTGCCGTTGGTTGCCGCGTCGGGCGGTTTGCGCCGCCGCCCGCCGTCTCTGAGATTTCGCCCGGCCGCCCCGCCCGAAAACAGAGGCGCCGCATCCTCCCGTCGAAAGGATGCGGCGCCTCTTGCCTTTGCCTTGTTCCGGCCGCGTCAGCCGAGCAGCAGCCCGACGGTGAGCAGCACCCCGAAGAGGGTGAGGTTGCGGGCCGTCTCGCCCAGGCAGACGTTGAGCTCCTCGCCGTGGTCGATGCGGACCATCTTGCGCCACGTGAAGAAGAAGAGAACCCAGTAGAGCAGCGGCAGCAGCGCGGCGCCCCACCGCCCGAAGAGTGCGAAGGCGAGGCAGAGCAGCGTGGCCGTCGTGCCGAGGGCGAAGTATCCCCAGCGTCCGACCCCGGCGCCGAGGCAGACGACAATCGTGCGCTTGCCGCTGGCGGCGTCCTCCACACGGTCGCGGAAGTTGTTGACCATCAGCATCGTGTCGATGACCAGTCCGCAGGCCAGTCCGGCCAGCGTCACCTCCCACGTCCAGTCGTGGGCAAGGATGTAGTAGGTGAATCCGACGGGGACGACGCCGAAGAAGAGGATGACGGCCACGTCGCCCAGTCCGTGGTAGGCCAGCGGCCACGGCCCGGCGGTGTAGAGGTAGGCGAAGAGGATGCAGGCGGCGCCGACGAGCAGCAGCTCCCAGCCGCCGTAGTGCAGCAGCGTCAGACCGACGGCGGCCCCCGCCACGGTGAAGGCGGCGATGCCCCACTTCATGGCGCGCAGCGTGATGAAGCCCTTGGCGAAGGCGCGGTCGGGACCGAGCCGTTCGGGGCTGTCGGCTCCCTTCTGGAAGTCGCAGAGGTCGTTGACCAGGTTGGCCGTGCACTGCATCAGCAGCGCGAAGAGCAGGCAGAGCAGTGCCGGCAGCCAGTGGAACGAGCCGTCGCTCCAGGCCAGCGCCGAGGCGACGATGATGGGCGTCGAGGTGGCGCCGAAGCTGTAGGGTCGCACGGCGAGGAGCCATGCGCGCAGGGAATTTGTCTTCATGGGCAAATGATGTTTTGATACGTTGGTTCGCTTCCGTCGGACAAGGGGGCGGAATCGGGGCGTATGTGTCATGCCCGAGCCGGTCGGGAGGCCGGTTCGGCAGTGGATTCAGGGGTCGGGGCGTTGGCCGGCCGGGCCGCGGCTGCCTCTTCGGCGGTGGGTTCAGCGGCGGCAGTTGTCTTTCCGGCAGG
The DNA here is from genome assembly GCF_002159425.1 of Alistipes sp. An31A. Taxonomy (NCBI): domain Bacteria; kingdom Pseudomonadati; phylum Bacteroidota; class Bacteroidia; order Bacteroidales; family Rikenellaceae; genus Alistipes; species Alistipes sp. An31A. Next base: position 42,459 of record NZ_NFIO01000001.1, read on the forward strand.
CGCGGCAGGCGCGGCAGGCGCGGCAGGCGTGGCCGGCGCGGCGGCGGGTTCGGCGGCGGTCTCCTCTTCGGCGGCGGAGGCCCTGTTCACGGATGCGGGCGCCTTGCGGATAAGGTCGCTCTCGGCCGGACGGCGGACGATGTAGAGCCAGTCCTTGCAGAGGGCGTAGCGGCGGCGCTCCTCTGCGGTGCAGGCGGCGGCGTAGTCGAGTTCGAGCACCTCGAAGCCCGCCTCGCGCAGCCGGTCGGCATAGTCGCGGCCGTAGATGCGCCGGTGGTCGTATTGCCCGAAGATGCGGGTGCGCTCGTCGGGGTCGGTGATGGAGTCGTCCTCGAAGGTGGCGGCACGCGTGCGGTCGACGGGTGAGAGGATGACGCCCCAGCCGCCGGGACGCAGCACGCGGAAGAGTTCGCGCATCGCGAGGCGGTCGTCGGCCACATGTTCGAGAATGTGGTTGCAGAGCAGCACCTCGGCGAAGCCATCCTCGAGCGGAATCTGCTGCACGTCGAAGTGGAGCTTCGCCAGCGGGCTCTCGAGGTCGGCCGTCACGTAGCGCTCGGGGTGCTGCGCGTAGAGGCGACCGAGGTGGCGCATCAGGCAGACCTCGGGGGCGATGTGCAGCAGCCGCGGGCAGTCGTCGAGCAGCCTCGTCTCGCGCACGAGCCAGAGCCAGAGCAGGCGGTGGCGTTCGAGCGAGAGGCAGTGGGGGCAGAGCGCATTGGGGCGCGAGGTGACGTAGCCGTAGGGGAGGAACTTGCGGTAGTGGGAGCCGCATACGGGGCACTCGACCCGGCGGCCGCGGTAGAAGAGCCCCGCAAGGGGCACCATCCAGCCGGCAAGCCGTTGCAGCAGCGTGCGCGGCAGGTGGTTGAGGGCCCATTTGATGATTCGGCGCATAGGCGTGACGTGTTTTTATTGCTCCTTGTTATACCCGGTTCCGGCTTCGGTCCCGACTTCGGCTTCGGCAGGCCGACGGTTGGGTGTTTCGGTCGTGCGGTGCCGCTCTTGCCGGGCGGCGGACGTTTGTCCTTCCCCGGTGGGCATGTCCCGCAGCGTGTCGGCGGTCAGCGTTGCCGGGCATCGGCCGGAAGGCGCGTGCGGCGGGTTATTCCAGAATCTTGCGGACTTCGGTTTCGGCCTTGCCGAGCCGCTCCTTGCAGCGGGCAATCAGCTCGGTGGCCCGCTTGACCTCGGCAGCGAGGCTGTCGACGTCCATCTCTTCGTTGCGCAGGCGGGCGAGAATCTTGTCGATTTCGGCCATCGCCTCGCTGTAGCTTATCTCTTTCTTGGCCATGGTGCGTGGATGGTTTTGTGCGTTGTGGTATGGGTTCAGGCGCGGGGTGCCTCCTCCGGGGAGCCTTCCTCGCCGGAGGGCTGCTCTTCGTCGGCCGTGGCGCGGAGCCGTCCGTCGGCCACCTCAATCTCGAGCGGCGTGCCCCCCGCGATGCCGCGCACCGAGGCGATGGCCCGCCCTCCGGTGCGCACGACGGCGAATCCCAGCTTGAGAATCCGCCGCGGCGAGCGCGCCTCGACCAGCTCGCCGGCCGCCGCGAGGCGGTTGCGCTGGCGCGTGAGCAGCTCCCCGACGGCGCGGGGCAGCTCCCGGGCCGCCCCTTCGAGCAGCAGCCGCTGCCGGGCCACGAGCGTGGCGCAGCGCTGTGACAGCTCGCCCGCAAGCCGTTCGAGCTGCAGGCGCCGGCGGGCCACGAGCTCGTCGCTCCGCCGCCGCAGTTCGCCCGTGAGGCGCTCAAGCTGCAGCTCGGCGCGGCGCATCGCCTCGACGGTGGTGTCGTGAAGCTGCACGGCGGCCCGGTCCAGCCAGGCGTCGACCTGCGCCGCACGGTCAACCAGCCAGCCGGCCACTGCCGTTGGGGTCTTGAGCGCCGTGTGGGCCACCATGTCGGCCACGCTCGTATCCTTGTCGTGGCCGATGCCCGTCAGTACGGGGAGCGGGAACTGGGCGATGTAGGCGCAGAGGCGGTAGGCGTTGAAGCAGTTGAGGTCGCTGGCCGAGCCGCCGCCGCGGATGAGGACCACGGCGTCGAACTCCTCGGAGCGTTCGGCCACGGCGCAGAGCGCCGCGATGATGGACTCCTCGGCGGCGTCGCCCTGCATGAAGGCGTCGAAGAGCTCCGTGCGGAAGGCATAGGGGCTCTTCGCCAGCTCCTGGCAGAAGTCCTGATAGCCGGCCGCATGGGCGCTCGAGACCACCGCGATGCGCTGCACGACGGGGGGCAGCTCCGTTTCGCGGTTCATCTCCCAGACCCCCTCGCGCTGCAGGCGGGCGATGGTCTGCTGGCGCTGGCGCTCCATGTCGCCCAGCGTGTAGGCGGGGTCGATGTCGGTTATCTGGAGCGAGAAGCCGTAGAGTTCGTGGTAGTTGACCGTCACGCGGGCCAGGATGCGGATGCCGGGGGCGAGCTTGCGGCCGGTCTCCGCCTCGAAGTATGCGGCCACGCGCGGGTAGACCGAGCGCCAGATGACGGCGCGCGACTGCGCCAGCGGCACGCCGTTGTCGCCCCCCTTCTCGACCAGCTCGAGGTAGCAGTGGCCCGAGTAGTTGACCTTCAGTTCGGCAATCTCGGCGCTGACCCAGAGCGGCAGCGGGAACTGCTCGTGAAGACGCTCCTTCACGAGTCGCTGCAACTCCACGAGGGTGATATGTGCCGATGGCTGCATCGGGAGGCAAAGATAGTGGATTGTCCCGGCAAAAACAAGCGGCCGCCCGTGCGGTGCCCTTTTTTGCGGGGAATGGGTGTGCGGGACGGGGTTTCGGATGGTTGCAGAGGGGGCGACTGCCGGAGATTTGGCTGCCGGGAGGGTGGTTGCGGGGTGGCTGCGGGATTTGGCGGTTGGAGGGTTGCGGGCGCGGCTGCCTGGCGGTGGTTGCGGGGTTCGGTCTTCAGTCGGTTGCCGGGGCGGGCGGCGGCTCAGCGCCAAATCAGCTCGGGAAGGCGGGGCAGCGGCTTGCCCTCGGGCAGCTGGATGCGCAGCACCCCTTCGCTGGCCACGGGGGTGCCGTTCTTGGTGGCGGGCTCCCAGAGGGGGGCCTCCTCCAGGGCCTTCAGCACGCGGCGGCGCAGGCGGCTGTCGGTCGACTCCAGCTCGTCGCCCGCCACCGTACGCCCCTCGGGGGTGACGGTGTAGCGCAGCACCACGCGGGCGGCGGTCTCCTCCTCGGGCCACTTCACCTGCGAGGCGATGTAGGCGTCGAACGACTCCCCGGCCGGAAAGCGGGCGGGGGTGTCGTAGCGCAGCGTGACGACCATCACTCCGTTGTAGGCCTTCTCGCCGTAGCGGGCGATGGTCTCCTCGTCGGCCGGGAGCATCTCGACGCTCTCCATGTCGTCGGGCGGGATGGAGCTGATTTCGTCGACCTCCTTCCCGTTGACCAGATAGAGGGGCTCCTGTGCGGCGGCCGTGAGTGCCGACGTGAGGAGCAGTATGAGCAACAGTCGTTTCATGCGGTTCTCTTTTTTCGGATAACGTTTCGCCGGGGGCTCCTATTGCATGCGCCGCCCTCTTTTCCGGGGCTCGTCCCGGTGGCAGGGGCTTGTTCCACCGGGGGCTTTGCCGCGCTGGCGACTTATCTCCTCGGTCGGGTGGGACTTTGCTTTGTCGGGCCCCTCTCTGCGGGCAGGCCTCGCACCCCCTCGCTCCGTCTGCTGTCGGAACCTCGCCCCGCCGTCGGACCTCACTCCGGAGCCCCGGGTCTCCAGAGAAAACTCCGCAGGTCGACGGCTCCGTTGGGACGGAAGCGCACCCCTTCGCCCTCGAGCAGCGTGCGCTGGGCGCTCCACGCCGCGACGGTGCGCCCCGAGGCGCTGACCACCCGGTGGCAGGGGATGTCGGAGGGAGCTCTTCCAAGCAGCCGTCCGACCAGCCGCGCATGGTTGGGCCGTCCGAGCAGCCGGGCCAGCTGGCCGTATGTGGCGACGCTGCCCGCGGGAATCTCTCGGACAAGCTCGTAGAGCTCGGCGTCGAGTGCCGCGGGCAGCGTCGTGTGCTTCGTGCGGGACATCAGAGCTCGCTCTCCTTGAGCCGCTCGGCGTTCTCGGCCACAATCAGGTGGTCGATGACATCCTGGATGTCGCCGTCCATGAAGGCCGCCAGGTTGTAGATGGTGTAGTTGATGCGGTGGTCGGTGATGCGCCCCTGCGGGTAGTTGTAGGTGCGGATTTTGGCCGAACGGTCGCCCGTCGAGACCATCGTCTTGCGCTTCGAGGCGATTTCGTCGAGGTACTTCGAGTACTCGAGGTTGAAGACGCGCGTGCGCAACTCCTCGAAGGCCTTGTCGAAGTTCTTCAGCTGCGACTTCTGGTCCTGGCACTGCACGACGATGCCCGTCGGGATGTGGGTCAGGCGGATGGCCGAGTAGGTCGTGTTGACCGACTGCCCGCCCGGGCCGCTGGCGCAGAAGATATCCTTGCGGATGTCGTTCATCGAAATCTCGACGTCGAACTCCTCCGCCTCGGGCAGCACGGCCACCGAGGCGGCCGAGGTGTGGACGCGCCCCTGCGTCTCGGTCTGGGGGACGCGCTGCACGCGGTGCACGCCCGACTCGTATTTGAGTGTGCCGTAGACGTTCTGCCCCGTCACCTTCATCACCACCTCCTTGTAGCCGCCGGCGGCGCCCTCCGAGGCCGAGGTGATTTCGTACTTCCACCCCTTCGACTCGATGTACTTGGTGTACATGCGCAGCAGGTCGCCGGCGAAGAGGGCCGCCTCGTCGCCGCCCGTGCCGCCGCGAATCTCCATGATGGCGTTCTTGGCATCCTGCGGGTCCTTGGGGATGAGCAGCAGCTTGATTTCCTCCTCCATGCGGGAGATGGCGGGCTCGAGCTCCGCGATTTCGCCGCGGGCCATCTCGCGCATCTCCTCGTCCTTGTCGTTGACCAGGACATCCTTCGCTTCGGCCAGGTTGGCCAGCGCCGTGCGGTAGCGTTCCGAGGTCTCGATGATGGGCTCGAGCTCCTTGTACTCCTTGTTGAGCTGGACGAACTGCTTGACGTCGGCAATCACTTCGGGGTCGGTGAGCTTCTGGCCAATCTCCTCGTACTTGAGTTTCAACCCGTCGAGGCGGGTCAGTATGGTGTTGTCTGCCATAAAAAAGGTATCGTATCTTGTTTTGAGGACAAAGATACGATACATTTGACGATTTTGGAAATCGCAGCCCGATTTTCACCCTTCGGCGGTAAAAAGCGGGCCGCTCCTTTCGGGATTGCTCCTTTCGGGGCCGCTCAGTCCGGCAGGCCGGGGCGGCCGGCGGGTCAGATGACGATGTTGATGATTTTGCCCGGCACGACAATCACCTTCTTGGGCGTCTTGCCGTCGAGCCACTTCTGCGCCTCGGGCTCGGTGACCACCGCCGCCTGGATTTCGGCCGGCGTCATCGCCACGGCGTACTGCTTCTTGAAGCGCAGCTTGCCGTTGACCGACACGGGGTATTCGAAGGTGCTGCGCACGAGGTAGCGCTCCTCGCAGACGGGGTACGTCGCGTCGCAGACCGTCGTCGTGTGGCCCAACGCCTCCCACAGCTCCTCGGCCAGGTGCGGCGCGAAGGGGGCAATCAGCACGGCCAGCGGCTCGAGAATCTTCCGCTTCGAGCAGTCGCCCAGCTCGTTGAGGCAAATCATGAAGGCGGCCACGGCCGTGTTGAACGAGAAGTTCTCGATGTCGTCGGTCACCTTGCGGATGGTCTTGTGCAGCGTCCGCAGCTCCTCCTCCGTAGGCTCGGCGTCGGTGACGGCCAGACGGCCGTCGCGGTCGAAGTAGAGGCGCCAGAGGCGGCGCAGGAACTTGTGCACGCCGTCGATGCCGTTGGTGTCCCACGGTTTGGCCTGCTCAAGCGGCCCGAGGAACATCTCGTACATGCGCAGCGTGTCGGCGCCGTAGAGCTCGATGACGCGGTCGGGGTTCACGACGTTGTACATCGACTTAGACATCTTCTCGATGGCCCAACCGCAGATATACTTGCCGTCCTCGAGGATGAACTCCGCATCGCGGAAGTCGGGCATCCAGGCGCGGAAGGCATCCAGGTCGAGGATGTCGTTGTGGACGATGTTCACGTCGACGTGAATCTCCTGCGTCTCGTATTGGTCGCGCAGCCCCAGCGAGACGAACTTGTTGGTTCCCACCACGCGGTAGACGAAGTTCGAGCGGCCCTGAATCATACCCTGGTTGACCAGCTTGCGGAAGGGTTCGGGTTCGCAGACGCAGCCCAGGTCGTAGAGGAACATGTTCCAGAAACGGGCATACATCAGGTGGCCCGTGGCGTGCTCGATGCCGCCGACGTAGAGGTCGACGTTGCGCCAGTAGGCGTTCGCTTCGCGGCTGACGAGCGCCTGGTCGTTGTGCGGGTCCATGTAGCGCAGGTAGTAGGCCGACGAGCCGGCGAATCCGGGCATCGTCGAGAGCTCGTAGGGGTAGCCCTCGGGGGTGGTCCAACCCTTGGCGCGGGCCAGTGGCGGCTCGCCCTCGGCCGTGGGGCCGAAGTTCTCAATCGGCGGCAGCGTCAGCGGCAGTTGGTCGTCCGGCAGCGGGCAGGCGATGTCGTTGCGGTAGTAAATCGGGAAGGGCTCGCCCCAGTAGCGCTGGCGCGAGAAGATGGCGTCGCGCAGGCGGTAGTTGACCAGCCGCTTGCCCAGACCGCGGCGCTCGATTTCGTCGAACATCCGCGCGATGGCCTCCTTGACCTCCATGCCGTTGAGGAAGTCCGAGTTGATGAGGCGCCCCTGCTTGGCGTCGTACGAGGCCTGCTCCACGTCGCCCCCCTCGACCACCGGCACGATGTCGAGGCCGAAGTGGCGGGCGAAGGCCCAGTCGCGCGAGTCGTGGGCCGGGACGGCCATGATGGCTCCCGTGCCGTAGCCGGCCAGCACGTAGTCCGAGACGTAGATGGGAATCTGCCGGCCCGTGAAGGGGTTGATGGCGAACGAGCCCGTCTTCACGCCGCTCACGCGGCGCGTCTCGGCGATGCGCTCACGCTCCGAGCGCTTCTTCGTCTGCTCGATGTAGTCCTCGACGGCCTGACGGTTCTCGGCGGTGGTCAGCTCGGCAACCCACTCGTGCTCGGGGGCGATGACCATGAAGGTGACGCCGAAAATCGTGTCGGGACGCGTCGTGAAGATTTCGAGCTTGCGCTCCGAGCCGGCGATGTCGAAGAAGACCTGTGCGCCGACCGAGCGGCCAATCCAGTTGCGCTGAATCTCCTTGAGCGAGTCGCTCCAGGCCAGATGCTCCAGCCCCTCGAGCATCCGCTCGGCGTAGGCCGTCACGCGCAGCAGCCACTGCTTCATGCGCTTCTGCTCGACGGGGTAGCCGCCGCGCACCGAGAGTCCGTCGCGCACCTCGTCGTTGGCCAGCACGGTGCCCAGTTTCGGGCACCAGTTGACCATCGTGTCGGCGCGGTAGGCCAGACGGTAGTTCTGCAGCACCTGCTCGCGACGTGCCTCGTCCCAGCCGTTCCACTCGTCGGCCGTGAAGCTCATCTCGTGAGTGCAGGCGGCGTCGATGCCCTCGGTGCCCGAGGCGGCGAATGCGGCCGTCAGCTCGGCGATGGGGCGCGCCTTCTGCTGCGCGCGGTCGTACCAGTGGTCGAACATCCGCAGGAAGGCCCACTGCGTCCACTTGTAGTACTTGGGGTCGCACGTGCGCACCTCGCGCGACCAGTCGAACGAGAAGCCGATTTTGTCGAGCTGCTCGCGGTAGCGGGCCGTGTTGCGTTCGGTGGTGACGGCGGGGTGCTGCCCCGTCTGGATGGCGTACTGCTCGGCCGGGAGTCCGAAGGCGTCGTAGCCCATCGGATGGAGGACGTTGAAGCCCCGGAGCCGCTTGTAGCGGGCGTAGATGTCCGAGGCGATGTAGCCCAGCGGGTGGCCGACGTGGAGCCCCGCCCCCGAGGGGTAGGGGAACATGTCGAGCACGTAGTATTTCGGGCGCGAAGGGTCGACTTCGACGCGGTAGGTTCCCTCCTCCTGCCAGCGGTGCTGCCATTTGGACTCAATCTCCTTGAAATTGTATTCCATATCGGGTTTCTGTTTGTTGTCGATTTTCCCGCAAAAGTAAGGAAAACTTTTCGGATTTCGTCCATTTCGGGGGAGTTTCCCTTTGAAAAGGGGTGAGCGTGTGCGGTTTCGCCCCCTGCGCGGCCCGTCCGGGAGGGTTTATGCGGTCCTTGCGGGGATGCTTTCTGTGGTTCGTCCGGGAGGCGTGTGCGGTCTGTGCGGGAGGGGCCCGTGTGGCCCGTCCGGGTGGTTCTCTTCCGCTTGCTCCGTCGGTCCCGCTCTCTCCCGTTTTCCACCCCTCCCTCTCGGCTCCGGAGACCCCTCTTCCCGCCTCTCTTTTCACATTCCGCCCGCCTCGCTTCGCGTCTCCCCGCTCCGGCAATTGCCATGCGGTGCATGCGCTTGAAGGACACGCCGATAGCGGGTGGCTGCCGCCCTCCGTCCATGCTCCGGAGGTCGGTTTGCAGACCCTTCCCGACACCTCCGGCGACAATGCGGGTAACGAGCTGATATTTCCCGCATTGAATGATTGTGTATAAATGTATTTATATGGTTTTATAGAAACGATAAGTAAAAAGTATGGAAAACCCTGCAAAATGCTGGAAAAACGCGAAAAAAGATGGGGCTATATATGGAATTTCCAAAAAAATGCGTACCTTTGCAGTCCATTTTGGACAATGGAGATAGATTTTTTAACCAAGTTTCAAGGACAAAAACGTTTTAAGAAATGCCAACTATTCAACAGTTAGTGAGAAACGGTCGGGTTGCCCTCGAGGACAAGTCGAAGTCCCCTGCACTCGCAGCGTGCCCCCAGCGCCGCGGCGTCTGCACGCGTGTGTACACCACGACCCCGAAGAAGCCTAACTCGGCTATGCGTAAGGTGGCGCGTGTGCGCCTGACCAACGGCAAGGAGGTCAACGCCTACATCCCGGGCGAGGGCCACAACCTGCAGGAGCACTCCATCGTGCTCGTCCGCGGCGGTCGTGTGAAGGACCTCCCCGGTGTACGTTACCACCTGGTGCGCGGTGCGCTCGACTCGGCCGGTGTAGACGGACGTCGTCAGCGTCGCTCGAAGTACGGTGCAAAGCGACCCAAGGCCGGTAAATAATCGAAAACAGAAGAATCAATCGAATTTTTTTAGCAAGAAACAATGAGAAAAGCTAAGCCTAAGAAGCGAATTCTACTTCCGGATCCGAAGTTCAACGACGTGGCAGTGACCCGTTTCGTGAACAACCTCATGCTGGATGGTAAGAAGAGTATTGCCTACACCATTTTCTACGATGCACTGGAGCTGGTGGGCAAGAAGATGAAGGATGCTGATAAATCTCCGCTGGAAATCTGGAAACAGGCTCTCGAGAATATCACGCCCCAAGTCGAAGTGAAGTCGAAGCGTATCGGTGGCGCGACCTTCCAGGTTCCTATGGAGGTTCGGCCGGAGCGCAAGATTTCTATTTCCATGAAGAACCTTGTCCTTTACTCGCGTAAGCGCGCCGGCAAAACGATGGCAGAGAAGCTTTCAGCAGAGATAATGGACGCCTACAACCAGCAGGGTGCCGCCTTCAAGCGCAAGGAGGAGATGCACCGCATGGCAGAGGCCAACAAGGCGTTCGCACACTTCAGATTCTAAAAAAGGAGACGACAGATGGCAACCAGAGACTTACACTATACGCGTAATATCGGTATCATGGCGCACATCGATGCCGGTAAGACCACCACATCGGAGCGTATCCTTTTCTACACGGGCAAGACCCACAAAATCGGCGAGGTGCACGAGGGCGGCGCCACCATGGACTGGATGGTCCAGGAGCAGGAGCGCGGTATCACCATCACCTCGGCCGCTACCACGGCGTTCTGGCACTACAAGGACCATCAGTATCAGATTAACCTGATTGATACCCCGGGACACGTGGACTTCACCGTCGAGGTGGAGCGTTCGCTCCGCGTACTCGACGGCGCCATCGCCACCTTCTGCGCAGTAGGCGGCGTGGAGCCCCAGTCGGAGACCGTTTGGCGTCAGGCCGACAAGTACCATGTTCCCCGTATCGGCTACGTCAACAAGATGGACCGTACGGGTGCCGACTTCTTCTCGGTCTGCGCGCAGATTAAGGAGCACTTCGGCGCAACGGCGCTTCCGGTGGTTCTGCCCATCGGCGCCGAGGACAAGTTCGAGGGACTGGTAGACCTTATTTATAATAATGCGATTTACTACTTCGACGACAAGACCGTCCGCGACAACTTCGAAATCCGCGAGATTCCCGAGTCGATGAAGGCCGAGGCTGCCGAGTGGCGTGCCAAGCTCATCGAGGAGGTTGCCGCTACGGACGACGCCCTGATGGAGAAGTTCTTCGAGGACCCCGATTCGATTACCCCCGACGAACTGCTGGCCGCCATCCGCAAGGCCACCATCTCGATGCAGCTCGTCCCGATGCTCTGCGGCTCGTCGTTCCACAACAAGGGCGTTCAGAAGCTGCTCGACTACGTGATGGCCTTCCTGCCTTCGCCGCTGGATGTGCCCCCCGTACACGGCATCAACCCCAAGACCGACGCCGAGGAGGTCCGCCACGCTTCGGACGACGAACCCTTCTGCGGTCTGGCCTTCAAGATTGCCACCGACCCCTTCGTAGGCCGTCTGGCATTCGTCCGTGTATACTCGGGCAAGCTCGACGCAGGTTCCTACGTGCTCAATGCACGCAGCGGCAAGCGTGAGCGCATCAGCCGCATCTATCAGATGCACGCCAACAAGCAGAACCCCCTCGAGACGGTCAGCGCCGGTGACATCTGTGCAGCTGTCGGCTTCAAGGAGATTCGCACCGGTGATACGCTCTGCGCCGAGAACGCACCCATCGTGCTCGAGCAGATGACCTTCCCCGAGCCGGTGATTGGTCTGGCCGTAGAGCCCAAGACGCAGAAGGACCTCGACAAGCTGGGCATCGCTCTGGCGAAGCTGGCCGAAGAGGACCCCACCTTCACGGTACACACCGACGAGGATTCGGGTCAGACGGTCATCAGCGGTATGGGTGAGCTCCACCTCGACATCATCGTCGACCGTCTGCGCCGCGAGTTCGGTGTCGAAATCAACCAGGGTGCTCCCCAGGTCAACTACAAGGAGGCCCTCACCAAGACGGTTCAGCACCGTGAGGTCTTCAAGAAGCAGACCGGTGGTCGCGGTAAGTTCGCCGACATCATCTTCGAGATTGGTCCTGCCGACGAGGGCAAGATGGGCCTTACGTTCGTCGATGAGGTGAAGGGCGGTAACATTCCCAAGGAGTTCATCCCCTCGGTTCAGAAGGGCTTCGAGGCCGCCATGGCCAACGGCGCACTGGCCGGCTATCCGATTGACTCGATGAAGGTTACCCTCAAGGACGGTTCGTTCCACCCCGTGGACTCCGACCAGCTGTCGTTCGAAATCGCCGCACGCAACGGCTTCCGCGCCGCAGCTCCCAAGGCCGGTTCGGTCATCATGGAGCCCGTCATGTCGGTGGAGGTTGTTACCCCCGAGGAGAACATGGGCGACATCATCGGCGACCTGAACAAGCGCCGCGGTCAGATTACCGGCATGGAGACGAAGGGTACGGCACGCGTGGTCAAGGCCAAGGTGCCCCTGTCGGAGATGTTCGGCTACGTGACCGTACTGCGTACGATTTCGTCGGGCCGTGCCACCTCTTCCATGGAGTTCTCGCACTTCGAGGAGGTTCCCGCAAACCTTGCCAAGGAGATTATCGAGAAAGCGAGTGGTAAACGTAAGGATATAGAATAAGCACACATATGAACCAGAAGATTAGAATCAAGTTAAAGTCATTCGACCACAATCTCGTCGACAAGTCGGCCGAGAAGATTGTGAAGACCGTGAAGAGCACGGGCGCCGTGGTGAGCGGTCCCGTACCCCTGCCCACGCACAAGCAGATTTTCACGGTGAACCGCTCGACGTTCGTCAACAAGAAGGCCCGCGAGCAGTTCCAGCTCTGCACCTTCAAGCGCATCCTCGACATCTATTCGTCGACTCCGAAGACCATCGACGCACTGATGAAGCTGGAGCTTCCCTCGGGCGTCGAGGTTGAAATCAAGGTCTGATGGGGGTGTTTGCTACCGAATGAGAAAAAGCTCACTTAATATAACAAACGTAATTCGACAAAAATGTCAGGACTTATTGGAAAGAAAATCGGAATGACTTCCGTTTACAGTGCCGAGGGTAAGAACATACCATGCACTGTCATTGAGGCTGGTCCGTGCGTTGTTACGCAAATCAAAACCGTCGAGAAGGACTCCTACGAGGCGGTTCAGATTGCCTATGACGAAAAGAGCGAAAAGCACACCAGCAGCAGTTTGTTAGGGCACTTCAAGAAGGCCGGAACGACTCCCAAGCGCAAGCTTGCCGAGTTCAAGGGCATGCCCGAAGTGAACCTGGGCGACACGCTTACGGTTGACCTCTTCACGGAGGAGGACTGGGTGGACGTCACCGGGATTTCGAAGGGCAAGGGCTTCCAGGGCGTTGTGAAGCGCCACGGCTTCGGCGGTGTCGGCGGCCAGACCCACGGCCAGCACAACCGTCAGCGCAAGCCCGGTTCGCTGGGTGCCTCGTCCTATCCTTCGCGCGTATTCCCCGGCAAGCGTCTGCCTGGCCAGATGGGAGGCGAGCAGGTCAAGGTGCTGAACCTGAAGGTATTGAAAGTGATTCCCGAGAATAACCTCATTCTCGTAAAGGGTTCGATTCCGGGTGCAAAGGGTGCTTACTTAACAATTGAGAAATAGTCATGGAATTAGCTGTATTGAACACACAAGGAAAAGAGACGGGTCGTAAGGTAGTCCTTTCGGACGCTGTCTTCGGCGTGGAGGCTAATGACCACGCTATTTATCTCGATGTGAAGCAGTATCTGGCCGACCAGCGTCAGGGCACGCACAAGTCGAAGCAGCGCAACGAGGTTGCCGGTTCGACGCGCAAGCTCAAGCGCCAGAAGGGTACCGGCGGTGCCCGTTGCGGCAGCATCAAGTCGCCTCTGTTCGTAGGCGGCGGCCGCGTCTTCGGTCCCGTGCCCCGCGACTACAGCTTCAAGCTCAACAAGAAGCTCAAGCAGCTGGCCCGTCGCAGCGCCCTCACCTACAAGGCGCAGGCCGGTGCCATCAGCGTGGTTGAGGCCGTCAAGATGGAGGCTCCGAAGACCAAGTTCGTCGAGGCAATGGCCGAGGCGCTGAAGGTCGCCGACAAGAAGGTGCTCCTCGTACTGCCCGAGTCGAACTACACGCTGCAGCTCTCGTGCCGCAACCTTCCCTACGTGAAGCCGGTGCTGGCACAGAACCTCTGCACCTACGACGTGATGAACGCTTCGGCCCTGGTAATGGTCGAGGGTGCCGAGAATGTATTGAATACGATGTTAGCTTAAAACGCAAGAGACACAATGGAGATTATTATTAAGCCGGTTTTGACCGAGAAAATGACGATTCAGGGCGAAAAGTTGAATCGCTACGGTTTTATCGTTGACGTGAGAGCTAACAAGCTGCAGATTCGCAACGCCGTAGAGCAGATGTACAACGTCGTGGTCACGGACGTGAACACGGTGAACTACATGGGCAAGCAGAAGAGCCGCTACACGAAGGCCGGTCTTCTTGCAGGCCGCGCGAACAACTTCAAGAAGGCTATTGTCACCTTGAAGGATGGAGACAAGATAGATTTTTACAGTAATATCTAACGAAGATGGCAGTAAGAAAATTTAAGCCTGTTACCGCAGGTACGAGACATAAGGTTATCGGCGCATTCGACGAGATTACCTCGAATGTACCGGAGAAGTCGCTCCTGAGCCCCAAGAAGAGCACGGGTGGACGTAACAACACCGGCAAGATGACGGTCCGCTACATCGGCGGCGGTCACAAGCAGATGTACCGTCACGTGGACTTCAAGCGTGCCAAGGACGGCATTGCCGCTACTGTAAAGACTATCGAGTACGACCCCAATCGTACTGCACGTATTGCACTTCTGGTGTATGCCGACGGTGAGAAGAGCTACATCATCGCACCGAACGGCCTGAAGGTGGGCCAGACCGTGATGAGCGGCGCAGGCGTCGCTCCCGAGGTGGGCAACACGCTCTTTCTGAGCGAGATTCCTCTGGGAACGGTCATCCACAACATCGAACTCTACCCGGGTCAGGGTGCCGCCATGGCACGTTCGGCTGGCTCGTATGCTCAACTGCTGGCGCGTGAGGGCAAATTTGCCATCATCAAGCTGCCTTCTGGTGAAACTCGTATGGTACTCGTAACTTGCCGTGCGACCGTGGGCGTGGTTTCGAATCTGGACCACAACCTCGAGAGCTCGGGCAAGGCCGGACGCGAGCGTTGGCTCGGTCGTCGTCCCCGCAACCGTGGTGTCGTAATGAACCCGGTGGATCACCCGATGGGTGGTGGCGAAGGACGTGCTTCGGGTGGTCATCCCCGTTCGCGCAAGGGTCTGCTTGCCAAGGGTTATAAGACTCGTAACCCGAAGAAGACGACCTCGAAGTTTATTATTTCCAAGAAAAAATAATTAAAAAGAGTACATAATGAGCCGTTCATTAAAAAAAGGACCGTATATCGACCCGAAGCTCGAGGCCAAGGTAATCGCCCAGGCCGAAGGCAACAAGAAGTCTGTCATCAAGACCTGGTCGCGCGCAAGTATGATTTCGCCTGACTTCGTAGGTCAGACGGTTGCTGTCCACAACGGAAACAAGTTCATTCCGGTGTATGTAACTGAGAACATGGTAGGTCACAAACTCGGTGAGTTTGCTCCCACCCGCAATTTCCGTGGTCACGCAGGTAACAAGAAAAAATAGGTAGAAAATGGGTGCAAGAAAAGCAATAAGAGCCGAGAAATTAAAGGCTGAAAAGAAGCAGAAGGCGATTGCCATTATGCGTGATTGCCCGACCTCTCCCCGCAAGATGCGCCTGGTGGCCGACATCATCCGCGGTGTTGAGATTAACAAGGCATTGGGTATCCTCCGCTATTCGAAGAAGGAGGCCTCGATTCGCATGGAGAAGCTCCTCAAGTCGGCCATCGCCAACTGGGAGGCCAAGAACGAGAGCGAGCGTCTGGAGGATACGAAGCTCTGCGTGAAGGAAGTGTTCGTCGACGGCGGCCGCATGCTGAAGCGTATTCAGGCTGCGCCCCAGGGTCGTGCACACCGCATCCGCAAGCGTTCGAACCATGTGACAATCGTAGTTGACAAAATGGTAACCGTAGAAAACAAGTAATTCAGATGGGACAGAAAGTTAATCCGATAGCAAATCGTCTTGGTATCATCCGCGGTTGGGATTCCAACTGGTTCGGTGGCAAGGACTTCTCCGACAAGCTCGTAGAAGACGCCAAGATTCGCAAGTACCTGAATGTCCGTCTGGCCAAGGCGAGCATCTCGAAAATCATCATCGAGCGTACGCTGAAACTCGTTACGGTGACCATCTCGACCGCCCGTCCGGGTATCATCATCGGCAAGGGCGGCCAGGAGGTCGACAAACTGAAGGAGGAGCTCAAGAAGCTCACCGGCAAGGAGGTCCAGATTAACATCTTCGAGGTGAAGCGTCCCGAGGTGGATGCCGTCATCGTGGGTCAGAACATCGCCCGTCAGCTCGAGGGCCGCGTGTCGTTCCGCCGTGCGGTGAAGACCGCCGTGGCATCGACCATGCGCATGGGCGCCGAGGGTATCAAAATCCAGGTTGCCGGCCGTGTAGGCGGCGCCGAGATGGCTCGTACGGAGACCGTTAAGGAGGGACGTATTCCGCTGCACACGTTCCGTGCCGACATCGACTACTGCCTCACGGAGGCGCTCACGAAGGTGGGTATCCTCGGTGTGAAGGTGTGGATTTGCCAGGGTACGGTTTACGGCAAGCGCGACATCTTCGAAATCGCCGGCGCATCGGCACAGGCTCCCTCGCAGCGCGATGGCGAGCGTCGCGAGCGTCGCGGTGACCGCGGAGAGCGTCGTGGCGGACGTCGTCGCAACAACAACAAGTAAGTCGGACCTTTTTAAAGCAGAACGAACATGTTACAGCCGAAAAAGACCAAGTTTAGAAGAATGCAGAAAGGCCGTATGAAAGGGCTTGCTCAGAGAGGTAACCAACTTGCATACGGATCGTTCGCAATCAAGGCCCTGGAGTCCTCGTGGATTACGGGCCGTCAGATAGAGGCCGCACGTCAGGCCATCACCCGTTACATGAAGCGTGAAGGTCAGCTCTGGATTCGCATCTTCCCCGACAAACCCATCACGAAGAAGCCTGCCGAGGTACGTATGGGTAAAGGTAAGGGTAATCCCGAAGGATTCGTGGCTCCCGTAACGCCGGGACGTATTCTCTTCGAGGCGGAAGGTGTGCCTCTGGCAGTGGCGCAGGAGGCGCTGCGTCTGGGTGCACAGAAGCTTCCCATTACGACCAAGTTTATTGTACGACGTGATTACGTTGAAACCACTATCTAACAGGACGACAAGATGAAAAGTGCAGAAATCAAGGATCTTTCGGTGAAGGACCTCGCAGAGCGCATCGAGACGGAGAAGGCCCAGCTGGCCACGCTCAAGGTGCAGCATGCGGTATCCCCCGTCGAGAACCCTTCCATCATCAAGAAAAACCGCAGAGATATCGCTCGCATGCTGACCATCCTGCGTCAAAAAAACGCCAAATAAGGAGATAAACCATGGAAAGAAATCTTAGAAAAGAGCGTATCGGGGTGGTTGTCAGCAACAAGATGGAGAAGACCATTGTGGTTGCCGTCGCACGTAAGGTGAAGCATCCCATTTACGGCAAGTTCGTCAACAAGACGACCAAGTTCGTAGCCGAATGCCTCGACGAGAGCTGCAAGGAGGGCGATACGGTCCGGATTATGGAGACCCGTCCCCTGAGCAAGACGAAGCGTTGGAGATTAGTACAAATCATTGAAAGAGCGAAGTAGTTATGATACAACAGGAAAGTAGACTCGTAGTAGCCGACAACAGCGGTGCAAAGGAGGTTCTCTGCATCCGAGTTCTCGGCGGCACGAAGCGTCGCTACGCGTCGATTGGCGATAAAATCGTGGTAGCCGTCAAGAGCGCGAGCCCCTCGGGCGATGTCAAGAAGGGCGCCGTATCGAAGGCGGTTGTGGTCCGCACGACCAAGGAAATCAGACGTGCCAACGGTTCGTACATCCGTTTCGACGACAATGCCGTGGTACTGCTGAACAATCAGGGTGAAATGCGCGGTACTCGTATATTCGGCCCCGTAGCCCGCGAGCTGCGCGACCAGTATATGAAGATTATCTCTCTTGCACCTGAAGTATTGTAAATCAAAAAACAAATTTCGGATATGTCAGTCAAATTACATATTAAGAAGGGGGATATGGTAGCGGTCATCGCCGGCGACAGCAAGGGCCAGCAGGGCAAGGTCCTCAAGGTCGAGCCCGAAAAGCAGCGTGCCATCGTCGAGGGCGTGAACCTCTGCAAGAAGGCCACCAAGCCCAGCTCCAAGAACCCTCAGGGTGGAATCGTCGAGCAGGAGGCTCCCATCCACATCTCGAACTTGCAGGTGCTCGATCCCAAGAGCGGCAAACCTACCCGTGTAGGCCGCAAGCTCAATGATAAAGGTAAATTAGTTCGTTACGCTAAAAAGTCAGGGGAGGAGATTAAATAATGGCATACGTACCAACACTCAAGACACAGTATAAGGAGCAGATTGTCCCTGCCCTTATGAAGGAGTTCGGTTACTCGAGCGTCATGCAGTGCCCGAAACTCACCAAGATTGTTATCAACCAGGGTATGGGTCAGGCCGTAGCCGACAAGAAGCTCATCGACGTAGCGGAGGCCGAGCTGACGCAGATTGCAGGTCAGAAGGCCGTTCAGACCCGTTCGCGCAAGGACATCTCGAACTTCAAGCTGCGCAAGGGTATGCCCATCGGCGTACGCGTTACGCTGCGTGACACGAAGATGTACGAGTTCCTCGAGCGTCTGATTGCCGTGGCTCTGCCCCGAATCCGTGACTTCAAGGGTATCAACGAGAAGTTCGACGGTCGCGGCAACTACACCCTCGGCATCGCCGAGCAGATTATCTTCCCGGAAATCGACATCGACAAGATTACGAAGATTTTCGGTATGGAGATTACCTTCGTGACCACGGCCAAGACCGACGAGGAGGCCTACTCGCTGCTCCGTAGCTTCGGTCTTCCTTTCAAGAACGCTAAAAAGAACTAAGCTATATGGCAAAAGAATCGATGAAGGCACGCGAGGTAAAGCGTGCAAAGCTCGCGAAGCGTTATCAGCACAAGCGCGAGGAGATTGCTGCCAAGGTGAAGAGCGGCGAGATGGACCACGAGGAGGCATGGGTAGCCCTTTCGAAGCTGCCGCGCAACTCGAACCCCATCCGTCAGCACAACCGCTGCAAGATTACGGGACGTCCGAAGGGCTATATCCGTCAGTTCGGTATCAGCCGTATCCAGTTCCGTGAGATGGCTTCGCAGGGGTTGATTCCCGGCGTGAAGAAGGCCAGCTGGTAGTCGATTTACGGGTGCGATGCGTCGCACCCGTAAATTCACTTCCGATTCACGGGAGGGGGAGAAGGAGGTGCCGAAGGAGGTGCCGAAGGGGAGTCTGAGGAGGAACCGAAGGGGGAATCGAAAGAGGAGCCTGAGGAGGAGCCGAAGAGGTACCGAAAGCATCGAAAGTCACCTTCCCGTCGAGTCGAGAGGTTCCGTTCTCCGGGGTGCAAGCCCAGGAGCATCGCATCAGGAGGCACCGCCCGTTGGGGCGCGTCTGCTCGCCGCATGCTCGCAGAGTCGGAACCCGATAGGGGCGCAGAGCCCGAGTAAGGAGGTCGCAAAATCGGGGAAAGTGCCGCCACAAGCGGTAACTTCTCGATGGCGTGACACCCGAAAAGGTTAGGCGTTTTGTTACGGATTTCCCGGACCGGTGTCGCCCGAGAGACGCCGTTGCCGCTACCCTGCAGGGGGCGCGACGGTCGTTTCGGAGGGTGGAAACCGAGGTCGCACAGGGCGGAAATCGGTACGGAGACATGTTAGCAGCCAAGGGTGCTAACATTGTCCGTATTGCGGAATCTGCATCGCGGGCCTCAAAATTAAGGTTAAATGCATGGTTTATCGGGAAATAATACGTATATTTGCGCGCTTAAACTCCGGGTTGGGCGTCGCATGTGCGTGTGAAAACCGCCTTCGCGGACCGCTCCCGGAACGGCAAAAAGGAAAACTCAACGGATGGCCGCTCGGACGACCGAATGGCGTAAACCGATGATTTTGAATAAATTATTTACTAACAAACTTTAATTTTTAACTTCTATTCGTTATGACTGATCCTATTGCGGACTTTCTGACCAGAATTAGAAACGCGGTGAAAGCCAACCACAAGGTGGTTGAAGCTCCCGGTTCAAAAATTAAGCAGGAGATTACGAAGATTCTCTACGAGCAGGGTTACATCCTCGCCTACAAGTTCGACACGAACGAGAAGGGCCACCCGACCATCAAGATTGCCCTGAAATGGGATGCCGCCACGAAGAGCAACGCCATCAAGGGGCTGCAGCGCATCAGCCGTCCGGGTCTGCGCCGCTACGCTTCGGTATCGGAGATGCCGCGCGTGCTCAACGGTCTGGGTATCGCCATCCTCTCGACCTCGAAGGGCATCATGACCGACGCCAAGGCCCGCAAGGAGAACGTAGGCGGTGAGGTTCTGTGCTACATCTACTAATCATCGAAATCATTAAACAACAACAACATGTCAAGAATTGGTAAATTACCTGTAAACTTGCCCGCCGGCGTTACCGTCGAGGTAGCTGCCGACAATACGGTAAGCGTGAAAGGGCCACTCGGGACACTGAGTCTGAAGGTAGACTCGGACATCACGGTTACGGTAGGCTCGCACAAGGACCCCCACACGGAGAAGGATATTCCCGCCGTGTTCGTAACGCGCCCGACCAACCAGCCGCGCCATCGTTCGCTGCACGGTCTCTACCGCGCACTTATCAACAACATGGTCATCGGCGTATCGAAGGGCTATGAAATCAAGCAGGAGCTGGTGGGCGTCGGCTACAAGGCCGAGGTCAAGGGCCAGGTGCTTGAGATGAGCCTGGGCTATTCGCACGACACCTACCTGATGCTGCCCCCCGAGGTTACCGCTACGGCCGTGACGGAGAAGAAGGGCAACCCGATTGTAACGCTCAAGTCGATTGACAAGCAGCTCATCGGCCAGGTAGCCGCCAAGCTCCGCTCGCTGCGTAAGCCGGAGCCGTACAAGGGCAAGGGTATCAAGTTCGTAGGCGAGCAGATTCGCCGCAAGGCAGGTAAATCGGCTGGTGCCAAATAGTAAATAGTCAAGAGTTATGTCACTGAACAAGATAGAAAGAAGAGAGAGGATTAAGATGCGTATCCGTAAAATCGTCAACGGTACGCCCGAACAGCCTCGCATGACTGTATTCCGTAGCAACAAGCAAATCTACGTACAGTTTATTGACGACCTGGCCGGTCAGACGCTGGCCGCCGCATCTTCGCTCGACAAGGAGGTTGCCGAAGCAGCCGCCGGCAAGACCAAGTGCGAAGTGGCCGCTCTGGTGGGCAAGCTCGCAGCCGAGCGTGCCGTAGCCAAGGGCATCTCGACGGTGTCGTTCGACCGTAACGGCTACCTCTATCACGGACGCGTAAAACAGTTGGCCGAAGCAGCTCGCGAAGCCGGTCTTAAATTCTAAGCGAATATGTCTAATACGAACATAAAGAAAGTACGCACGAGCGACCTCGAGCTTAAGGACAGACTCGTAAGCATCCAGCGTGTTACGAAGGTAACGAAGGGTGGTCGCACATTCAGCTTCTCGGCCATCGTCGTTGTCGGCAACGAGAACGGCGTGGTAGGCTACGGCCTGGGCAAGGCCTCGGAGGTACAGGCTGCCATCGCCAAGGGCGTGGAGGATGCCAAGAAGAACCTGGTCAAGATTCCGGTCATCAACGGTACGATTCCCCACAAGCAGGAGCTCCGTTACGGCGGTTCGCTCGTGATGATTCGTCCGGCCGCTCCCGGTACGGGTATCATCGCCGGCGGTGCCATGCGTGCCGTTCTGGAGTCGGTGGGCGTGAAGAACGTGCTTGCCAAGAGCAAGGGCTCGTCGAACCCCCACAACCTCGTCAAGGCAACCATCGGTGCCCTCTGCGAGCTGCGCGACGCACGCAGCATCGCCCAGCTTCGCGGCATCTCGATGAACCAGGTGTTTAACGGTTAATTTCTCGAAGACAAATGGCAAGATTGAAAATCACTCAGGTCAAAAGCCGCATCGGCGCCACCGCGCGTCAGTGCAAGAACCTCGACGCGCTGGGTCTGAAGAAGATTAACGCAAGCGTGGAGCACGACGACTCGGTCATCATCAAGGGGATGATTGAGCGCGTAAAGCACCTCGTCAAGGTCGAGGAGGTAAAGTAAAGTATAATTGCAAAGACGTAATTTAAGCATGGAACTCAATAATCTCAAACCCGCTAAGGGTTCTACGCACCACGACAAGCGGATTGGCCGCGGTGCAGGTTCGGGTCACGGCGGCACGGCCACGCGTGGTCACAAGGGTGCTCAGTCGCGTTCGGGTTACTCGCGCAAGCTGGGCTTCGAGGGCGGTCAGATGCCTCTGCAGCGTCGCGTGCCGAAGTTCGGTTTCACGAACCTGAAGCGTGTGGAATACAAGCCCATCAACCTTTCGACGCTCGAGGAGCTGGCAGCCAAGAAGTCGCTCTCGGAGATTTCGTTCGAGACGCTCGTCGAGGCAGGTTTCGTAGCGAACGGCGACCGTGTGAAGATTCTCGGCGACGGCGCGCTGACGAAGGCCCTTGCGGTCAAGGCTCACGCCTTCTCGAAGAGCGCCGAGGCAGCCATCACGGCAGCCGGCGGCAGTGTCGAAAAACTGTAGGACCTTTAGAACGCAAACATTATGAGTCAATACCTTATCGTTGGTCTCGTCTTTTTGGTGGTAATCGTTCTTCTGGCGACCAACAAGAAAGTGGTGGAGACTATCAAGAACATCTATAAAATCGAGGAGCTCCGCAAGCGTGTACTCTACACCATCGGGCTGCTCGTGGTTTACCGTCTTGGTAGTTTCGTAGTGATTCCGGGCATCAACCCCAACGCCCTGGGCGAGGGTTCGGCGTATGCCAGCCAGTTGGAGGGCAACGGACTTCTGGGTCTGTTGAACGTCTTCTCGGGCGGTGCATTTGGCAATGCGGCGATTTTCGCGCTCGGAGTCATGCCGTACATCACCGCCTCCATCGTCATCCAGCTCATGGGCATGATGATTCCGTATTTCCAGAAGATGCAGAAGGAGGGTGAGAGCGGCCGCCGCAAGATGAACCAGTGGACGCGTTTCCTGACAATCGTCGTCTTGATTATCCAGGGACCGGCCTACATCGCGAACCTCTACCACCAGGTTCCCGACGCGTTCGTCTACGGCAACTCGTTCGGCTTCGTCTGCTATGCGACGACGATTCTGATTGCCGGCACCATGTTCATCATGTGGCTCGGCGAGAAGATTACGGACAAGGGTATCGGCAACGGTATCTCGCTCATCATCATGATTGGCATCGTGGCCCGTCTGCCCCACGCGCTGTTGGCCGAGGTCAACGCGCGCTTCCAGACCGCCTCGGGCAGCGCCATCATGCTGATTCTCGAGCTGGTGCTCCTCTTCCTTGTCTTCATGGCAACGATTGCCCTGGTACAGGCAGTCCGCAAGGTGCCCGTACAGTATGCCAAGCGTATTGTCGGCAATAAGCAGTACGGCGGTGTGCGTCAGTACATCCCGCTGAAGATGAATGCCGCGAACGTGATGCCCATCATCTTCGCGCAGGCTCTGATGTTTATTCCGGCTCTGTTCACCAACGTCGCTCCGGGCTTTGCTTCGGCGTTCAGCTCGATGACCGGCTTCTGGTACAACTTTACGCTGGCAGTGCTGGTAATCGCCTTCACCTACTTCTACACGGCGATTATCATCAATCCTCAAATGATGGCCGATGACATGAAGCGCAACGGCGGCTTTATCCCGGGAGTGAAACCGGGCAAGCAGACGGTGAACTACATCGATACCATCATGACGCGCATCACCCTTCCGGGTTCGATTTTCCTCGCCATCGTAGCGATTCTTCCGGCGCTGGCGATGAAGTTCCTGGGCATTCAGCAGGCCTTCGCCTACTTCTACGGCGGAACGTCGCTGCTGATTATGGTCGGTGTGGTGCTCGACACTCTCAAGCAGATAGAGAGCTACCTGCTGATGCGTCACTACGACGGTCTGATGAAGACGGGTCGAATCCAGGGACGTCATTAGGAGGCGATTTTTAGAGTTCTTGAACATGATTTACCTAAAGACAGACGAGGAAATCGAGCTGCTTCGCGAAAACAACATCCTGGTGAGCGAGACGCTGGCGGAGGTGGGTCGCCACATCGCGCCCGGCGTCACCACCAAGGAGTTGGATAAGATAGCCGAAGATTTTATCCGTTCGCACGGAGCGGTTCCCGCTTTCCTCGGGTACGAGGGCTATCCCGCCTCGTTGTGCATTTCGGTCAACGAGCAGATAGTTCACGGTATCCCATCCTCGAAATGCGTCCTCAAGGAGGGCGACATCGTTTCGGTCGATTGTGGTACGTTTATGAAGGGGTTTGTTGGTGATTCGGCCTATACGTTTGCCGTGGGAGAGATTGCCGAGGAAGTACGGCAGTTGCTCGACGTCACCAAAGAGGCTCTTTATAAAGGTACGGCGCAGGCCAAGGCGGGAAATCGCGTAGGCGATATCTCGGCGGCCGTACAGGAGTACGCCGAACAGTTTGGTTACGGCGTAGTGCGCGAACTGGAGGGACACGGACTGGGTCGGAAGATGCACGAGGACCCGGGTGTTCCCAACTACGGAGCACGAGGCAGAGGACCACTCCTGAAGGAGGGTATGGTCATCTGCATCGAACCCATGATCAACATGGGGACCAAGGCGGTGGTTTTCGAACGGGATGGCTGGACGGTAAGGACCAAGGACCGCAAGCCGGCGGCACACTTCGAGTTTGCCGTGGCAATCCGCAAGGATGGTCCCGATGTCCTGACGGACTTCAGTATCATCGAGAAAACACTAAAAAACTGAGACTCTATGGCAAAGCAAGCTGCTATCGAACGGGACGGTACGATTAT
Source organism: Alistipes sp. An31A (assembly GCF_002159425.1). Lineage (NCBI taxonomy): Bacteria > Pseudomonadati > Bacteroidota > Bacteroidia > Bacteroidales > Rikenellaceae > Alistipes > Alistipes sp. An31A. The sequence goes on from NZ_NFIO01000001.1 coordinate 66,581, forward strand.
CGAGGCCCTCTCCAACGCGATGTTCCGCGTCGAGCTGGACAACGGCCACATTCTTACCGCACACATCTCGGGTAAAATGCGCATGCATTACATCAAGATTCTTCCCGGCGATAAGGTAAAAGTGGAGATGACGCCGTACGACCTGACCAAGGGGCGTATCTCCTTCCGTTACAAATAACAATTGATTGCTTGAAATCATGAAAGTTAAAGCATCCATCAAGAAGAGAAGCGAGGATTGCAAGATTGTGAAGCGTAAGGGCAAACTTTACGTCATCTGCAAGAAAAATCCCAAGTTTAAAATGCGCCAAGGGTAATGTTTAAACGGTTTATTTAAGAAGAAAAGATTTTTATGGCACGTATAGTTGGTGTAGATTTACCAAAAAACAAGCAGGGCGAAATCGGTCTGACCTATATCTACGGTATCGGTCGCTCGACGGCCCGCAAGATTCTCGACGGCGCAGGAATCAGCTACGACGTCAAAGTACAGGACTGGACCGATGAGCAGGTAACCGCCATTCGTTCGAAGATTGCCGAGATGGGCATCAAGGTCGAGGGCGAGTGCCGTTCGATGGTTCAGCTCAACATCAAGCGTCTGATGGATATCGGCTGCTACCGCGGCATCCGTCACCGCCTGGGTCTTCCCGTTCGCGGCCAGTCGACCAAGAACAACGCCCGCACCCGCAAGGGCAAGAAGAAGACGGTCGCAAACAAGAAAAAGGCAACTAAGTAATCTTTAGAGAATTATGGCAAAGAAAACTGGAACAGTCAAGAAAAAGGTCGTGAAGGTAGGTGCCGTGGGCAACGCTTACGTACACTCGACTTTCAACAACGTCATCATCACGATTACCAACGAGGTGGGTGACGTCATCAGCTGGTCGTCGGCCGGCAAGATGGGCTTCCGTGGTTCGAAGAAGAATACTCCGTATGCCGCACAGACGTCGGCCGCCGATTGCGCCAAGGTTGCATACGACATGGGTCTGCGCAAGGTGAAGGTCTATGTCAAGGGCCCGGGTGCAGGTCGCGAGTCGGCCGTACGCACCATCCACGGTGCCGGTATCGAGGTGATGGAGATTATCGACGTCACTCCGCTGCCGCACAACGGTTGCCGTGCTCCCAACCGTCGCCGCGTATAATTCCGGTGCCGGCCCTTCGGGCGGCGGGCAGCAATGATTCTCTGAGAAGGTGTTTGCGGGCCGGCCGTCGGCCAGGGACGGAGCCAACAACTAATCAACGATATTTAACATAGTAAAACCATGGGAAGATATATAGGACCAAAATCTAAAATCGCCAGAAAGTTCGGTGAAGCTATTTACGGTGCGGACAGAGTGCTCGAAAAGCGCAACTATCCTCCCGGACAGCATGGCCTGGCGCGCAAGCGCAAGAAGATTTCCGAGTACGGTACGCAGCTGAGCGAGAAGCAGAAGGCCAAGTATACCTACGGCCTGCTGGAGAAGCAGTTCTCGCGCACGTACGAGCAGGCTGCCCGTATGGGCGGCATCACGGGTGAGAACCTGCTGAAGCTGCTCGAGTGCCGTCTGGACAACGTTGTTTACCGCTTGGGTATCGCTCCGACGCGCGCAGCTGCCCGTCAGCTCGTATCGCACTGCCACATCTGCGTGAACGGAAGCGTAGTGAACGTACCGTCGTATTCGCTCCGCGTGGGCGACATCGTCTCCGTTCGCGAGAAGTCGAAGAGCCTCGAAGTCATCACGGCATCCCTCGCCGGCGGTTCGAAGAGCCGCTACGCCTGGCTGGAGTGGGACAACGCCACCATGAGCGGCAAGTTCCTCCAGACCCCGGAGCGCGAGGAGATTCCCGAGAACATCAAGGAGCAGCTCATCGTCGAACTCTACTCGAAGTAGTAATTTAACAGCAATTCAATATTATGGCAATTTTAGCATTCCAGAAACCTGAGAAGGTTATTATGCTCGAATCCACTCCGTCGTTCGGGAAGTTCGAATTCCGACCGCTGGAGCCCGGATTCGGTATGACTGTCGGTAACGCTTTGCGTCGTATTCTGCTCTCTTCGCTGGAGGGATATGCAATCACGACTGTCAAGGTCGCCGGTGTCGACCACGAGTTTGCCGCCATCCCCGGTGTGATGGAGGGTATGATTGACATTATCCTCAATCTGAAGCAGGTTCGTTTTATCCGCACAGTCGATAATCAGGATGCCGAGAAGGTGTCTATTAACGTTGCGGGTGTGACGGAGCTGACTGCCGGATATATCTCGAATTACTTGTCGTTCTTCAAGGTGCTGAACCCCGACCTGGTGATTTGCCACCTGGCTCCGGGTACGAAGATGCAGATGACGCTCACGATTGGCAAGGGGCGCGGCTATGTTCCCTCGGAGGAGAACATGCCGGCCGACTGCGAATTCGGAACGCTGCCCATCGACTCGATTTTCACGCCCATCAAGAACGTGAAATACTCTGTGGAGAACTACCGTGTCGAGCAGAAGACCGACTACGAGAAGCTCAACATAGAGATTACTACCGACGGGTCGATTCATCCCAAGGAGGCGCTCAAGGAGGCCGCGAAAATCCTCATCCAGCACTTCATGCTCTTCTCCGACGAGAAGATTACGGTGAACATGGAGGATACGAACGGCGCCGAGGAGTTCGACGAGGATGTGCTTCACATGCGCCAACTGCTGAAGACGAAGCTTTCGGACCAGGACCTGAGCGTACGTGCGCTCAACTGCCTGAAAGCCGCCGATGTGGACACCGTAGGCGACCTGGTGAAGCTCAACCGCAACGACCTGCTGAAGTTCCGCAACTTCGGCAAGAAGTCGCTGACGGAGCTCGATGAATTGCTGGCCTCGCTCAACCTTAAGTTCGGTATGGACGTATCTATCTACAAACTTGACAAAGACTAAACATGAGACACAATAAGAATTTCAACCATCTCGGCCGTCAGGCGGGTCACCGCAAGGCGCTGCTGTCGAACATGGCTTCGTCGCTTATCCTGCACAAGCGCATCGAGACTACGGTTGCGAAGGCACGGGCCCTGCGTCAGTTCGTGGAGCCGCTCGTAACGAAGTCGAAAGAGGACACCACGCACTCGCGCCGTGTCGTATTCTCCTACCTCAAGCAGAAGGAGGCTGTAACGGAGCTCTTCCGTACCATCGCGCCGAAGATTGCCGAGCGTCCGGGCGGTTATACACGTATTCTGAAGACGGGCTTCCGTCTGGGCGATGCTGCCGACATGTGCATCATCGAGTTCGTTGACTTCAACGAGCCCTACACGCTGGGTGTTAAGCCGGCCGCTACGGAGGCGAAGCCCAAGACGCGTCGTTCGCGTTCGAAGAAGACGACCGACGCCGTGGAGGATGCTACGGTCGTAGAGAGCAAGAAGACGGCTGCGCCGAAGGCCCCGAAGGCTGCATCGGCCAAGACCGCCGCTCCGAAGGCTGCCAAGAAGACCAACGTAGGCAAGAAGATGTAATCGCGCACGGGCGGACCCCGACCGGGGTCCGGAACCCGTCAGCCGAAGAGTTCCCGGGAGGGGTCGCCGAGCGACACTCCCGGGAATTTTTTTGTGCGCAGCTGGGGCTTTTCGGTTGTCGCGTTGTTTTCTTCGGGGACTTGTGGCGTTGTGGAGGATGCTCTTCGGCGTGGTGCGCTCCCTTCGGGTTCTTGTTGTCCTCTTCTGTTTTTGTGCCGTGGTTGGTGTGTTTCGGCGCGTTGCGTCATGCTGTTGCCGATTTTTTCCTTATATTTATAGGACGAAGCGTTACTCGGACCATGCGCACCTTCGGCCGCATGCGGTTGGGGGAGCCGTACAGATTTCAATCCTTTGAAACCGCGATGAGGAGCGCAATGAAGACGATGAAGACGATGATAGGAATGACGACGATGAAACGATGGCTGCTCGGCCTCGGCGCCCTGTGCGGCCTTCAGACACTCTCAGCCCAGAACCTCGATTCGCTGCTGCGGACGGTTCACGACCGGGACCAGGCGGTGCGCCTCGAGGTTCTTCGCCTCTCGCAGCAGGAGCCGCAGCAGGTCGACTCGCTGCTTGCGGCCTGCGCACGCATGGAGGAGGTTGATGCCCGCAACCGGCAGATTGTCTCCTCGCTGCTCGAGAATGGGTGGCCCGAGGGACTCTCCGACGAGGCGAACGAGACCATTTGGCTGGTGATTGACCACGCCGACCTGGCGATGCAGCGACGCTTCATGCCGCTCGTCGAGGAGCAGATGCGGGCCGGCCGCATCTCCGGAGCGAGCTACGCCACGCTGCTCGACCGGATGCTCATGCGTGAGGGACGCCCCCAGCGCTATGGCACGCAGACGCACGCCTCGACGCTCCTGGTCGACGGAGCGCCGCAGCGCGTCGAGCGCATCTGCCGCCTCTGGCCCGTCGAGTCGCCCGAGCGGCTCGATTCGCTGCGTGAGGCGGTGGGACTCGAACCCATCGACGACTACCTCCGTGCCGTGGGGGAGAGCTATGGCGCCCCCTGCACCTGGGACCCGACGCTCGGGGTCGAGGCCTTCTCCGAGGAGTAGCAATTGAATTGCCGGACATCGGGTAGACCGGCCGGCGGCAGTAGGTAAGCGGGTCGTCGAAGTTGTGGCGAAGGATTGACGACCGAAGAGAAAGCCGTGTCGTAGGTGCGGTGAAGGGCCGGCGCCCGAAGGTGAAGGACCGTCAGCGGAGCGGCGAAGGGTTTGTCGTAGGTGCGGTGATAGGCCGGCAACAGTGGGGGAGGTGCGTCGGAAGGGGTGGCGGAAAAAATTTTTTGCAAAAAATCGCCCCTCGGCAGCCGATGTTAGATTCTTTTCAGATTTGAGCGCGAACTTTGTATCGTAAAAGAAAACAGAACACGTTAAAACTTAAAAAACCGTATGACCATGAAAAAGTATTTTGCAGCAGCAGCCCTTCTCTTTGCAGGTATCACCGCTTCGTTCGCCGACGGCCGCGAGCGCCCCATCACCCTCGAGCAGCTTCCCGCCGCCGCGCAGGAGTTCCTCTCCGCCAACTTCAAGAACCTGACCCTCGCCTTCGCCATCGAGGACCCGCAGTTCATCGGTTCGGAGTATGAGGTGACCTACACCGACCGTACGGAGGTCGACTTCGACAACGACGGTGCCTGGACCTCGGTCGAGTGCCGTTATGCGGCGGTTCCCGAGGCGATTGTACCGGCCCAGATTCGCGACTACGTTGCCAAGAGCTTCGCAGGGCAGACCATCCGCAAAATCGAGCGCAACAAGTACACCTGGGAGGCCGAGCTGATGAATGGCCTGGAAATCAAGTTCGACAAGAACTTCCAGGTGATTGACATCGACGACTGATGCCGGCTTCCATCGGCAGCAAGCGGCGAGGCTTCGGCCCCGCCGCTTTTTTGCATGGAGGTGGGGGAGGAACACTGGCCGCCGGACCTGTGCAGTGGCCTCTCCGCGACGCAACGACAAAGCCCGTGCTGCATTGTGCAGCACGGGCTTTGTCGTGGATGCGGTCCACGCCCCGACGGGGGCGCCGGCCGCTGTTTCCGGAGTCCGGGACTACTTGGCAAATCCCTTGCCAATGGCCAGGAAGTCGGCAGCCTTGAGGGCGGCGCCGCCAATCAGACCACCGTCGACATCCTCCTTGGCGAAGATTTCGGCAGCGTTGGCCGGCTTGCACGAACCTCCGTAGAGAATCGGGCACTCGGCAGCAGCTGCGCCGAACTTCTCGGCCAGCACCTTGCGGATGTAGGCGTGAATCTCCTGAGCCTGCTCGGCCGTGGCGGTCTTGCCCGTACCGATGGCCCATACGGGCTCGTAGGCGATGACCAGGTTCTTGAACTGCTCCTCCGTGAGGTTGTAGACCACCTCCTCAATCTGAGCCTTCACCACGTCGAAGTGCTTGCCGGCCTCGCGCTCCTCGAGGTTCTCACCCACGCAGTAAATCGGCGTGAGGTTGTTGGCATAGGCCTGCTCCATCTTCTTGTTGAGCGTAGCGGAGGTCTCGCCGTAGTACTGGCGGCGCTCCGAGTGGCCCAGAATGACATACTTGCAGCCCAGGGCGGCAAGCATCGATGCTGCAACCTCGCCCGTGTAGGCACCCTTGGCCTCGGCGGCGCAGTTCTGGGCGCCCAGCGCGATGTCCGAACCCTTCAGGGCCTCGGCCACCATCGACAGATGGGTGAACGGCGGGCAGACGATGAAGTTCACGCACGAGCATACCTCGCCGCGTCCTGCTACGACGCCCTTTGCCAGTTCGACTCCTTCGGCGGGAAGCGTATTCATCTTCCAGTTGCCGGCTACGATTTTCTTTCTCATGTTCGGTTTGTTTTTATAGATGATGTTGTATGCAATTGCCGTTATCAGCCCCGCAAGCAGGATGGCGCTGCAGATGCGGTCGAACCGCACCCAGAGGGTCGCCTGCTCCGGCGCCGTGTGGAGCACCCATGCGGCGGCACACCCTGCGGCCGCATAGCTCCAGAAGACCAGCCAGCCGCGCTGCCGCATCGTGAGCCTGTGCCACGCCCGGAGCGCGAGCCAGAGCCAGCATCCGGCGGCCAGCAGCAGCCACACCGCGCGGCCGAACCATGCCGGCAGCACCCCTCCGATGGAGAGGCCGCCCGCCACGATGACGGCGATGATGACCGCGTCGGCGATTCTCCGCTTCCGACGCTCTGTTTCCTGTTCGCTCATGCTTCCGAAATGCTGCATTGCGGGGCGTTGCGGGGACAATGACTCCCGGGGCCATGTTACCCCGCTAATCCTCGTGCCCTGTGACCCCGGAGACTTCCGCGACCCTTGCGACCCTCATGGCCTTCCGGGCTCTCGGCTTCTCCGTGGCTCCCGTGGTTCTCGTGGCCTTCCGGGCTCTCGGCTCCTCCGTGGCCCTTGTGGCTCCCGGCTCCTCCTCAGTGCCTCCTCAGTGCCCCCCGTGGGGCCCCGCGGCCCGAGGTGCCCGGCCCGTTATTCGGCCGCGCACCACGCCTTGACCTCCTCCATCGAGGGGGCCTTCAGCCCGAGCTTGTTTTTCTTATTGTATCCGCAGAGGTCGTTGAAGAACTTGCCCGGTGCGAGCTTGCGCAGCGACTCTACGGTGATGTAGCCCATCTTCTGGATGACGGGAACCCACTCCTCGGGGACGCCGATGGCAGTGTAGGCCTCCGCGGGGTCGGCCACGACCTTCTTCTCGGGACGCATCTGCGGGAAGAAGAGCACGTCCTGAACTGAGGACTGGCCCGTCATGAACATCGCCAGACGGTCGATGCCCATGCCCATGCCCGAGCAGGTCGGCATGCCGTACTCCAGTGCGCGGACGAAGTCCATGTCGATGAACATCGCCTCGTCGTCGCCCTTCTCCGAGAGACGCAGCTGCTCCTGGAAGCGCTCCAGCTGGTCAATCGGGTCGTTCAGCTCGGAGTAGGCGTTGCAGAGCTCCTTGCCGTTGACGAAGAGCTCGAAACGCTCCGTGAGCTCCCGGTTGTCGCGGTGGCGCTTGCACAGCGGCGACATCTCGATGGGGTAGTCGCAGACGAAGGTGGGCTGGATGAGCTCCCCTTCGCAGTACTGCCCGAAGATGGCGTCGATGAGCTTGCCCTTGCCCATCGTCTCGTCGGTCTCGACACCCAGACGGCTGCATGCCTCGCGCAGCTGCTCCTCGCTCTGGCCCGTGATGTCGTAGCCCGTCTTCTCGCGGATGGCGTCGGTCATCGTCAGGCGGCGGAAGGGGGCCTTGAAGGAGATTTGTCGGCCGTCGATGGTCAGCTCCGTGGTGCCGTTCACAGCGGTCGAAATCCGCTCGAGCATCTGCTCGGTGAACTCCATCATCCAGCGGTAGTCCTTGTAGGCCACGTAGATTTCCATGCAGGTGAACTCGGGGTTGTGCGTGCGGTCCATGCCCTCGTTGCGGAAGTTCTTGCCCAGCTCGTAGACGCCGTCGAAGCCGCCGACGATGAGCCGCTTGAGGTAGAGCTCCGTGGCGATGCGCAGGTAGAGGTCTATGTCGAGCGAGTTGTGGTGCGTGATGAAGGGACGTGCCGCCGCACCGCCCGGAATGGGCTGCAGGATGGGCGTCTCGACCTCGAGGTAGCCCCGCTCGTTGAAGAACTCGCGCATCGTCGTGATGATTTTGGCACGCTTGACGAAGACCTCCTTGACCTGCGGATTGACAATCAGGTCGAGGTAGCGCTGGCGGTAGCGGATTTCGGGGTCGGTGAGGGCGTCGAAAGTCTTGCCGTCCTTCTCCTTGACGACGGGCAGCGGACGAATCGACTTGGAGAGCAGGGTGAACTTGCGGCAGTGCACCGAGAGCTCGCCCGTCTTGGTATGGAAGGCGAAGCCCTCCACGCCGACGAAGTCGCCGATGTCGAGCAGCTTCTTGAATACGGTGTTGTAGAGCGTCGGGTCGCCTTCGGGGCAGATGTCGTCGCGGCGGATGTAGACCTGGATGCGGCCCGTGTGGTCCTGCAGTTCGAAGAACGACGCGCTGCCCATGATGCGGCGCGACATGATGCGGCCCGCGATGCGGATATCCTGGAAGTTGCCCTTCGCTTCGTCGTAGTTCTCGGCGATTTCACGCGCGGTGGCCGTCACCTCGTAACGGGCGGCGGGGTAGGGGTCGATGCCCAATTCGCGCAGCGCCTTGAGCGACTGTCTGCGAAGCAGTTCCTGTTCACTGAGTTCGATGCTCATATTATCTCTTGTTTGATTTGTTTTCCGGAGGGCAAAATTACAAAAAAAAGTCGAGATTTCGGGTGCGGCCCCTTTTTTTCGACCCCCTCCGACGCAGCAACCCCCGGGCCAGTGGCTCCGGGGGTCGTTCATGCGTGCGGGTTGCCCGGCGCGGCGGCCGCTGCCGTCACGCTGCCGGGCGTGCGCTATCGGAGGGCGATGCGCGGACGCGGGCGTGTGCTGCGCGGGTCGACGTCATGGCGCAGCTGTCCGGCGGCAGCGCTCTGAAGGGCGGGCGCGGGAGCTGTCGGCCGCTCGACGTAGTTGCGGCGTGCGGCGGTGCCCGATGCGGCTGCGCGCTGGATGTTGAAGTAGATGGCGTCGTAGAGCGCTCCCGGGATGCGCGAATAGGTGTCGGGAGTTGCCGAGTCGACGCTCACGTAGTTCATCGAGCGGTAGTCGGTGCTGCGCCCCTCGAACTCGGTGAACTCACCCTGCAGGATGAAGCTGTCGTCGTAGAGGTGGCCCGTGAAGAGCCGCTGCGGTGCGGTGTTGACGTAATTGAGGTTGTCACCGTCGCCGAGCACCATGCCGCCGAAGTAGAGGTGGATGTTGTCGTTGCCGTTGTAGGGACCCAGGTCCTGAGGACCCTGGATGTAGACCTGCTGGGTCTCGGGGTCGTAGTTCATCACGAAGGGGGTGGTCTGTGCCACGTCGGCATCCGACCAGCCGTAGACGCGGTAGCTGTAGTTGGCCACCAGCTCCTCGACGCGCAGGTTGTAGGTGATGGTGTTGGGGCTCCAGAACTCGGTGCTCTGCCCCTTGAGCGTCCACTCGCCCAGATAGGCCTTGTAGCCCTCGTCCTCCTCCTCGCTGGGCTCGGCGTTGGTTGCGGCGACGGCATACGCTCCGATTACTTCGGTGCCCGAGGGGTCGTTGGTCATCACCAGGAAGCAGTATTCGGTCTGGGGCTGGAGTGCGCTGGAGGTGAAGGGGTCCTCCTTGAGTACGCCCGAGAACTGCTGCTGTGCGGTGAGCGATGCGCTCCACTCCTCCGACAGGGGCATGGCGTTGGGGACAAAGAGGCCGTACTGGATGGCATCCTCGATGGAAAGCCCGGAGCTCAACGCGTCAATCATCTCCTTCGAGGTGAAGAGGTACATGACCGTCGAGGGGTCAATCTGGTCGAAGTAGCGGAACGTGGCCGAGACGTGGAGCGTGTTGTAGCCGTAGAGCGACTCCGCCTCGTTCTCGTAGGGGGTGAGCGTCAGCTCGATTTCGGGCTCGTAGGGCTCCGGCTCGATGGCCTCCTGCTGGAGGAAGGTGTCGCCGTTCATGTCGACGCCGTAGATGGCCAGCACGTAGGCGGCTCCCGGAACCGTGAAGCCCCACTGGTCGGTGTAGCAGTTGGCGCTGACGTAGCCGTATTCGTAGAGGAAGTCGCAGAGGTCCTTCTCGGTATTCTCGCTGAGGAACTCGTCGAGGGTCTGCCGGCTGAAGAGGTCGTAGTAGAAGAAGCGCACATCCTCGCCGGGGTCGATGACCGAGAGCATCCCCTCGGGGGTGAGCTCCGAGATGGTCACCTGGACGCGGGCCGACGACTCGTCGGGCTCGGGGGTGTTGATTTCGACCGACTCGGCGCGTCCCATCTGACCGGTTTCGGCATTGAGCAGCGGTGCGGCGAGGGCCACGTAGGTGCGTCCGCCGACGATGGCGGCGAAGCTTTCGCGAGGCTCGTTCGCATCACCGGCGTTCCAGACCACGGTGCGCGGACCGGTCGAGGTGATGCCGTAGTTGGCCAGCACCAGACGGTTGAACTCCTCCTCGGTCAGTTCGCCGTATTCGGCCACGGCCTGGTCGTGGAGGTATTTGTAGAACCAGAGCTCGATGTAGGTGTGGCTCACGGCGGCGTCCGGAGCGACGTTGCCGATGATGTAGCTCAGGCTGGTCTTGGTCGCCTCGCCGGCCGTGAGGATATCCTCGTCCGAGGGGTTGACCTCCAGACAGAGTGCCTGGCTGTAGAGTCCGTTGCTGCGGGCGGCTATCCAGATGCGGTTTGCGACGTAGAGGTTGGCCTCCTCGATGGTGACCGTTGCGGGGAAGCTGACGGGGGTGATGGTCTCGCCGGTCCGGAAAATCGTCTCGGGGGTGACGTCCACCGTCTCGAAGAAGGCTGCCTCACCGAACCAGTAGGCCACCTCGGCACCCTCGGTTGCGGTGACCGTGAAGGTGACGGTGCCCTCCTGGGCGGACTGAAGTTGGGCCGAGAGTTCGGGGGCCGTGGGTTCTTCTGGCCCCGGACCGGACGTTGTGTCCTCGGAGCAGCTCCATGACGTCAGCAGAAGCATGGCGCATGCGAGAATCGAGTAGATTTTTTTCATGCTTGCAAAGGTTAAATGATTAATAAAGGGAAAAGATTGGTGCAATATCGGAAAAAACGGCAGGAAAAACAAATAAAATAGACCAAATTATACGACAAAAAGAGAAATCAGCTCTCCTTTTTACCATTTTGATTGAATGGTGATGCATTTCGGTCGAAAACAGCCTTGCATGCAGCACATCCCGACGCGGATGCCGGTGCATGGACGCGCATACAAGCCAGGCGCGGGGCCCGGACAGTCCGGACCCCGCGCTCGGGTGTCGTTGGTGCGGTTTTACTTCCTTTCGGGCAGACGGCGGCCGATGATGCGGTAGAGCCGGCAGCCGGCCCATCCCAGCACGGCGCCCAGTGCGGCTCCCCAGACGATGTCCATCGGGAAGTGCTTGGCCAGATAGATGCGCGAGTAGCAAATCAGCAGCGTGGCGATGACCATCACCCACGTGAACCAGCGGCGGCGGATGATGCCCGCCGAGAGGAGGGCCAGCGCCACCGTCGTCGAGGCGTGGGCCGAGACGGTTCCGTAGCGGCCCGCAAGGGCCCCCTGCGGTACGTGAACCACCCACGAGGCGTCGGCCGGTGCGGCACGGCGCAGCACCGCGAGCGAGTCGGGCGTGATGTCGAGCCCTTCGAGTGCGGGGGTGAACATCGGGCGCAGGCGCGGCTCAAGGTCGGGGCAGAGCCCGCCCAGCAGCCCCGAATGCTTGAAGATGCCGGCCACCATGTCGGCCAGAGCGACGGCCAGCAGGATGAGCACACAGAAGAGCAGCGTCCGCTGCCAGCCGTTGCGGCGCCAGACGAGCCAGAGAATCAGCGCATAGAGCGGCAGCCACATGGTCGTGCCCGAGAGCGTGAGCATCACGCGGTCGAGCGTCGTGCCGCCGTCGAAGTTGAGCAGCAGGAAGAGGTCGTGGTCGAAGTTCATCGTCGTGTGTTTTTCAGAACTGGAAGTAGATGAAGGGCTGGATGTCGCTCGACTTGATTTGCATCACGCACCAAATCAGCACGGCGGCCATCAGCACCTGCACCACGAACGGCGAGCGCATCACCACGCTGCGGGCCATCTGGTCGACCCGCCCCGGGAGCATGTGGAGCAGGTAGCCCGTGCCGATGAGGGCGAAGACCCCCGCATAGCCTGCAAGGGCCTGCGGAATGACGGCGGGGTTGAAGTTGGTGAAGATTTGGTGGAGCATCAGCTCGACGCACTGCATCGATTCGGCGCGGAACATCAGCCACCCGAAGCAGACGAGGTTGAAGGTGAGGAAGATGCCCGCGATGCGGCTCAGCGGGTGCATCTGCGCACCCGAAATCTTGGCGCCGGGGACGAGGGCGAGCCACATCTTGTGGAGCGCCAGCGCCACGCCGTGCAGCGCGCCCCACAGCACGAAGCGGATGGCGGCGCCGTGCCACAGGCCGCCCAGCAGCATGGTGAGGAGCAGGTTGATGTAGGTGCGCACGCGCCCCTTGCGGTTGCCGCCCAGCGAGATGTAGAGGTAGTCGCGCAGCCAGCTCGAGAGGGAGATGTGCCACCGCCGCCAGAACTCGGTGATGGTGGCCGACTTGTAGGGGGCGTCGAAGTTCTTCGGGAAGCGGAAGCCCAGCAGCAGGGCGATGCCGATGGCCATGTCGGAGTAGCCCGAGAAGTCGCAGTAGATTTGCAGCGCGTAGCCGTAGATGCCCATCAGGCACTCGAAGCCCGAGTAGAGCAGCGGTTCGTCGAAGATGCGGTCGACGAAGTTGAGCGAGATGTAGTCCGAGATGACGGCCTTCTTGAAGAGGCCCGTCAGAATCAGGAAGACCCCCGTGCCGAACATCTCGCGCGTGACGAAGGGGCGCTGGCGAATCTGGGGGATGAAGTCGCGGGCGCGGACAATCGGGCCCGCGACCAGCTGCGGGAAGAAGGAGAGGTAGAAGAGGTAGTCGAGCCAGTGGTCGAGCGGGCGCAGCTGCCGGCGGTAGACGTCGATGGTATAGCTCATCGACTGGAAGACGAAGAAGGAGATGCCCACCGGCAGGAAGATGTTGCGGAATTCGAGGAATCCCTGTCCGAAGAGCTGGTTCGAGAGGTCGATGAAGAAGTTCGTGTACTTGAAGTAGCCCAGCATGCCGAGGTTGATGGCAACGCTCAACGCCACGAACCACCGTCGTGCGCTCTGCCGCTCGGTGCGGGCGATGGCGTGGGCGAGCCAGTAATCGCTCGCCGCGGTAAAGACCAGCAGCAGGAAGTAGAAGCCGCTCGACTTGTAGTAGAAGTAGAGCGAGAAGAGGACGACGTAGAGCACGCGTGCCGTCTGGGCGCGGCCCAGGGCGCTGTAGAGGAGCAGGAATCCCGCGAAGAGGAACAGGAAGAGCCCGCTGCTGAAAATCAGCGGCGACGAGGGGTCGTAGAGCAGCAGCGATTGGAGTTTGTCCGCGAGGTCGTCCGTGATGGGAAGGGTCATTGCAACGAGGTGTTATCGGGGTCCTCCAGCATGACGCCGGAGAAGAGTTGCCGGTCGAGGCGGACGATGTGCAGCGAGTCGATGACCCCCTGCTGCATTTCGCGGCGGCGAGCCTCCGCCTCGAGCCTCAGGGTCGCATCGCCCAGTGCGGCGTTGAGGGCGTCGAAGAGCGCCCAGGCCACCTGTCGGCCGCCCGCGTAGTTGATGTGGGTGTAGTCCTTGCCCGCCCAGCCGCTGGCCACGAAGCGCTCCATGCCCCCCAGCACGCGCATGGCGTCGCTCGTGGGCCAGAAGGCGGCTCCCGTATTGCGGGCCGCACGGCGCTGGCATTCGCTCATGTAGGGGACGGCATCCATCGGCTCGAAGCCCGCCTCGCCCTTGACCGAGCGGTCGCTCACGCCCAGCACGAGCACCGCCGCGCCGGGGAAGCACTGTCGTACGTAGGCCACCATCTTCTCGACCTGGCGGCCGTAGCTGTTGTAGGCGTGTACGCCCGCCTGCATGATGTTGAGTCCGTACTGGAGCACCACCAGGTCGTAGCCCAGCATTGCGTTCACCTGGGCGTTGACCGAGGGGTTGGTCCAGAACATCGCCTGCCCGTTGTTGCTTCGCACCGAGTAGTTGTCGACCGTCACGCCGCCCCCTTCGAAGGTGGCGCCGTAGCCGATGAACCGGCGGGTGCCCGAGAGCACCTTGAAGCTCAGCGCATGGATGTGGGGCGCCGTGACGAGCAGCTGCCGCACGGCGGCGTCACCCTCGACGTCGAAGCTGCGGCTCAGCGTGTCGTTGAGCGTCGCCTCGATGCGGGCATCCTCCGGCGCGAGGAAGAGTACGCGGGCCGTCGTCACCGAGTCGAGTCGCTGTCGGGCGTCGGTCGCCTCCCAGCGCGTCGAGGCCCCCTCGTCGGGGCTGCAGACCCATCCCGAGACGAAGTAGTTGGCGCGCAGCTCCTCGGGCGTGCGCTGCCGCTGCATGATGTTGTAGGAGTTCCAACCGCGGGCCTGCGTGCGCACCGTGCGGCGGAAGGCCGTCAGCGGCGAGGCCATCGGGGCGAAACCCGTACCGCCGCCGCCATAGGCGCACTGGAGCCGTTCGCGCAGGTCGGCCGTCAGGATGTCGCCCTCGATGAAGGAGTCGCCCAGAACGGCGATGCGCACCGGCCGGCCGCCGAGCAGCGCCTCGTAGAATCGCTGCATGGGGCTCATGCCCGTCGTGTCGTAGTCCTCGATGGGGACGATGCGCGGTGTGAGGCGCACCGTGTCGGGACGCCGGGCGCGGAGGGTCGAGTCGGGCCGTGCGAGCGACCACTCGAAGGTGGTGCGGACGGAGTCGGCCAGCGAGTCGGCCACAATCCGTTCGGCAACCTGCTCCATGTCCACATGGAACTCCTCCTCGTCGAAGAGCGCGGGTTCGGCCTTGGCCTCGGCGGCATCCTCGAAGGTGAGCAGGTCGGAGAGGATGTTGGCACGCCGCAGATGGATGCCGCCCACGCTTTGGGGCGGAATGAAACTGACCCCCACGAGCACCGCAATGAGCATCGTGAGGGCTATCCAGCCGCGGTTGAGGTAGTTCTTTTCGGGTTGCATCAGTCGCGGCGACCGAGGATGAGGAAGACGTAGTAAAGCACCGAGGCGATGGCGCCGAGCGCCGCCACCAGATAGGTGCGGGCCGCCCACGTGAGGGCCTCCCGGGCCTGGACGAGCTGTGCGCCCTGCATCGTGCGGCTCGACTCGAGCCACTCAAGGGCGCGGGCCGAGGCGTTGTACTCGACCGGGAGGGTGATGAGCGAGAAGAGGGCTGACATGGCAATCAGCGCCACGCCAATCCAGCATACCAGCTCGTTGCGCGTGGTGGCCAGCAGCACCAGACCCAGCAGGATGACCCACGTGGCGGCCGACGAGGCGAACTGCACGACGGGAACCAGTTGCGAGCGGAGCGTCAGCGGGGCGTAGTCGCGGGCGTGCTGCACGGCGTGGCCGCACTCGTGGGCGGCAACGGCCGCCGCCGCGACGCTCGTCGAGTTGTAGACGCTGTCGCTCAGGTTGACGGTCATCGTCTGGGGGTTGAAGTGGTCGGTCAGGTGTCCCGCCACGTGCGTCACCTTGACGTTGTGGATGTTGTTCTCGCGCAGCATCTTCTCGGCGACCTGGGCGCCCGTGAGCCCGCCGGGGAACTGAACCTTCGAATATTTCTTGAACACCGACTGGAGCCGTGCCTGGACGATGTAGCCGGCGATGCCGATGGCGATGATGAGCAGAAACATGCCCGACGAAGCGGCGGAGAAGTGTGCGCTCTGTTGGGTGCCCGCATAGAGCAGGGCGATAAGTGGTTGTAACATGGTGTCGTGTTTTTGTTTTCCGTCAATTATTCCTTACGGAAAATCAACGGCAAATATAGGCATTTTATTTTGGAAGCGTACAAAAACGTGCGCCTCCGCGCGACTTTCCCTCGCCGGAGAGGAGTTTCGTCCGTTCGGCATCGTGCCGCCGCCCGGCGTCGGGGCGTCATCGGCATCGGCACCGTCTCCGGGCCGCCCCCTGCGTGCGGGGGTTGCCGCCCGGCGGCCGCGCTCAGTGACGGCGGACGGTGTAGTAGGCGCCGGCCTGCTGGGCGGGCATGAGCACCATGTCGTTCACGTTCATGTGGTCGGGCAGCTGCGCCACCCAGGCAATCGCCTCGGCGATGTCGTCGCCCGTCAGGGGCGTCACCCCTTCGTAGACCTTCTCGGCGCGCGCCTTGTCGCCGTGGAAGCGCACCTCGGAGAACTCGGTCTCGACCATGCCCGGGCGGATTTCGGTCACCTTGATGCCGTCGGCCAGCAGATCGGCACGCATCGACTGCGAGATGGCGTGCACGGCGTGCTTCGAGGCGCAGTAGACCGCCCCGTTCTCGTAGGGCTCCGTGCCGGCGATGGAGCCGATGTTGAAGATGTGGCCCCGGTGGGCGGCCACCATCTTGGGCGTGATGACGCGCGTGACGTAGAGGAGTCCCTTGACGTTGGTGTCAATCATCGCGTCCCAGTCGGCCGTGTCGCCCTGGTCGATGTGCTCCAGTCCGGCGGCCAGTCCGGCGTTGTTGACCAGCAGGTCCACCCGCTCGAGGGGCTCCAGCACGCGGCGCACCTCCTCCTCGGAGCGCACGTCGAAGCAGAGCGTCGTGCAGCAGGCGCCCAGCGCCTCGATTTCGCGGCGGAGCGTCTCGAGCCGCTCGGCGCGGCGGCCCGTTGCCACGATGTCGTATCCTTCCTTTGCCAGACGGAGCGCCGTTGCGCGGCCGATGCCGGAGGTCGCTCCCGTAATCAATGCCAGTTTTTTCATTGTTCCGGGGTTTAGTGATGGGCGAAATTACGAAAAAATATGTTACTTTGCACACAATTCCATAAAACCCCGAGTCGTGAACCTTCCCTTTTTCATCGCGCGTCGTCTGGCCTCGGCCTCGTCGGGCAGCAAGCCCGGCGTGATGGTGCGCATCGCGGTGGTCTCCGTGGCGCTGAGCGTGGCGGTGATGCTCCTCTCGCTGGCCGTCATCGTGGGCTTCAAGCGCGAGGTGGTCCGCAACCTGACGGGGCTGGCGGCGCATGCCGTGGTGACCGACATCCGCGGGGTTTCGGCCCCCGATTCGGAGCCCGTGCGGCGTACGGCCGCCCTCGAGGAGCTGCTCCGCAGCGTCGAGGGCTTCGCCTCGATGGCCCCCTATGCCGCGCGCAGCGGCATTGTCCGCACGCAGGACGCCGTGCAGGGGGTGCTGCTCAAGGGGGTCGACGCGAGCTACGACTGGTCGTTTCTGCGCAGCCGCCTGCGCCGCGGGGAGCTGCCCCGCGTGGGCGATTCGCTGCGGACGAAGGATGTGCTGCTCTCCGAGCTGATGGCGCGCCGTCTGAAGCTCGACGTGGGTGACAAGGTCGAGATGCTCTTCGTCGAGGGGAGCGGCATGCGCCCCCGCCGCGACCGCTTCCGCATCTCGGGCCTCTACGCGACGGGCATGGACGAGGCCGACGCCCTGCTGGCCTTCACCGACCTGCGCAACGTGCAGCGGCTGGCCGACTGGCAGGAGGACGAGGTCTCGGGCTACGAGCTGCGTACGGACGACTTCGCCCACTCGGACGACTTCGCGCGGCGGGTGGCCCTCCGCCTGCTCTACGACGACGGCGATGAGGCGCAGAACCTCACCGTCACGTCGCTGCGCGAGCTCTATCCCAACATTTTCGACTGGCTGGCGGCCCACAACGTCAACGCCGCCGTCATAGTGGGCATCATGCTTGTGGTGGCCTTCTTCAACATGGCCTCGGCGCTGCTGATTCTGGTGCTGGAGCGGACGCGGATGATTGGCTTGCTCAAGGCGCTGGGGATGCGCAACGGCCCGCTGCGGCGGATTTTCCTCTACCGGGCGGCCTTCATCGCCCTGCGCGGCATGGCGTGGGGCAACGGCGTGGGGCTGCTGCTCTGCCTCCTGCAGCAGTGGTTCCATGTAGTGAAGCTCGACTCGGAGGGATACCTCCTCTCGGAGGTCCCCATCTCCCTCGAGTGGGGGTGGTGGCTCCTGCTCAACGCCGGGGTGCTGGCGGTCATCGTCCTGCTGCTGGTGCTTCCTACCTATATTATATCCTCGATTAAACCCGAACAAACCATCCGATACGAATGACGGTAAAACCCTACGATGAGGAGCGCCCCAAAAAGGCGCAGGTGCGCGACATGTTCGACCGCATAGCGCCGCGCTACGACCTGCTCAACCATACTCTTTCGTTCAACATCGACCGCCTGTGGCGCCGCCGCGTGGTGCGGCTCGTGCGGCGGCACGGCGCACGGCGCATCCTCGACCTGGCCACCGGCACGGGCGACCTGGCCATCGAGCTGGCCCGCCGCATTCCCGGCTCGCAGGTGCTGGGCATCGACCTCTCGGAGCAGATGCTCGAGCGGGCGCGCCGCAAGGTTACGGAGCGCGGGCTCGACGCCCGCGTGCGGCTCGAGGAGGGCGACGCCGAACATCTGCGTGTCGAGACCGCCTCGGTCGACGCCCTGACGGTAGCCTTCGGCGTGCGCAACTTCGGCGACCTCGAGGCTGGGCTGCGCGAAATGGCCCGCACAATAAAACCGGGGGGTGTGGCCGTTATTCTGGAGTTCTCGGAACCGAAAGGGGCACTCTTCGGCCGCCTCTACCGCTTCTATTCGGGATGGCTGCTGCCCCGCATCGGCGGCGCCGTCTCGAAGGACCGCAAGGCCTACGAATACCTGCCCGCCTCGGTCGAGGCCTTCCCCGAGCCCGAAGCCTTCATGGAGCTGATGCGCCGGGCGGGATTCCACAACTGCCGGGCCCGGAGCCAGAGCTTCGGAATAGCCCGGATTTATACGGGAGAACGATGATGAGACGAAACGAAACAACGACTCCATGCTGCGCCGCACGCCCTGTGTGCGGCAGCGGAACGGAACGAGGTGCGCACGGGCGTACGGAGACAAAGCGCGCGCGTCGGTTGCGGCCGGCGGTGCGGCGGCTCTGGTGTGCGGCGCTGCTGCTGGTGGCCGTCGCGGCGAGCTCCTGCTCGGGAGCGGTCGAGCGGGTGCGCCGCAACATCCGCTTCGAGGGGGTCGAGTCGGTCGCCCTGCACGGCCTCTCGGGCGTGGACCTCACGCTGCGGGCCGTCAACGATACGGGCCGCACGCTCCGGCTCAAGGAGGCGGGCTTCGACCTCTACTGGGGCGAGCGGTGTCTGGCCAGCGCGCGGCTTGTCGACGAGGTGGTGCTGCCGCGGCGGAGCGAGGCGAGCCTCGGGACGCGGTGGCGGCTGCAGGCCTCCGACCCGCTGACGCTGCTGCTCGTCGGCCGGCGGCTGCAGTCGGGCCAGACGGCCGAGGCCACCGTCACGTGGCATGCCCGCGGGCGGTATGGGCTCGCTTCGGCCAATCTTTCGCAGGAAAGGGTCCCTTTGTCGGATTTTTTGCGTAACTTCGGGCTGTCGGTCGATGACCTCAAGAAACTATTCTGACCTTTCTGACTATGCGCACGTTCATCATGCTGATTGTGGCCCTTGCGGCCGCAGGTTCGCTTCGGGCCCAGTCGCTCGAGGCCTTCAAGGAGCAGCTGGCCCGTCCGGCCGTCTCCGAAGCCGCCCTGGGGACGGCCCGCGTCACGGTGCGCGAGGATGCCCAGGCGGCCCGCGCCGTGAAGGAGCTCTCTTCGGGTGAGACGCAGCTGCGTTTCCGCGGCTACCGCGTCTGCATCTTCTTCGACAACGGGCAGGATGCCCGGGCCAAGGCCGTCGAGGCCAAGACGCTCTTCGAGGAGCACTTTCCCGGCATCCGCGTCTACATGGTTTATGAGAATCCCTACTTCAAGGTGACGGTGGGGGACTGCCTCACCTCGGAGGAGGCCATCATCCTGAAGGGACGTGTCCAGGGGGTCTTTCCGAAGGCCTACGTCAAGAATGAGGAGCTGACGGCGGCCGATTTGGTGAAATGACTGATACCTACGGGACAAAGGTGGCGTAAAGCTGTATTTTTTTTCTCTTTTTTCTTGCATAATTCCACCGATTATGTAATTTTGCGGCGTAAAAAAATAACCATTAAAATTATTCCTGCTATGAAAAAGATTTTTTCTTTTGTCGTTGTTCTGGCAGCCGTTGCAATGGTAGGCTGCGCTGGTAACTCGAACAAGAAGGCTGCCGAGGTTGAGGCTGAGGCTACCGAGGCTGCTGTAGAGTGCACCGAGGAGTGCGACTCGACGAAGGTTTGCGCCGAGGCTTGCGATTCGACGAAGGCTGCCGCCGCTGAGGAGGTTGCCCCCGTTGAGGAGACGAAGTAATTGCTCCACGGAACATTTGTTCGAGAGGACTCTTCTACAAGAGCCCTCTTATTTTTTTGTCCTGTGCCTGTTTCGGGGCGGCGTGCGGGGTGCGGTCACCTCTTCCGTCCGTCCGGCGGAGTGCGATTGAGGCAGGCTGTGTGCAGGCAATACATGGCAAAAGGCCCGTCACCGAAGCGGTGACGGGCCTTTTGTCTCTTGGTGAGTGCCTCTTCCTTGGGACGGTTCGCCGCTTCGGGCGTGGGGCGGGCCGGCTTCTCAGCTCTTGAGCTTGTACTGCGAGGGCGAGAGTCCGGCGTGGCGCTTGAAGTAGCAGCCGAAGAAGGACTGGTTGGGGAAGTTCAGGTAGTAGGCTATCTCCTGGATGCTCATGTTGGAGGACTTGAGCAGCGTCTTTGCCTCGAGAATCACGTAGTTGTCAATCCATTCGGAGACCGACTTGCCGCTCACGCGCTTGATGAGCGAGGTGAGGTATTTGGGCGTGATGCAGAGCTTCTGAGCATAGAACAGGACGCTCCGCTCCGACTTGTAATTCTCGTTCAGAAGTCTCATGAACTCCTTGAAATAAAACTCGTTGCGACTTCGTATGGGGGGCTCTGGCGAGGCCTGCTCCTCCGCATGCAGGGTGAGAGTGTCGCACGACTTGTAGATGGTGGCCGTGACCAGCGCGTCGACCACGTCGCGTGAGAAGGGCGTGTCAGGGGCAGCCAGCTCCTGCTCGACCTGCGAGAGGAACCTGCGGAACGTCCGGCACTCCTCCTCCGAGAGTTCGATACAGGGACGGTTGGCGTAGCGGAGAAAGAGCGGCATCATGCGTTTGATGTCGACGTTGAGACGTTGCATGAACTCCGGGGTGATGATTACCATGTGGGCGCAGAATCGCTCGTCGGAGTGTACCTGGATGATGTTTTTGGGAGCATAGATGAACATGCTGTCCTTTGAGAGCCGGAAATTGTTGAGGTTGAACGATATCTCGGCCTCTCCCTCCGTGCACACCCCGATGAAGAGGGCGTCGATGCGACAGGGGTAGCGGAACAGCCGGCGCTGCAGATTGTTGTTGGCCGTCATGCAACCCTTTGCAAGTTCCCGCTCGGGCGAGGCGCCCTGCATGGAGAGAAGCTGTGCAAGGGTGAAGCAGGGGATTTCTTCCGTTGGGTTGTTTGTGAGTTCCATTTTATTGTCGTCTTTTCATCGAATATAACGTAAATATTTGCGCTTAGTATTCGGAATGTCTCATTTTCGGAACATTCGGACAGTTGTGTCTCCTTTTTGCAGAGCGGCCGCACGATGCCGTATCGGGCGGAGCCTTCTGCCCGGGTTGCGGGGCGGGGTGTGCTGGGTCGGGAGGTTGCGGCGGTGCAGGAAATAAGAACGGGCGGCCGAACATCGGCCGCCCGTCGTATCGAGGCTTTTATCGGACCCGAATGCCCCCTTCCTGCCGGAGGGCGTACGGACTCCTCGTGTTTCGAACTATTTCGAAGTCGTCTCCGCAGCGGGAGTCTCCGTAATGCCCAGCTCGGCCCGTACCTGCGGGGCAAGGTCGGTCAGCGTCGCCTCGTCGAAGTAGGCGATGGCACCCGTCGAGATGTCGAAGACGGCCATGAAGCCGTTGGCCTTGGCCACCTTGTCGATGGCTGCGCGAGCCTTCTCGACAATCGGGGCGAGCAGCTCGTTCTGACGCTTCTGGTAATCCTGCTGTGCCACCTGGCTGTAGTCCTCGAGGCGCTGCTGAAGCTCATAGAGCTCCTTCTCCTTGAGCTGGCGAACGGACTCCGAGTAGGTATTGTAGTTCTTCTGGAACTCCTGCCGCTTGTTGTTGAATTCGACGTTGATGCTCTCGACCTGGTCCTGCAGCTCCTTGGCAAAGCTCTCAAGGTTGGTCTGCATCTCCTTGGTCTCGGACATGTTCATGATGATTTCCTGGGTATTGATGCGCCCGAACTTCTGGGCGAAGAGCGACGTGGCGCTCATCATGAGTGCTACCGCAAGGGTCAGTTTGATGGCTCTTTTCATGGTGAATCAGTTGTTTTTGTTGTCTTGTTATTTGTTTGTTGTTTTCAGTCGTTCGATAATTTGCTGCGTATGGTCGGCGCGCTCCGAGTTGTAGAGCAGCGTCGGGTTGTTGGCCGAGTCGATGACCAGGTCGGCCCCCACCTCGGCGGCATAGGCCTCGATGACGGCGAATACCTGCTTCTGAATCGGCTCGATGAGCGCCACGCGCTGTTTCATGAGCGTACCCTCGTTGCCGAAGATGCTCTCCTGGTACTGCTGCGCCTCCTTCTCCTTGGTCAGGATGGCGTTTTCGCTGCTCTGCTGCATGGCGGCCGTGAGCGTACGCTTCTGCGCCATGTAGGTATTGTAGAGCTCCTCGACCTCGGCAAAGCGGGCGTCGACCTGCTTCTGGTAGGCCGAAGCGAGCGAATCGAGCTGCTCGATGGCCGCATTGTAGGTGTCGAGCGACTTGAAGAGCTTCTCGCTGTTGACGGTGATGCAGTTCTGGGCGGCGACGGTTCCGGCCGCAAGCACGAATGCCGCAATCAAAATCAGACGTTTCATAGTTCCGTTTTTATCAGGTTCTCTTGGCGGGTGGGGGCGGTTTGCGCCACAAAGCACCCATAAAGATAACTCTTTTCTTTCAAATTTATTGCCAGCGGCCCCGTTTTGTCTGCCGCAAACGTCCGGCATGCCTCAAATTCGTCCGCAGCCGCTTCGGGGAACCTCCTCCGGGTCGGACTCCACCCGGCACCGCTTACTCCATCCCGGGGCACCTTTCTCTCCGGCCCGGGGCACTCCTCGCTCCATTCCGGGGTATCCCTCCCTATTAATCCGGGACCCGGCTCACTCCGGCCCGGGGCGTCAGAACTGCTGACCGAGGACGAAGTGGAACTGGCTGCCGCTCTTGGTGGTCGAGCCTGCCGGTGCGTCGAAGCCGTAACCCCAGTCGATGCCCAGCATACCCACCACGGGCAGGTAGAGGCGGACGCCGAAGCCGGCCGAACGCTTGATTTTGAAGGGCGAGAAGGTCTTCCACGACGAGAAGCCGTTACCGCCTTCGAGGAAGCCCAGCACGTAAATCTGCGACGAGGGCTTGAGAATCACCGGGTAGCGCAGCTCGACCGTATACTTGTTGTAGGCGCACGAGTAGCTGCCCACGGGGTCGAGCGCTCCGTCCTCGTAACCTCGCATCGAGATGATGTCGATACCGTACATGTTGTATCCCGACATGCCGTCGCCACCGACCTCGAATCGCTCGAAGGGCGATACCTTGTACTTGTTGTAGTTGCCCAGGTAACCCATCTCGGCCTTGGCCATCAGCACGAGGTTCGAGTTGCTCGAGAGGGCCTGGAACCACTGCGCCTTGAGCTGCCACTTGTGGAACTCGACCCAGCGGTAGCGCGTCTGGTTGGCCTGGTCACGCACCGAGCTGCTCAGGCTCGTGTTCTCGGCCGTTTCGGCCAGCTGGCGGTAGTTGAGACCGTCCCAGAGCGAGTAGGGGGGCGTGAACTGCACCGAGGCGGTGAACTCCGAACCGCGGCGCGGATAAATCGGCTGGTCGACCGAGTTGCGCGAGAGAACCAGCTTGAGCGAGAGCATGTTGGCCGAGCCGTTGGTCATGATGAACGACGACCAGTTCTTGAGCGAGTAGCGCTCGTAGGCCGCCTCGGCGTAGAAGGTGAAGTAGGGGTCGGGCCACGTCAGGCGCTTGCCCAGACCGGCCGCCACGCCGTAGGTGCGGAAGTACTGCGTACTGGTTTGCCAGACGTAGTAGGCGTCGTTCTGGTCCGAATAGTGGGCCGAAAGGGTGAACGAGTTGGGCTTGTGGCCGCCCAGCCAGGGGTCGGTGAAGCTGAAGGCGAAGGCCTTGTAGTAGGTACCGTTGGTCTGGGCCGAAATCGAGAGCCGCTGGTTCTGGCCCATCGGGTAGGGACGCCAGGCCCCCTTCTTGAAGAAGTTCTTCATCGAGAGGTTGTTGAGCGTGATGCCCACCGAACCGACGAAGGTGCCCGAGCCCCAGCCGCCGGCGATGTTGAACTGGTCTGAGGCCTGCTCCTCGAGCGGCCAGTTGATGTTCACCAGCTCGTTCGAGACGGGCTTCACGTCGGGCATGATGGCCTCGGGGTTGAAGTGGCCCATCGAGCTGAGCGTACGCATGGTCTGCATGAGCAGCGAGCGGTTGTAGAGCTCGCCCGGGCGGACGTAGAGTTCGCGGCGGATGACCTCGTCGTCGACGCGCTGGTTGCCCGTGATGCCCACCTCGTTGATGGTGAACTGCTTGCCCTCGAAGACCTTGATTTCAAGGTCGATGGAGTCGGGAGCGATGATGATTTCGGCCGGCTCAATCTGCGACATCAGGTAGCCGTTGTTCTGGTAGAGCGACGAGACGGACATGGCGTCGGGGTCGGTCTCCTTGCCGATACCCAGACGCTTGTGCATCGACTTCTTGTCGTAGGTGTCGCCCTTCGAGACGCCGAACATGTTCTGCAGGAAGTCGGTCTCGTAGACCGAGTTGCCTACCCACGTGACGTTGCGGATGTAGTACTTGTTGCCCTCCGAGACCTCGATGTCGATGCCCAGCCGCTTGTTGTTGATGAAGTAAATCGAGTCACGCACCACCGTGGCGTTGCGGTAGCCCCGCGAGTTGTAGAAGTCGATGAGCAGCTCCTTGTCGGCGGCGTAGTCCTCCTCGTTGAGCTTCGAGTTGCGGAAGATGTTGATGCTCCGCTGGTGGGTCTTCTTGAAGGTCCGGCGCAGCCGCTTGTCGGTGAACTGCTGGTTGCCCATGAAGTTGATGCGGCCGATTTTGACCTTGTCCTTGCGGTCGATGATGAAGGTGACGTTGACGCCCTGGGGCCGCACCGTGTCGTTTTCGATGCGCACGTCGACCTCGGCGTTGCGGAAGCCCTTTTCGGCCCAGTAGGCCTTGATGAGCTTCTTGTTCTTGTCGAGCACGTAGTCCGAGAGTTCGCTGCCGCGGCGGAGCTTGAGCTTGTCGAGCAGGTCGCGCTTCTTGCCCTTCGTGATGCCCTCGAAGCCCCAGTTGTAGACGCGGGGGCGCTCCTTGAGGAAGACCTCCAGGTCGAGGCTGTCGCCCTCGATGGTGGCGCCGATTTTCACGTCCGAGAAGAAGCGCTGGCTCCACAGACGCGAGATGGCGTTCGAGATGAAGTTGCTGGGCAGATAGACCGAATCGCCGGCGATGAGGCCGGCCGACGACTTGAGCATCTCCTCGTTGAGGTACTGCACGCCGTGGACGTTGATGTGGCGGATGTAGTAGCGCCGCGGGGCGCCGTCCTGGGAGAACATCGGGGCGTTCTGGTCGAACTCGGGAGCGGCCGCGGCCGTCGAGTCGGCGGGGGGCTCGGGGTTCTCCTGGCGGGCGAATATATGGGGGCAACTGAGCAGCACGGCTGCGGCTGCGAGGAGTACGGTTTTACCGAAATACTTCATCTATTCAATTAGTGTCTTTCCGTTTGACTTACGCATCATCGGCCGGGATGCCTCACTTCGCGGGCGGCTCGGCATCGTTTTTCTTTTCGTGAACCAGGCCGAAGCGGCGGTCCCGGCGGGCGTACTCCTCCAGCGCGCGGTCGAACTCCTCCTCCGTGAAGTCGGGCCAGAGCACCTGCGGGAAGTAGAGCTCGGCGTAGGAGGATTGCCAGAGCAGGAAGTTGCTCAGGCGGTATTCGCCGCTGGTGCGGATGACCAGGTCCGGGTCGGGATAGTCGGCCGTGTCGAGCGCGGCCGAGATGCACTCTTCGGTGATGGCCTCGGGTCGCAGTTCTCCCCGCGCGGCCTGCTGCGCCAGATGGCGCACGGCGCGCGTGATTTCGCTCCGCGACGAGTAGTTGAGCGCCAGGATGAGCGTCAGGGTCTGCCCCTGGGCGGTCTGCTCCTCGGCGCGGGCCAGGTAGTGCTGCACCTTCTCCGAGAAGCGGTTGCGGTCGCCAATCATCCGGATGCGGACCCCCTGGCGCTGCAGCTCGGGCGTTTCATTGACCACGCTCGTACAGAAAAGCTCCATCAGGGCGTCGACCTCGGCGCGGGGGCGTCCCCAGTTCTCGGTCGAGAAGGCGTAGAGGGTCAGATACTTCACACCCCGGCGCGATGCGGCCCGCACCGTCGTGCGTACGGCCTCCACACCGGCGATGTGGCCCTCGTAGCGCTCCTTGCCGCGCAACTCGGCCCAGCGGCCGTTGCCGTCCATGATGATGGCGACGTGTTGCGGTATGCGTTTCTGTTCACTCATATAGGGTGCAAATATAGGGAATTTAATTCAAAATGGTTCAATCCTGCCGCCAAATTGAGGGCGATGAAACGACGCTCCATCCCCACCGACCCGCTGTTGCGCGGAGCCCTGAGGCGGGCGGTCAGCTGCGGATGTCGATTCCCCACATCATCTTATTGCGTAACGTGTCGTAAAACGATATATTGTGGGGCACGGCCAAAAAAATCTTCTGCTCAGCACGTTCGACGGTGAAGACCGCCTCGGGCGCCACGGCGCAGGTGCGGTTGTCGAGCGTAATGAAGGGGTCCGAATGGCGGGCGCGGATGTGGAGCCGCACGCGGCTCGTGTCGGGGATGACCACCGGCCGCATTGTGAGGTTGTGGGGGGCGATGGGGGTGATGACCATGCAGGAACAGGTCGGGGCGACGACCGGCCCTCCGGCGCTGAGCGAATAGGCGGTCGAGCCGGTGGGGGTCGAGACGATGACCCCGTCGCCGTGGTAGGTGGCCACCATCTGCTCGTCGACGTAGGTCTCGACCGAAATCAGCCCGGCGCCGTGGCGCTGGACGGTGAATTCGTTGAGGCAGAAGGTCGACTCGGGCTGCTGTGCGAAGCTGCCCCGCACCTCGAGTAGCGTGCGCGGCTCGGTGCGCAGCCCGCCGTCGCGAATCTCCTCCAGCAGCGGGGCCATGCCTCCGGTCGGGACGCTGGTCAGGAAGCCCAGGTGGCCGGCGTTGACGCCCAGCACCGGGACGGGGGCTCCGCCCAGCCGGTGCGCCCCCTCGAGCAGCGTGCCGTCGCCGCCGTAGCAGAGCATCACCGCCGCGCGGGCATCCACCTCCCCGACGCGGCTGCCGTAGCGCGCCGACGGGGGGAAGAGCCTGCCGGTGAGGCGCTCGGCCACGGGGGCAAACTCCTCGTTGACGACGCATTCGAATCCGAAGGCATCGAGGCCGTCGAAGAGCTGGCGGAGCTCCCCGGCGTCGTGCGCCACCTGCGGGCGGGAAAAAAGTATGATTTTCATCGGCAGAGTTTCGAAATTTTACGTAACTTTGACCTCGCGGAACGGGGCCCGAAAGCCTTCCGGGCGGCCTTTCCGCAACGAAACGTCCACCCGGCGGGGCTGCCTGCGGTTTCGCTCCGAAGGCCGCCCTTGACCGCAAAGTTAGCGATTATTATGACAAAATTAAGTGTAAACGTCAATAAGATTGCCGTCATCCGCAATTCGCGCGGCGGCAACATGCCCGACGTCGTGCGCGCGGCGCAGGACATCGAGCGCTTCGGAGCCGACGGCATCACGGTGCACCCGCGTCCCGATGCGCGCCACATCCGCTACGACGACGTGCGGGCGCTCAAGCGGGTGCTTACGACCGAGTTCAACATCGAGGGCAAGCCTATCCCGAGCTTCATCGACCTGGTGCTCGAGGTCTGCCCGACGCAGGTGACGCTCGTGCCCGACGCTCCCGACGCCATCACCTCGAATGCCGGCTGGAATACCGTCGCCAACCGCGACTTCCTCACCGGGGTGACCGCCCGCTTCCACGAGCGGGGCATCCGCGTCTCGATATTCGTCGACCCGGTAGCCGAGATGGTGGCCGGCGCCCGCGCCTGCGGCGCCGACCGCGTGGAGCTCTACACCGAGGCCTATGCGCGCGAATACGCCGCCTCGCCCGAGCGGGCCGTGGCTCCCTATGTGGCTGCCGCCGAGGAGGCCCGCCGACAGGGGCTCGGCCTCAATGCGGGCCACGACCTCAATCTGGAGAATCTGGCCTACTACATCGGGCGGATTCCCTGGACCGACGAGGTCTCCATCGGCCATGCGCTCATCTGCGACGCCCTCTACTACGGGCTGGAGAACACTGTGCAGCTCTACCAACGACAACTCAAACACTGACCGATATGAAAAAACTGCTCTTTCTTGCGCTGCTGCTTGCGGCGGCGCTTCCCACCTTTGCGCAAAGCTCCTACAACTTCCAGCGCCGCAGCCTCTTCGAGGTGCTGCCCATCCATTCGAACGATATCGTCTTCCTGGGCAACAGCATCACCGACGGCTGCGAGTGGGCCGAACTCTTCGACAACCCCCGCATCAAGAACCGCGGCATCAGCGCCGACCGCACGGGCTGGATGCTCGAGCGACTCGACCCGATTGTGAAGGGGCAGCCCAAAAAGCTCTTCCTGCTCATCGGCACCAACGACCTGGCGGCCGGCATCGCCCCGCAGACGGTCGTCGACAACATCCGCCGCATCCTCGAGCGCTTCCGCACGGAGTCGCCCCGTACGAAGCTCTACGTGCAGAGCATCTTCCCGGTCAACGGCGTCGATGCCGGCGGCAAGACGCGCAAGCACTGGTCGAAGGGTGCCGAAATCATCGAGACCAACAAGCTGCTGCAGGAGCTCTGCCGCGAGCTGGACATCCCCTATCTGGACATCTATTCGGTGCTGGTCGACGAGCGCGGACTGCTCGACAAGCGCTACACGAACGACGGTCTGCACCTGACGGGCGAGGGCTACCTCGTCTGGAAGAAGGCCATCGAGCAGTACGTGAAGTAACGTGGAGCCGCTGTCGCAACCCATATTCCGCCGCATCGGGCGCATTGCCGACGAGCGAGGCGTGAGGGCCTTCGTCGTGGGGGGCTACGTCCGCGACTACTACCTGCACCGCCCCTCGACCGACATCGACGTGGTGGTGGTCGGAAGCGGCATCGAGGTGGCCGAGGCGCTTGCCGCCGAGCTGCACGCCCGCGTCTCGGTCTTCAAGACCTTCGGCACGGCGATGGTCCGCTGCCGGGGTGTCGAGGTCGAGTTCGTGGGGGCCCGCAAGGAGTCCTACACCCGCGATTCGCGCAAGCCGCAGGTCGAACCCGGCACGCTCGAGGATGACCAGCGCCGCCGCGACTTCACCATCAACGCCATGGCGTGGTCGCTCAACGGCGACACGTTCGGCGAGCTGGTCGACCCCTTCGGCGGCATGGAGGACCTCGAGGCCTGCATCATCCGCACGCCGTGCGACCCCGACGTCACCTTCTCGGACGACCCGCTCCGCATGATGCGCGCCGTGCGCTTCGCCACGCAGCTGGGCTTCTCCGTCGAGGAGGAGACCTTCGAGGCGATTCGCCGCAACCGCGAGCGGATTCGCATCGTCTCGCGCGAGCGCATCGCCACCGAGCTCAACAAGATTGTCCTCTCGCCGGTCCCCTCGATGGGCTTCGAGCTGCTCGACCTGACGGGGCTGCTGGAGCTGATTTTCCCCGAACTGCACCGCCTGAAGGGGGTCGAGCGGCGGGGTCAGCACGCCCACAAGGACAACTTCATCCATACGCTCAAGGTGCTGGACAACGTGGCGCGCCGCTCCGACGACCTCTGGCTGCGCTGGGCCGCGCTGCTGCACGACATCGCCAAGCCGCTGACCAAGGGTTACGACCCCCGCGCGGGGTGGACCTTCCACGGCCACGAGGTGCTGGGCTCGAAGATGGTGCCGGCGATTTTCCGCCAGCTCAAACTGCCGCTCAACGAGCACATGAAGTTCGTCCAGAAGCTCGTTTTCCTCCACCTGCGCCCCATCATCCTTTCGGAGGAGCAGGTCACCGACTCGGCCGTGCGGCGGCTGCTCTTCGAGGCGGGCGACGACGTCGAGGCGCTGATGACCCTCTGCGAGGCCGACATCACCTCGGGCAACGACGCCAAGGTGCGCCGCTTCCTGGCCAACTTCGAGCTGGTGCGGCGCAAGATGAAGGATTTGGAGGAGCGCGACCGCATCCGCAACTTCCAGCCGCCGATTACGGGCGAAATCATCATGGAGACCTACGGCATCGGCCCTTGCCGCCTTATCGGCGACATCAAGGAAGTCATCAAGAATGCGATTCTCGATGGCGAGATACCCAACGAATATGCCGCCGCCCATGCGCTGATGGAGCGTCTGGCGGCCGAGCACGGGCTGCGGCCCGTGGCGCGGCCTGCGGCGGAGGGGGCGGCCCCGGCAGAGGCTGCGGAGCCGACTGCGGCGACAGCTCCGGCGGCTGCAACCTCCCCGGCTGCTATGGCGACCTCCGCGCCGGAGGGCCTGGCGGCGGAGCCCTCTTCTGCCGTTTCTGCGGAGGCGGAGGCAGGTGCGGCATCGGAGCGCCCGGCGGTTTCGGCGTCGGATACCCCGGCCGTTTCGGCCGAAGCAACCGGAAAGATTGAACGGTCCGACGCATAGTCCGCCCGGAGCGCAGCAGCGTTCATCCGGCCGTGAAGGGGCTTTGCGTTGCCCTTCTCCGGCGTAACAAAAACAAGCCGACCGACATCTACGGATGTCGGTCGGCTTGTCATTTGATGTCGGTCGTCTTTTGGAAAACTGTCCCGGTGCCTTCCCGGTTCCTCTTCGCACCTCTCAGCGCCTTGCCGGACCCTCCGCCGCCGGAGCGGCCGGATTACTCGCCGAGCATCCGCTCGCGCCACAGCGCGGGGACGGGGAAGCTCTCCTGGCGGTCGAAGTCAAAGGCAACCATCACCGAGCGGCTCTCGCTGCGCACCTCCTCGCCGCAGAGCAGCTGCTGGAAGAGGACGATGCTCTTGTTGCCGATGCGCTCGCAGGTGGTCGTCACCCGGATGTCGTCGCCCATGCGGACCTGCCCCAAGTAGGAGGTCGAGGTCGAGACCGTGATGATGCGGTTCTGTCCCAGCAGCACCTCCTCGCCGAGCACCTTCTGGTAGTAGTCCACCTTGCCCACGTCGAAGTACATCTGCTGGGCGACGTTGTTCACGTGGTGGAACGAGTCGATGTCCGAGAAACGCTGCTGGACCGGTGTTGTCAATGTGCGTGCCATCTTACTCGCGGATGATTTTCACTTCGCCCCCTTCGGTGAAGGCGATAATCGACGATGCCTTGCGCGTGGGTTTCCCCTCGAAGCGGGGGTTGACCACGAAGTCGACGCCGTCGATGATTTCGCGCGCCACCTCGTCGAGCCCCGCGGGGGTCTTCTCGCCCGAGATGTTGGCCGAGGTCGAGACAATCGGCCGGCCGAAGGCGCGCAGCATCCGGCGGCAGAACTCGTGGTCGGGCACCCGCACGCCGAGCGTCCCCTCTTCGGGGATGAGGTTCGCGGCAAGCCCCGTGGCGCCCGGCAGAATGAGCGTGAGGGGGCTGGTGGCCAGCTCCATCACCTCGAAGGCGATGCCCGGCGCCTTGTTCACGTAGCGCACGACCATGTCGGGCGAGGCGCAGAGCACCAGCATCGATTTCTTGTTCTCGCTCCGTTTGAGCGCATAGATGCGTGCTACGGCGTCGGCGTTGGTGGCGTCGCAGCCGATGCCCCACACCGTGTCGGTGGGGTAGAGCAGCAGCCCGCCTTCGTGCAGCGTGCGGACCGCCTCGTCGACTTCGTGCTGCAGTTCGGTTTCGTTTTTCATGATGCTCGTCTTTGTTGGTTGGCCCGAGGTGCAGGGTGCGGGGAGGGGCTTCGGTTCGTGTGCTCCTTCGGCACGCCCTGCACGGGGCGGATTCCACCGGAACGGGGCGCCCTATCGCTTCAGGGGCAGCACCTCAATCCAGTAGTCGTCGGGGTCGTTGATGAAGTAGAGCCCCATCTCGTGGTTCTCGAAGCAGACCCAGCCGTTGGCGCGGTGGAACTCGCGCACGGCGTCGTAGTCGCCCGCCACGCGGATGCAGAGGTGGCTCTCGTTGTCACCCAGCTCGTAGGCACCCTCCTTGTCGCGCAGCCAGGTGAGCTCCAGGTGGAAGTTGCTCTCGCCGTCGCCGAGGAAGACCAGCTCGAAGGAGCCGTCCTCGGCCTTCTGGCGGCCTATTTCGTGCAGACCGAGCGCCCGGCCGTAGAAGTCGATGCTGCGGGCCAGGTCGGTCACGTTGATGTTGAAGTGGTCGAATTTGCCTTTGATTTCCATAAGTGTCCTGAATTTGGGTGCAAAGATACGAAAAGGTGCGGGCCGAGGCAAACGGAAAACGCAGTTTTCGACATCGCCGCCCGCGTAACGGCCCCCGTACCGCCGTCTGTCTCTCCTCCCGCCGCCGGTTCTGCCTGCAGTGTGGCCCGGTATCCTCCCTGCAGCCGGCTCCGGTGTACTCGCCGCCTTCCTCCTCCTTCCTCCTCCTTCCTCCCGGCGCCACGCGAGGGGCCCGGCCGAATATTTTGCCGATATTTCATTATTTTGCAAGAATTTTATACTTTTGCGAAACGAAAAATAAAATACAAAAAGCATACACCTATGGGAAGAGCCTTTGAATATCGCAAAGCACGCAAGCTGAAGCGCTGGGGTCACATGGCCCGCACGTTCACCAAAATCGGCAAGGAGATTGAAATCGCCGTGAAGGCCGGAGGTCCCGACCCGTCGGGCAACACGCGTCTGCGCATTCTGATTCAGAACGCCAAGGCCGAGAACATGCCCAAGGAGAACGTCGAGCGCGCCATCAAGCGTGCCACCGAGAAGGACGCCGCCGACTACAAGGAGGTTATCTACGAAGGCTATGGCCCCCACGGAATCGCCTTCCTGGTGGAGACGGCAACCGACAACACGAACCGTACGGTGGCCAACGTGCGCATGCACTTCAACAAGTGCGGCGGTGCGCTGGGCAACAGCGGCTCGGTGGCCTTCATGTTCGAGCACAAGTGCGTCTTCAAGTTCCACGCTCCGGCCGGCACCGACATGGAGGAGCTCGAGCTCGAGACCATCGACCTGGGTGTCGACGAGTTCTATCCCGACGAGGAGGGTGTGACGGTATACGCCCCCTACGAGTCGTTCGGCGCCATCCAGAAGTGGCTCGACGACAAGGGCTGGGAGATTGTCTCGGGTGAGTCGGTCTACCTGCCTACGGATACCAAGGAGCTCGACGCCGAGGGCCGCGAGTCGGTCGAGAAGCTGGTGGAGCGCCTCGAGGAGGACGACGACGTGACGAACGTTTACCACAACATGAAGGAGCCCGAGGAGGAGTAGCCCTTCGGTTGAGGCGCGGCGGGCGGCCCGGGGGTCGTGGCGCGCAAAGGAACAATTCGGGGAGCGGTTCGCAAAGAACCGCTCTCTTTTTTTGCCCGGCCGGGAACGGGAGCGGCAACAGGGGCCGAGCGACGGGGGGGGGTGAGAGCACGCCGGAGCATGCGGTCGCGGGTGCGCAGCCGGGGCGAGGAGAGAGCGGTTGCAGCCGAGACAATAGGACAACGAAGACAAGGAAGCTGGCGCGGGCTGCCGGGGAAAAAGAGCGGCAAGGGCGCTGGCATGGACTGCCGGAAAAAGGAAAGCAAAGGGACGGCGCGAGCCCATGGAAAAACGACGGGCGGGGCTGCCCCGGGACAAACTGCGTGAAGGGCGGTTGGAACAAGCGGCGTGGAGAACGGCCGGGACATTAAAAAAACGGAACGCTCCCCGGGTGGGGAACATTCCGTTTTTCCGTGTTGCGGGAGCGGAACTTACTCCTTCTCGCTCTTGGCAACCATGCGCTTCTCCTTGATGCGGGCCTTCTTGCCGGTCAGGTCGCGCAGATAGTAGATGCGGGCGCGACGAACGACACCGACCTTGTTCACCTCAATCTTGTCGATGTGGGGCGAGTAGAGCGGGAAGATACGCTCAACGCCCACGCCGTTCGAAATCTTGCGAATCGTGAACATCTTGGTCTTGCCCGAACCCTTAATCTGGATTACCACACCGCGGAAGCTCTGCAGGCGCTCCTTGTTGCCCTCGACGATGCGATACGTTACGGTGATGGTGTCACCGGCCTTGAACGACGGAATGTCGGCATCCGTCTTGGGCCACATCTGCTCGTTGACGAGCTTGATGATTGCGTCTTTGTTCATTGTTGCAACTGTTTTTTTTGATTTCGCATTCAACGTTCCCGCTGCCCTCCGGCTACCATGCCCGGTCCCTGCCGTGCAATCCCGCGGTTGTGCCGCCTGTGCCGTTAAGCCCAATGAAAGAGGTTGATATACGTCCCCGAAGGGACGGCAAAGTTAGGAATAATTTTCGGATTTTCACGCATCGGCGCAAAAATATCGCTTCGTGACCCCGATTTATGTGCTATCTTTGCTCCGCAAAACGGGAAAATGATGAACGAACGATTGATATTGGTGACCAACGACGACGGATACGACTCGCGCGGCATCGCCGCCGCCATCGAGGTGGCGCGCCGCTTCGGACGGGTGGTGGTCGTGGCGCCCGAGACGACGCAGAGCGGCATGAGCCAGGCCATTACGATGAATACGCCCCTCTTTCTGAGGCGGGTACGCTCCGAGGAGGGGCTCGACGTCTACGCCTTCTCCGGCACGCCGGTCGACTGCGTGAAGATGGCCTTCGACTACCTGCTGCGCGGGAAGCGGGTCGACCTGGTGCTCTCGGGCATCAACCACGGCTCGAACTCGGCCGTCAACGTCCTCTATTCGGGGACGATGGGGGCGGCCATCGAGGGGAGCTTCTACGGCTGTCCCGCCGTCGGCCTCTCGCTCACGGACTACAGCGCCGATGCCGACTTCGACGCTGCGGCGCTCTACGGCGAGCGGATTCTGCGCCGCCTGCTCGAGGGCGGGGTGCAGCCGCCGCTCTGTCTGAATGTCAACGTCCCGGTGGGGCGTCCCGAGGAGCTGCGGGGCATCCGCCTCTGCCGCCAGAACCGGGGCTTCTGGCGCGAGGAGTTCTACCGCCACGAAGACCCCCGCGGCCGCGAATACTTCTGGCTCACGGGCGACTTCGTCAACCAGGAGCCCGAGGCCGAGGATACCGACGAGTGGGCGCTCGCCCACGGCTACGTCTCGGTGGTGCCCGTCCAGACCGACCTGACCGACTACGCGCGGCTGCGCGAACTGACGCCCCTCTTCGGATAGCCGCCGGCGGGAGGCGGGTGCGGACGTTGCGCATGACGTTTGCGGAATATCCGCGGATTTTCGTATCTTTGTAATTGGTACGCCCGCGAAGGGCGGTCTGCCGGGTGGCTCCGCGCCTGCCCGACACTCCGCGCCCGGGCCGCGCATCCGTTTAACCCCAGGAAAACTGCGGCGCTTTATGCTGATTAAGATACTGCTCATCATCGCCATCGTCATCCAGACCCTGGCCACGCTCTACGCCCTGCGTCTGGTGCGTACGACGAAGTACAACTCGGTGTGGATTCTCTTCATCGTGGGCTTCTCGCTGCTCTCGGTCGAGCGGCTGGTACAGTTCCTCGCCGCCAGCGGGCAGTATGTCCCGCGGGGGTGGTTCGCCTACCTGGGCATCGTCATCTCGGTCTGCCTCTCCATCGGGGTCATGTACGCCCACAAGCTCTTCAAGTACATCGGGCGGCTCAACCGCCAGCGTCAGCTGCTCAACCGCCGCATCCTGACGGCCGTGCTGCGCACCGAGGAGAAGACCCGCTCGCGCTTCTCGAAGGAGCTGCACGACGGGCTGGGCCCGCTGCTCTCGTCGGCCAAGATGTCGCTCTCGGCCCTCGCCCGCGAGGAGCGCGACCCCGAGCAGCGCGAGATTATCGCCAACACGACCTATGTCATCGACGAGGCGATTCGCTCGCTGCGCGAAATCTCGAACAACCTCTCGCCCCACGTGCTCATCGACTTCGGACTGGCGCGCGGCGTACAGAACTTCATCGACCGCAGCGCCGCGATGCACAATGTGAAGATTCGCTTCACGACCAACCTGCGCACGGAGCGCTACGACCCCGACACGGAGGTGATTCTCTACCGCGTCATCTGCGAGCTCATCAACAACTCGCTCAAACATTCGGGCTGCAAGTCCATCAACCTCTCGCTCTCGCAGAGCAGCGGTTCGCTCTCGCTCGAGTACACGGACGACGGGCGGGGCTTCAACCCCCAGGCAATGATGGACTGCGGCATGGGGCTCTCGAACATCGCCTCGCGGATTAATTCGCTCGGGGGGCGCTTCCAGATAACGAGTTCGCGGGGGCGGGGCATGCGCGCCTCGATTCACGTAGGGGTGGCACAAGGCGTGCCGCCGCGTAAAAAGTAAACGGAGACGGTGAAGATGGAAAAGAAGGAGTGCAGAATCGTGCTGGTCGACGACCATTCGCTCTTCCGCAATGGACTGCGGGGGCTGCTCGACCGTTGCGAGGGGTATCGTGTGGTGGCCGAGGCGGCCAGCGGCGAGGAGTTCCTGGCTCTGCTGCCCGGGCTGGAGACCGACGTGGTCTTCATGGACTTCTCGATGCCGGGCATCGACGGCGCGCGGACGACCGAACGGGCGCTGGCGCAGCGTCCCGAGCTGAAAATCATCACCCTCTCGATGTTCGGCGACGAAAGCTACTACCAGCGTATGGTGCAGGCCGGGGCGCGGGGCTTCCTGCTCAAGGACTCCGACATCAGCGACGTGCTGCAGGCCATCGACACGGTCGAGGCCGGTGGCAGCTACTTCAGCCCGCAGCTGCTCTCGTCGCTTGCCGGACGCATGCATGCGCGCGAGGATGCCCCCGACGAGCAGCTCTCGGAGCGCGAGCGCGAGATTCTGGTGGCGGTCTGCCGCGGCCTCTCGAATCAGGAGATTGCCGACGAGCTCTTCATCTCGAAGCGCACGGTCGACAAGCACCGGGCCAATATTCTGGAGAAGACTGGGTGCAAGAATACCGCCTCGCTGGTCGTCTACGCCATCCGCCACGGGATTGTCGACATCTGACGCCGAGGGGGCGCCACGAGGGCCCGGCTGATAGGCGCAGAGAGATGCAGCGGGGAGCCGGCGGGGCAACAAGCCGAGCACAGGCAGAAAGGTATCGGTGCACGCGGAAAACGACGTGGCCGTCCGGGAGTGGAATCGCTGAGTCAGTAATACAGACGGGGGGCAGCCTGGAAATGGAGACCCTCCTTTCGCTGGGATACTCTAAAACATAAGAAAACATCCGACCTTTTGGGGTCGGATGTTTTTTTGTGCGGGCCGGGCGGATGCCGGATTTCCCCGTCGGTCGCCGGAAGCTCCGGATGATTGCCGGGCTCCCCGAGCCTCCATGTCGGTCGCCGGACGTTGAGGACGGCTGTCAAGACGGGCGGTCGCAGCCTGTCCGGAGCAGCGGTCCGGGATGGGCGTTCGGAGCAGTTGTCCGGAATCGGTGCGGGTCGATTATGAGGCGGAGCCGTCGTCTTATGCCTGTCGTTTGATGCCCGGTCTCTGCCGTCCGGGAGTCCTCCGCTCAGAGCCCCTTGCGGGCCAGGCGCCAGGCCAGACGGTTGTAGGCGTCGAGCAGCGCAGGGCGCCACGCCGCAGGGAGCGCGTTGAGTATCCGCACCTTGCGCAGCAGGCGGCGGTTCAGCCGCGTCCAGCCGAAGAAGCGGACCGTGCGCGCCGCCTCCTCGGTGCCGCCCTTGGCGCTGATGACCAGCGCCTTGCCCAGCGCCACGCGGGCGACGTATTCGTTGCTGGCCTCCGAGGCCGAGGCGTCGTAGAGCTCCTCGAGCGTGTGGCGGCTCCGTTCGGGGGTGTAGACCGCATTGGAGCGGTTCGAGGCGACGCGTGAGTAGAGCACCAGCCGCTCGGGCGAGAAGCAGACCGGGCGGCAGCGGGCGATGCGGGTCCAGAGGTACTGGTCCTCGCCCAGCTTCATCCCCACGGGGAAGAGCCCCACCTCTGCGAAGAGGGTACGCG
The DNA here is from genome assembly GCF_002159425.1 of Alistipes sp. An31A. Taxonomy (NCBI): domain Bacteria; kingdom Pseudomonadati; phylum Bacteroidota; class Bacteroidia; order Bacteroidales; family Rikenellaceae; genus Alistipes; species Alistipes sp. An31A. The sequence goes on from NZ_NFIO01000001.1 coordinate 104,591, forward strand.
GGATGACGCTGGCTGAGGGGATGGCCACGTAGCAGCTCATCGAGCGGGTGAAGAAGTCGTCGACGGGCCCCCGCTCGCGGGGGGTGCGGCCCGGCACGAGCCCCTCGTCGCTCACGATGTCGAAGGCCGTGGCGTAGAGCCCGCAGTCGGGCCAGCGCTCAATCATCGAGGCGATTTCGGCCAGGAAGCCGGGGCGCCACCGGTCGTCGGCGTCGAGCAGAGCGACATACTCGCCCCGCGCCTCGGCGATGGCCCTATTGCGGGCGGCGCTCACGCCGGCGTTCGGCTGGCGGATGAGGCGGATGAGCGGCGAGCGGAAGGAGACGACAACCTCGGCCGAGCGGTCCGTCGAGCCGTCGTCGACGACGATGACCTCCAGCGGGCGGAGGCTCTGTTCGAGGGCCGAGCGGAGGGTCGCGGCGACCTCCGCCTCCTTGTTGTAGAGGGGTATGATGACCGAAAAGGTGGGTGTGCTCACGGCGTCGGGCTCTTTCTTGCAAAGGTATCGTTATTTTGCTACATTTGCAAGCGGCATCGGGCCGCTCCGACGGGTGTCGGGCTGCCCGCGTGCCCAATTTCAAAACATCAGCCCATGACCCTGTCGCTCAGAATCGTTGCTCTGCTCCGCAATACCTTCGATACGCTCTTCTACTTCGCGGCGATGGCCGTGAAGGAGAACTTCCGCAACTACGTCGGCCGCGCCGGGGTGGTCGGCCGCCCCTCGCAGGAGCTCGTGCTGCTGGCCAACGGCCCCTCGCTCGGGCGCGAACTGCCGCGGCTGCTTGCGCGCGGCGACCACCGCACGAAGGACTTCCTGGTGGTCAACTTCTTCGCCGAGGATGACCGCTTCGAGGAGATTCGCCCCAAATACTACGTCCTCTCCGACCCGATGTTCTTCCGCCAGAGCGTCAACCGCGAGCGGGTCGAGGCGCTCTACCGGAGGCTCAACGAGAAGGTCACGTGGGAGATGAACCTCTACGTGCAGTACTACAACCCCGAGCGGTTCGACTATCGCCGCCGGCTGCCCAACCCCCATATCCGCATCGTCCCCTTCCATACGCTGCTCTACCACGGCTTCCGCAGCGTCGAGTTCTGGCTCTTCCGCCACGGGCTGGGGAGCGCCAACTTCGGCACGGTCATCCAGAACGGCGAGTACATCGGGCTGCTGCTGGGCTACCGCCATCTGTCGCTCTACGGCGTCGACCATACGCTGCTCGAGGGGTTGTGCGTCGACGCCTCGAACCGCCTCTGCCGCGCCGACCGCCACTACTACGACCAGGGTGCGGCCGCGGCTCCGCGCCCCATCTACTTCAACGCCACCCTTCCGCCCGTCCCCTACACGATGGCCTCCTACCTGGCCGAGGTGGCCGAGCTCTTCCGCGGCCACGAGGTGCTGCGCGACTACGCCGCAACGCTCGGTGCGCGGATTGTCAACCACACGGCCGGCTCGATGATTGACGCCTATGAGCGCGCCGGCGAGGCCGAGCAGCAGGAGGCGGAGCCGAAATAGCCTCCTTCAGCTTCGGTCCGTCGATGAAAAAACAGGGCCTCCGGGGATGATGCACATCACCGGAGGCCCTGTTTGTCGGCGCGGCGGCGCGGGCGGCTCAGAGTCCGCGGCTGGCGGCGATAATCTCTGCCATGGCGAAGTCCTCCGGATAGTCGATGTCGAGCCCCTCGACCCGCTCGACCACCGCCATGTAGGGGCGGTCGCCGATGCGGCGGTGGTCGCCGCACCACAGCCCCCGCGGGAAGATGAAGAAGGCGCTGGTCTCTATGTAGACCGGCTCGATGGTCTGCGTGCGGGGGATGTTGTCGAGCGCGTAGTTGAGCGGACGCCCCTTGAACCAGGCGAAGGTCTGAATCTTCTCGGCGCTGAAGGCCGAGTCGTACTCCCCCGATTGCACCTTCGCAAGAGCCCCGGAGATGGTCTCCGGGCGGATGAAGGGCGAGGTGGCGTGGGCCAGCACGTAGAGGTCGGCCTCGACGCGGGCGGTGAAGGCGTCGTAGATTTCGCGGCCGAGGGTGGTGTCGCGGTCGAGCTCCGCGCTGCGCTGCAGGAAGCGGACCCCCTCGGGCAGCAGCTCGCGGATGCGCTCGTCGCTGCAGAAGACATAGACCTCGTCGATGCCCTCGACGCGGGTCAGCGTCCGCAGAATGTGGCACATGAGGGGTTCGCCACCCAGCAGGCGGAGGTTCTTGCCGCTCACGCGCTGGCTGTTGAGGCGTATGGGTACGAATGCTACGGTTTTCATCTCTTTCGTGTTACGTGTTCGGTCGGTTGATAGACGTTACTGCACCAGCAGGTTGCAGCCCCGGATGTCGCTGTGGTCGATGCGCCCCTCGATGTCGAACGAGCCGTCCGTAAAGCGTTTGCCCACATCCTCGGTCTGGATGAAGGCGCACGACCAGCGGTTGGCCAGGTCGGTGATGTTGATGCCGCCGCGCGAGCCGTCGGGCAGCAGCTCGAAGGGGTCGTTGATGTCGCGCACCTCCACGCGCATCCACCCCGGGCAGCGGAAGCGGTTGCCGCCGAGCGAGTAGGCCTGCGAGGTGAGCTCCGCCATGCCGTATTCCGAGTGGATGACCTCCACGCCGAAGGCGTCGCAGAGGATGCGGTGGAACTCCTCCTTGGGCAGCTCCTCGCGGTAGCCCTTCATGCCGCCGGTCTCCATCACCACCGTACCCTTTAGCTTCGGCGAGTAGCGTTCGGCCAGGTCCCATAGCGCATAGCTCACGCCGAGCAGAATCTTGGGCTTCGGGTCGGCGGCCATGTCGTCGAGCAGCCGCTCGTAGTCGTCGAGGTAGAAGCCTCCCGAGCCGCAGTCGGCAATCAGCCGGTCGGCCATGTAGACCAGCGACGAACCCTTGCGGCGCAGGTAGTTGGGCAGCAGCGCGTAGAGGCTCCACCGCCGCGGCTCGCCGTAGAAGGTGCGGAACGAGGCGCGGAAGGCCTGCTCGTAGAGCGCCAGCGAACGCATCGCATGGTGCGATGGGGTCATGCCCGTGGTGCTGCTCGAGGTGAAGACCGCCTCGGGAGCCGCGTCGCCGCAGTAGATGTCGTGCGTCTTGAAGAGGCCGATGGGCAGATGGGGAATCTCCTCCGGGCGGTGAATCTGCCCGGGGCGCACTCCAATCAGTGCGAGGTATTGGCGGTAGGGGGCGCACCTTTCGGCCTGGAAGCGGAAGGTCTCCAGCGCCGCCGCCTCGAAAGCCTCGTTGTCCGCAATGCGGAACAGGTCGTCGTCGGTAAGCATGTAGGCTGAAACCATTTGCTGCAAAGGTAGCGATTTATTTCCGATTTCGGAATTCCCTTTTCCGATGCCCTTCCGGGTGGGGGAGGCCCTGTCGGGCGGCGGCTCCGTTTCGATGCCTCCGTTTCGGCGGTTCATTCGGTGCGGCCGGTGCGGCCGGCTGTCCCGGCATCTGCAACTTGTGGCCGGCTGTCTCGGTATCTGCAACTCTTGGCCGCCCGCCCCGGCATCCGCAATTCCAGGCCGGCGTCCCCGGTACACGCGGGTAGTCATTCCTCTGGGTCGGGTGGGGCCGTATCGGTCGGTTTTCGCCGGGTCGGGCGGCTCTGTGTCAGTCGGCCCCCCCGGCTGGCAGTTCAGCATCGGTTGGTCTTCGCCGCGTCCCCCCCCGCCTAAAAAAACAACAACCGCCAGCGGCGGAGTTGTTCCGCGCTGCGGTTGTCGTCTTGTTCGCAGGTCGGGCCGTACGGGTCCGGAGCCGCTCTACTTCTTGCTCTTCGGGGCAAGCATCATGTTCATCTTCTTGCCGTCGAGCTTGGGCATCATCTCCACCTTGGCATACTCCTCCAGGTCGGTGGCGAAGCGCAGCAGCAGGATTTCGCCCTGCTCCTTGAAGACAATCGAACGGCCGCGGAAGAAGACGTAGGCCTTCACCTTGGCCCCCTCCTTGAGGAAGTTCTCGGCATGCTTGAGCTTGAAGTTGTAGTCGTGGTCGTCGGTCTGCGGACCGAAGCGAATCTCCTTGACCACCACCTTCGTCTGGTTGGCTTTCAGCTCCTTGGCCTTCTTCTTCTGCTGGTAGAGGAACTTCTGGTAGTCGGCGATGCGGCATACCGGGGGGTCGGCTTTCGGCGAAATCTCAATCAGGTCGAGCTCCATCTCGTCCGCCAGGCGCAGAGCCTCGCGGAGCGACATGACCTTGGGTTGCTCGATGTTGTCGCCCACCACGCGCACCTCGGGTGCGGTGATTTGGTCGTTGATGCGGTGCGGGTTCTCCTTTTCGGGCTTGCGTCCCGTGCGGGGAGCGCCACCGGCCGGTTTCGGTCTGTTATTCCCGGGGTTGAACGGCCTCGGCGGGAATGGTTTCGGTGCTGCGATAGTTGTTGTAAATTAAATGGTTAAATGTTTTCTATTGTTGTTTCGCTGCTCGCTGGCGCCTTAGTCGGAGACATCCGCTCCGGGTTGCCACGACCGTTTGCGGTGCCTTTTGGGCGGTCTCTTCCAAAGGAGCTGTCGGAGCGTGAAAAAAGGCAGGGTCTGCGACTGAAGCCGCAGGCCCTGCGCTTCGTCGGTGTTATGCCTTTTTCAGCTTGTGCGATTCAATCTCCTCCTTGACCAGTCCGGTGATGAAGTCGCGGAACTGCTCGAGGGTCATCTGTCCCTTGTCGCCTTCGCCCTGGGCACGGACCGAGACGAGCCGCTCGGCCTGCTCCTTCTCGCCGACAATCAGCAGGTAGGGGATGCGCTTGAGCTCGTTGTCGCGAATCTTGCGGCCGATTTTCTCGTTGCGGTCATCCACCTGGGCGCGGACGTCGTAGCGGTTGAGGTACTCCGACACCTCGTTGGCGTAGTCGTTGTACTTCTCCGAGATGGGCAGTACGACCACCTGGTCGGGCGCCAGCCAGAGCGGGAACTTGCCGGCCGTGTGCTCGAGCAGCACGGCGACGAAGCGCTCCATCGAGCCGAAGGGCGCGCGGTGAATCATGATGGGGCGGTGCAGCTTGTCGTCTGCCCCCTTGTAGGTCAAATCGAAGCGCTCGGGCAGGTTGTAGTCCACCTGGATGGTGCCCAGCTGCCACTTGCGGCCGATGGCATCCTTGACCATGAAGTCGAGCTTCGGGCCGTAGAAGGCCGCTTCGCCGTACTCGACCACCGTCTTGAGCCCCTTGTCCTTCGCTGCCTGGATGATGGCGTTCTCGGCCTTCTCCCAGTTCTCGTCCGAACCGATGTACTTCTCGCGGTTGTTGGGGTCGCGCAGCGAAATCTGTGCCGTATAGTTGTCGAACTTCAGCGTCTTGAAGATGTAGAGCACGATGTCAATCACCTTCTCGAACTCCTCGAGCAGCTGGTCGGGGCGTACGAACATGTGGGCATCGTCCTGCGTGAATCCGCGCACACGCGTCAGTCCGTGGAGCTCACCCGACTGCTCGTAGCGGTAGACCGTACCGAATTCGGCCAGGCGCAGCGGCAGGTCCTTGTACGAACGGGGCTTCGAGCGGTAGATTTCGCAGTGGTGCGGGCAGTTCATCGGCTTGAGCAGATACTCCTCGCCCTCGACCGGGGTGTGAATAGGCTGGAAGGAGTCCTTGCCGTACTTGGCGTAGTGGCCCGAGGTGACGTAGAGCTCCTTGTTGCCGATGTGCGGGGTGATGACCTGCTGGTATCCGTACTCCTTCTGCACGCCGCGCAGGAACTGCTCCAGACGGTCGCGCAGCGCGGCACCCTTGGGCAGCCAGAGGGGCAGACCCGGACCCACGCGCTGCGAGAAGGTGAAGAGCTCGAGCTCCTTGCCCAGCTTGCGGTGGTCGCGCTTTTTGGCCTCCTCCATCATGGTGAGGTACTCGTCGAGCATCGACTTCTTGGGGAACGAGATGCCGTAGATACGCGTCAGCATCTTGTTCTTCTCGTTGCCGCGCCAGTAGGCACCGGCAACCGACGTCAGCTTGATGGCCTTGATGTAGCCCGTGTTGGGGATATGCGGACCGCGGCATAGGTCGGTGAATGCGCCGTTGGTGTAGAACGAAATCGTACCGTCCTCAAGGTCGGTGATGAGCTCGACCTTGTATTGGTCGCCCTTTTCGGTGAAGGTCTTCAGGGCCTCGGCCTTGGGGACCTCGCGCCGGATGAGCGGCTCCTTGTTGCGGGCCAGCTCCTGCATCTTCTGCTCGATGCGCGGCAGGTCGGCCTCGGTGATGGGGGTCGGCGAATCCACGTCGTAGTAGAAGCCGTTTTCGATGGCGGGGCCGATGCCGAACTTGATGCCCGGGTAGAGGGCTTCGAGCGCTTCGGCCAGCAGGTGCGACGAGGTGTGCCAGAAGGCGTGCTTGCCCTCGTCGTCGTCCCACTTGTAGAATTTGATGGAGGCATCCTCCTTAATCGGGCGCATCATGTCCACCGTTGCGCCGTTGACTGCGGCAGCGAGCGAGTCGGCAGCTAAACGAGGGCTGATACTCTCCGCAATCTGGTACGCAGTCGTCCCTTCGGCATACTCTCTCACGGAGCCGTCGGGGAAAGTGATTTTTACCATTTTGTTGTTTTGTTTAAGTTTTCGGCTCCTTGGGCGCTTCCACAATTACGAGACGGAATACGCCCTCGGTTTGTCCGGGTGTTGCGGCAAAATTAAAAATAAATGTACGAATTCTGTACCGCCGAACCGAAAAAAATCGCTTCGATTCTCCGTTTTCTCCCTTTCGGGCCTGTCGGAGCGCCCCCGGGGCTCTCCTTCAACGGGTTTCGTCCGGCTTCGTACCCCGTTTCGTCCGTTTTTGGAGCGGCGTCGGGGCAAGGGGAAGCGGCCCTCTGGTTGCATGGTTTCGGGGCCGCGGCGCTCCGGTTGCGGCTGTTCCGGGACCGGCGTGTCGGTCCCGGTTATCCGGTCCCGGCGTTCGGCTGCGGCGTTGGTCGCAGGGTTCCGGGTCCGCGGCTGTTTCGGTTGCGGCGTTGGTCGGGGCTCTCCATTGAGGCGCTCCGGTCGCGGCGTGTCGGTCGCAGGGTTCCGGGTCCGCAGCGTTCCGGCTACTCCTTCTCGGTCTGGGGCAGCTCCTTGACCGAGACGTCGCGCGTGCTCTTCTCGCGCTCGGCATGCGGCAAAGGATTGCTCGTCCACTCCTCCCAGGCGCGGCGGCGCTGCGTGATGTCGATGGCGGCGTAGATGGCATTGCGCATCGACTGGGCGTCGGCACGGCCCGTGCCGGCAATGTCGAACGCCGTGCCGTGGTCGGGCGAGGTGCGCACGACGGAGAGGTTGGCCGTGAAGTTCACGCCGTCGGGCGAGAGGGTCTTGAAGGGGGTCAGCCCTTGGTCGTGGTACATGGCCAGGATGCCGTCGTAGCGTGCGAATCCGCCCCCGGCGAAGAGCCCGTCGGCGGCAAAGGGGCCGAAGGCCAGCACCCCCTGGTTGAAGGCCTCGACGATGGCCGGGCGGATAATCTCCTCCTCCTCGTGGCCCAGCAGCCCGCCGTCGCCGGCGTGGGGGTTGAGCGCCATGACGGCGATGCGCGGCTCGACGATGCCGAAGTCGCGGATGAGCGAGCGGCGCAGCGTGTGGAGGTCGCGGAGAATCTTCTCGGTCGAGATGTTGCGGCTCACCTCCGCCACGGGGATGTGCTTGGTGACCAGCCCCACGCGCAACACGTCGCTGCACATAATCATCATCGGCTCGCCGTCGAACTCGGCACCGAAGAACTCCGTATGGCCCGTGTAGCGGAAGTCGTCCGACTGGACGGCCTCCTTGTTGATGGGGGCGGTGACCAGCGCGTCGAGCAGCCCCTGCTTCAGGTCGTCGGTGGCGCGTACGAGTGCCTCGACGGCGGCGCGGCCCGCTTCGGCCGACTCCTTGCCCGGTTCGGGTTTCATGTCGCCGCAGGCGACCAGGTTGACGCGGCCGCGGCGAGCCTCGTGGGCCGAGACGATGGGGTTGAGCGTGAGCTCCTCCGAATCCTCGACGCACTTGCGGTAGAAGGCGGCCGCCTGGGGCGAGCCGTAGATGACGGGTGTGCAGAGCTCCGTCATGCGCATATCGGCGAAGGTTTTGAGAATCACCTCCCAGCCGATGCCGTTGGGGTCGCCCTGCGTGATGCCTATTCTGAGTTTCTGTTCCGACATAGTCAAAATCGTTTCAAATGACAAAGATAGGTAAAAAATCGCAACGCCGCGCCCCGGAGCCTCAAAAAGCGGCGGACGGCGGAGGGGTGTTGCAGGGGGCGGCGTGCAGGAGCGGGACGATGGAAGGCGGGTGCGGCGGGAGGAGGTGTGACGATGGTGGGGACGGCAGGGGACGGTGTGCAGCGGCGAGGCGGTGGAACGCGGGCTCGGGAAGAGTGTGCGGAAGCGGCTTCGGCGGGCGACGCTCCGGACGGGTGCGGGTGTAGTCTCGGAGGGCGATGTCCCGGAAGGGTGCAGTCCGACGGAAGGTGATGCGGCGGGTACGCGGCGGTGAGTGTGTGCGGGAACGGCCCTGTCAGCGGCGTGCGGCGCGGCGGCGGAACTCGGCGCAGACGATGCCGGTGGCCATGGCGACGTTGAGCGATTCGGAGCCGTGCCGGTCGGCCGGGTAGGGCGGGATGAAGAGCCGGTGGTCGATGTGGCGGGCCACCCGCTCCGAGACGCCGCGCCCCTCGTTGCCCATCACGACGATGCCGCCCTCGGTCAGCTCCGCATCGTAGAGGTTCTCCCCCTCGAGGAAGGTGCCGTAGAGGGGCGTGCGGCGCGCCGCGGCGTCGGCCAGCAGCGCATCGAGCTCCGTGTAGTGGAGCCGCACGCGGAGGATGGCCCCCATGGTCGCCTGCACCACCTTGGGGTTGAAGCAGTCGGCCGAGTCGGGCGAGCAGACGATATCGCCGATGCCGAACCAGTCGGCCAGCCGGATGATGGTCCCCAGATTGCCGGGGTTCTGCACCTGGTCCAGGGCGAGCGTAAGCCGCCGCCCCGCCCCGGCGGCGTCGAACCGGTAGCGGGGTATCTCGACCAGCGCCAGCGAATTGGAGGCGGTCTTGAGCAGCGAGAGGCGCTCCATGTCGCGCGGGGTGACGCATTCGACCTCGGGCCCCTCGAAGAGCCCCTCGAGGGCGAAAATCTTGCGCACGCGCAGGTGCGAGGCGCGCAGCTCGCCGACGAGCTTGGCTCCTTCGGCGACGAAGAGTCCCGTTTCGGTGCGTCCCCGCTTGTCGGCAAGCGAGCGGACGAGTTGCAGTTCGGCTTTGGTCATTGGTGTTTCTCCAGGGTAAAGGTTTCGCCTTCGCGGGCGGCGTAGGTTTCGGGAAAGAGCGTGCGGGCCTCGGCCACCAGCTCGTCGAGCTGCTTGTAGCGCGTCGAGAAGTGGCCGATGATGAGCCTCCGGGCTCCGGCCTTGAGGGCCGCCCGTGCGGCGTCGAGCGTGGTCGAGTGGCCCCGTTCACGGGCCAGCTTCTGCTCCGCGGCGGCGTAGGTCGCCTCGTGGTACATCAAATCCACCCCCCGACAGAGCCCGGCGGCCTTGGCCGAGAAGTTGGTGTCCGAGAGGTAGGCGTACGAGCGTGGTTCGTATGGGAGGTAGGTGAGCTCCGCATTGGGAATCCGCTCGCCCGAGTCGAGGAGGATGTCCTCGCCCCGCTTGGCGGCGGCAATCTGGGCGATGGAGAGGCCGTAGCGCACAATCTGGTGCTTCTCGATGTTGAGCGGCGGGCGCTTCTCGCGGAAGAGGAAGCCGGCCGTCGGCACGCGGTGCCGCAGCGGGATGCTCCACACCTCGAGTGTGCGGTTCTCGAAGAGCAGCGCATGCTCCGTGGTGCGCACCTCGTGCCAGGTGACCTCGTAGGGGAGGTCCGTGTCGAAGTAGCGCAGGTGGCAGGCGAGCAGCTCGCCGAAGGGGGCCGGCGCATAGACCGGAAGCTCGGTCCGGCGGCCGTAGAGCCCCAGCGTCGAGAGCAGCGGGAAGAGTCCGAAGAGGTGGTCGCCGTGGAGGTGCGAGATGAAGACGGCGCGCAGCTTCAGCGGGTTGACCCCGTAGCGGATGAGCTGTTGCTGCGTCCCCTCGCCCGCATCGACCAGGTAGTACTGTTCGTGGACGTTCACCACCTGGGCCGAGGGGTGGCGGTCGATGGTCGGCTTGGCCGACGAGGAGCCGAGTATGGTGACGTTGAAACTCATCATTGTGCGGGGTTTTGCGGCGGGGCTCCCGTGCGGCCTGCGGCCGGCGGGGCGCTCCGTCGGCAAAAGTACGAATTTTTCCCCGCACCGCCAAGGGGTTTCGCCCGCCGGGATGGGGATGTCCCGGGGCGCGAATCCCCATTTGTGGGTATTGCCCCGCCGGGACGGATGCGCTTCCTTTGCCGTCGGAAAAATACGAACCAAACGGATACGATTATGAAGATGAAACAAATCATGTTTCGGGGAGCGGCCCTTGGGCTCCTCCTCGTGTTGACGGCCTGCGGCGGTGGCGGCAGCCGGACCCGGGAGCAGCGTGCGGCACCGCAGACGGCCGATGCCGCGGCTACGCCGGCGGTTGTCGGGGTGGACTCACTGCTTGCTGACGCGGCCTCGCTGGTTGGGCGTCAGGTGCGCATCGAGGGAGTCTGCACCCACATCTGCAAACACGGCGGCCGCAAGATTTTCCTCATGGGCTCCGCGCCGCGCCGCCTGCTGCGCATCGAGGCGGGGGAGCGCATCGGCAGCTTCAGCCCCGTGTGCGTCAACCGTCCGGTGCGGGTGACGGGCACGGTGTGCGAGAGCCGCATCGACGAGGCCTATCTGGCGGCCTGGGAGGCGCGCCTGCACAGTGGAGAAGGGGAGCGTCACGGCGACGGCGAGGGCGGATGCACGACCGAGAAGCAGGCCCGCGGCGAATCACTCGAGGCGGGTGCCGCACGGCGCATCGCCGACTTCCGGCGGCGCATTGCCGAGCGTGAGGCCCGCGAGGGGAAGGCCTACCTGTCGTTCTACCACGTGGAGGGCTCCGCGTACGAAATCGTCGAGTAGCGCGCCGTGGGTCGGAACGAACGGATGAACACCCTGAGGCGGTGGAGCAGGCTGCTGCACCGCGACCTCTCGTACTTCTTCACGGGGGTGCTGCTTCTCTATGCCGTCTCGGGCTTCATGCTTAACCACAAGCGCGACTTCAACGCCGACTACTCCGTCGTGCGGCGCACGGTCGCCTTTGCCGGGCCGCTGCCGGCGGACGAGGCGTCGTGGAGCCGCGGGCGGGTCGACAGCCTGCTTGCGGCCGCCGGCGGGGAGTGGAGCTGTCTGAAGCACTACTTCCCCGAGGCGGGGACAATGAAGCTCTTCCTGCGCGGCGGCGCCACGCTCACGGTCGACCTTCGCCGCGGCGAGGGGCTCTACGAGGAGATTCGCCGCCGGCCGCTGCTGAGCGGGCTCAACCGCCTGCACTACAACCCCTCGCGGTGGTGGACCCTCTTCTCGGACCTCTTCCTGGCGGGGCTGGTGGTGATTGTCCTCACGGGGCTGGTCATGGTGCGCGGTCCCAAGGGGCTGTGGGGGCGCGGCGGCGTGGAGCTGCTGGCCGGAATGGTCATCCCGCTGCTCTTCCTCTTCCTGCTGGAGTGAGGCGCTCGGGTCGGTGCGGGGCCTTCTGTCCAGGTGCGGCGTTTAGTCCGGAGCGGGGCTCCGGGAGATGCCGCCCGGACTGCCGGGGGAAGACTGCCCGGGCGGCTGGAGCCGTATGCAAAGAGAGGCGGCCGTCGTGCGACGGTCGCCTCTCTTTGTGCTTCCTTGCGGAGTTATCTCCCGTCAGCGCGGCCTACTGGTGCAGGAAGCGCTCGCAGTCGAGCGCCGCGATGCAGCCCGACCCGGCGGCGGTGATGGCCTGCCGGTAGTGGGGGTCCTGCACGTCGCCGGCGGCGAAGACACCCTCGACCGAGGTCTTCGAGGTGCCGGGTTCGGTGCGGATGTACCCCTCGGCGTCGAGCTCGAGCTGTCCGGCGAAGAGCTCCGTATTGGGGTGGTGGCCGATGGCCAGGAAGAAGCCGTCGATGTCGATGCGCCGCTCCGTGCCGTCGTTGTGGCGCAGCAGAGCCCCCGTCACGCCGTTGTCGTCACCCAGCACCTCGACCGTGTTGTGCTCGAAGAGCACCTCGATGTTGGGCGTATGGAAGACGCGCTCCTGCATCGCCTTCGAGGCGCGCAGATAGGGCTTGCGCACAATCATGTAGACCTTGCGGCAGAGCGAGGCGAGGTAGGTGGCCTCCTCGCAGGCCGTGTCGCCGCCGCCGACCACCGCCACATCCTTCTTGCGGTAGAAGAAGCCGTCGCACGTGGCGCAGGCGCTCACGCCCATCCCCCTGAAGCGCGTCTCCGACGGAAGGCCCAGGTACTTGGCCGAGGCGCCCGTCGAGACAATCAGCGTCTCGGCCCGGAGCTCCTTCTCTCCGTCGACCTCGACGCGGAAGGGGCGCTGCGAGAGGTCGACGCGCGTTACGACGCCCGAGCGTACGTCGGTGCCGAAGCGCTCGGCCTGACGCCGCAGGTCGGCCATCATCTGGTTGCCGTCCACCCCCTCGGGATAGCCCGGGAAGTTTTCGATTTCGGTGGTGGTGGTGAGCTGTCCGCCGGGCTCGATGCCCTCGTAGAGTACGGGCGCCAGGTTGGCGCGCGAGGTGTAGATGCCCGCGGTGTATCCCGCCGGGCCGCTGCCTATAATCAGGACTTTGACTTGTTCCATGTTCTCTATGGGTTGTTGGTGTTTGTGATTCGTAACTTGTTGCGGCGCCGGTTCGCCGCCTGGCGCGTCATCCGACGGGAAGGGGCTCCCTTGCATCGGCCGCCGGCTCCTCCTCGCCGAGCTCGGCAAGGGGTGCGAAGCGGGTGAGCTGCCGTCCGAGGTAGTCGAAGCGGGCCCAGTTGCCGGCCCGGCGTACGAGGCTAAGGCTCGTCGCGGGGTCGTACTCCACGATTTCGTAGTGCGGCGGGATGACATAGCCGCCCTGCTTGTCGATGAGGCCCATCCCTTCGGCCGTCTGCACCTCGGCGCGTCCCTCGTGGAAGTCGTTGGCCCAGAGGAAGTGCGAGGGGATGACCACCCGGTTCGAGGCGTCGACGAAGCCGTAGCCCGTCTCGTCCTCGACGCAGACGAGCCCCTCGAAGAGGTTGCTGCACCAGCGGTGCCCCTTCAGCCGGCGCAGGGCGGTGTAGGAGGCCGCCGTATCGTGCAGCGTCTGCCCCGCGTCCGCGGCGGTATGGCTCCGGCCCTGCTCCATGACCAGCTGCCGCAGCGCCTCGAAGGCCTCGTCGTCGGCCCCCGTGGTGCCGAAGCGGGCGTCGTGGTAGCGCAGCGGGATGAAGCGCCCGGCGCACCAGCGCAGATTCTCGGGCTTGAGGTTGCGGTGGTTGAAGCCGAGGCTGCGGAGCCCCTCCTGCAGCGTGTCGAGCGCCGCAAGCAGTGTGGCGGGCTCCTCCGTCTCCAACGCCGTAGAGAACTCCGCACCGGCGGGCAGCTCCTGCAGGATGAGGTCCGTGGTGCGGGGCGTGCCCAGCGTGTCGCACCACTGCATCTCGCCGGGGAGGATGCGGTAGGAGGCCAGCAGGTTGCTTGTCAGCCGGCGCAGACGGGCCGCCGTGCGCTCGATGCGCAGCAGCGCCTGAGGGGCCAGCGGCAGAAAGAGCAGCCAGCTGCCGCCCCGCCACTCGATGCGGGCCTCGGCAAAGCGGGTCGTCCGGCGCAGCCGGGGGAGCCCCTGACGGTCGGTGACGGCGCGTGCGTCGGCGAGCGTTGCGAAGGAGAGGTCGGGCGTGAGCAGCGCGCGGGTGAAGTCGTTGAGTGTGGGTGTCATCGTCTTATTCGGTTTTGACGCTGATGGAGCCGATGTTGAGCGCCGAGACCAGCTCGGCGGCCGAGGCGTTGAAGCAGAGGCCGCGGAAGGGCGGGAGCGCCCCGGCCCCCTTCAGCTCGCGGATGGCCGCATGGAAGGGTTCGGGCATCGTGCTCGAGCAGTCGTAGAGCAGCGAGGCGTAGCGGTTGGCGTAGTGCTCCTCGGAGGGTTCGGGGAAGAGCAGCGGGCGCATGTCGGCGGCCGTGGCGATGTGGATGTTGACCAGCAGCACGTTGCCGTCGGCCGTCGCCAGCGAGCGGATTTGTTCGGCCACCGTGCGGAGCTCCTCTCCGTCGCAGTCGGTCGCCTCGCCGTCGGTGATGTTGAAGACCACGGGCGGGAAGCTCTCGGCGTTTTCGGGGCGGAGGACCCACTCCGCGGCCAGGTCGCGGATGCGGCGCAGCGCCTCGCACATCGGCGTCTGCCCCTCGGCGCGGGGCTCGACCCAGCAGGGCGTGGGGATTTCGCGCAGCGAGATGCCGCCGTCGGGCAACCGGTATTCGAGCAGCTCGGTGCGGATGCGGGGCTCCATGGCGGCCAGTTCGCAGACGGTGTGCATCGCCGCCCGGTCGGCCAGCAGCGGCGTCACCTCGTCGTCGCCGTGGTAGCCCAGCACGGCGATGTCGTAGTAGTCGCGCACGCCGTCGCTGCGGCGCGCCCGCTCGATAAGCTCGAAGAGCAGTTCGTTGGCGATGGTGGCCACCACCTCGCTCTTGGCCTTGCAGCCGCCGCGGAAGTGAATCGGCTCGGCCATCGAGCCGGAGCAGTCGATGGCCAGGAAGAAGGCCGTGCGGTGGCTGCGCGTGATGCTTTGCGTATACATGGGTCGTAGTGTCGGGTTTTCTCGGTTCGGGTTTTCTCGGTTCGGGTTTTCTCGGTTCGGGTTTTCTCGGTTCGGGTTTTCTCGGTTCGGGTTTGTCGGGCGCTGTCGGGCGGGCCTTTCCGGGGCGGTTCTTTCCGGGGCGGTTCTTTCCGGGCGTATTCCCTGGGGCGGCCCCGGCCTCTGGCGGGGCGTCGGGCGGAGGGCCCGGTGCGGTTTTACGGCCGGCGCCTCGGGTGCGGGTTGCCGGGCGGAGACTCGGGTGCGGCTCAGTCGAGCCCCCGCACGGCGCGGTAGTCGAGCAGCCGCTCCTCCTCGCCGCCGTCGAGTCCGTAGCCGACCGCCTTGTCGGGCGAGCAGTCGCGGGCGCGGTCGGCATCGGTCATCTCGCGCAGCGCCCTGCGGGCGTGGGCGCCTCCCCGGACCGCCTCGTCGACCTCCTCCTGCGAGGGGAGGTGGCCCAGCAGCCGGGCATAGATGGAGAGCGCCCAGCGGCGGGCATGGTCATCGTAGCGGCGGGCGAAGCTGCGGAAGCGTTCGTCAATTAGGTCGGGGGAGGTCAGCTCGCCCCGTTCGATGGCGTCGCACAGCGCCTCGACCTCGCTGCGGGTGATGTAGGCTCCCGCCACGTCGAGCCAGTGGGCAGGCTCCCCGAGTGATGCCTCGAGCGGCGCCTCGCCCCGTTCGAGCATCGCCCCCAGTGAGGCGGCAATCGCCTTGTTGTAGAGCGCGATGCCGCGGCGCAGCGCCGTCTGGCGGATGACCGTCTTGCGGTAGTTGTAGAAGGGGGCGTCGGGCTCCTCGTCCGAGAGCGTGTGGAGCGTGTCGACGGCGTGGAGCATCGCCTGGGTGAGGTAGGGGTTGAAGGCCTCGAAGTTGACCACGTCGCGCCGCCGCGTGCGGTGGTCGCGCGTGGGCCACTTCTCGATGTCACGCACCGTGCCGTAGCTGGCCAGGTTGGCCCCGGGCATCAGCACCGAGCGCCCCTCCTTCTCGATGAGGTACGAGAAGGGGAAGTCCGAGGTGTCGTGGTGGTGGGTGTGGTGGCCCATCACCATGGTGAAGGCCCCTTCGAGCGCCGGCGACATGACGTAGGCGTCGCTGGCGAACTTGCAGCCCCGCAGGTGGACGGCCTGATGTACGGCGCCGCTCTTGAAGAGGTGGTTGCTCTGGTTGGTGCCGCTGCCGGCGTTGAAGAAGGAGAACATTCCGGCGATGAGCAGCGAAGAGCGGTGGTGCGAGACGGTGAAGGGGCCGGCGAAGATGGAGGCCGCCTCGCCGTTCTCGCAGTGCGAGCAGGCGAAGAAGAGGGCGTCGGTGGCCGAGTATCCCTTGTCGAGCCGGCAGCACTCGCCGATGAAGCAGCGTTCGACGATGACGCCGTTGTCGAGCTGCGCCTGCTCGGCGGCGATGAAGTCGCGCGCCTTGACGTCGATGCCGGCGCGGGCCCCGTCGCAGAGCGTGCCGTTCTCGAGCAGCGAGACGCCGTCGAGCTCCACGCGGTCGCCCGTCAGCACCTCGCGCAGCAGGCGGCAGGCCGTGATGCGGCAGTCGGAGCCGATGCGTCCGAACTCCGAGCGTACGCGCCCGGCCTCCTCCGCGGCCATGCGCTCCAGCGCGGCGACAAGCTGCGGGCGGTGGCGGTAGAGGGCCGCCAGATAGGCCGTCTGGGCCGAGAGCGCGGTGAAGATTTTCACCGTGCGGCCGCCCCCCTCGTTCATCGTCGCCACCGGCACTCCGTTGCCGAACGGGGAGGCGTGGCGGCACTCGAGCGCCGTGACGTCGGCCACGAGCGAGCGCTCGCCGATGTCGTAGTTGCGGACCCGCGAGCGGTAGATGCGAGCACCGGAGGCGATGCGGACACGCCCCTCGAGGCGGCATGCGGCCAGCTGCTCCGTGCAGAAGTCTGCGGCCACCCATACGTCGCTCCACGAGGAGGCGCTGCAGCCGGTAGCCTCGAGGCGGTGCACCTCGTCGTCGGTCAGATTGCGGAATTGGGACATAGGCTCCATTCGTTTGATGCAAAGATACGAAAAGGCGGGGCAAAAAGCGCGCCCGCATGAGTTTTTTGCCGGACCTCCTGCCGGAGGGGTTTTCGGGGGCGGGGGGCCTCTGCGTGCGGCGGCCGGGAGGGCTCTTCCGGCGGGCCGTTGCTCCGGCGGAGGCTGCAGCCGTCGGAATCGTCGCCTCGGCTCCCTCCTGCGGTCCGGGGCGGCGTTGCGCAGCCACGGTCGGGCCGTTGTCGCGGGCCCGCGCACGGGGCGGGTCACTCCCCGCACTCGTGCCCCTCGGGGTCGATGGTGCGGCACGTGCCGTCGCGGAAGATGCGGGCCCTTCCACTGCGGAAGGGCTTCACCGCCTCGCATCCCGGCAGGCTGAGCCGCGTGCGTCCGCTGCGGTCGATGTAGTGCCACGTGTGCCCCAGCCGTACGGCCGCCAGCCCCTCGCTGAAGTCGAAGCCGCAGTCGTAGAGGGGCGGAATGACCTCCCGCCCGTTGCAGCGGTAGCCCCACAGCCCGTTCTCGACAAAGAGCTCGGGCTCCTCGCCGGGTTCGGTCTCTTCTCCGGCCATTTCCTCGGCTCGCTCCGCCCCGGTGTCGGTCCGGGCGGTCTCCGCGGCTGGGGATGGAACTTCGCCGGGAGCGCTTCCGGCCATTTCCCCGGCTCCGGCCGCTCCTTCGGTTGCTGCACCTCCGGTTTCGGCACCATCGGGGCACCCCTTCCTGTCGGCGCGGGCGACGGCAAGGCGCAGCAGGTGCTCCAGGCCGAAGAGCTGCAGCGTGGGTGAGCACAACAATCGTGCAATCCGGTAGGCGACGGCCATGCCCCGCTGCTCGAAGAGGGTGAGCACCTCCTCCAGCACTCCGTCGCGGTCCATCCGCGACGGGGTGAAGAGCAGCCCGTCCGAGGCGTGGCGTGCCGCAAGCGAGGGGTCGAGCGCCAGGGCATGGAGTGCCGTCGAAATCAGCGCCGCGGGGTAGTCGTCGAGCGAGGCGTCCAAGTCGCCGGCCTCGCGGGCCGGGTGCTGGTAGGCCGTGGTGCCCAGCTCGGGGCTCCGCCGCCCGGCAAAGGCGGGGAGGAACATCGCGTCGAAGTCGATGAGCTGCAGTTCGCCCGAGGGGCGGACCACGATGTTCTCGGGCTTCAGGTCGCCGTGGGCCCAGTCGTCGGCCACCAGGCGGGCGGCCAGACGGTCGAAGCGGTTGGCCAGCGCACCGAGCCGCTCCCGGTCCGCAGCCTGCAGCGCAAGGTCAATCTCCTCGCGGAGCGTGCGCCCCTCGACCCAGTCGTCGACCACCACGTCGCACCAGACCCCCTCGTCGGGCGAGGTGTAGAGGAAGAGCTCGCGTGTCAGGAGCCTGCTGCCGTAGATTTCCGCCAGATGCTCGGCCGGCCGCATGTAGCAGCGCAGCGCCTGAAGGCGCCCTTCGCGGCGGATGCGGAAGACCGCCGCGCTGTTGCCCACGGCATAGAGCGGCCTTCCCTGCTGGTCGCGGCAGAGTTCGAAGGGCTCCAGCGTGCGGCAGAGCCCCGAGGGCTCCTCGAGCGTCGTGAGGTATTGGCGAAGAGTGTACACGCGTGCAGTATGGTGTTATAAAAAAAGAGGGCCGGATGTTCCGGCCCTGCTTCTTCTTTCGTGCGATTAGTGGCAGTGGCCGCAGCCGTCGCCGCAACCGTGGTCGTCGCAGCCGCAGTCGTGGTCGTGTTCGCCGCAGCCGCACGAGCAGCCGCCCTTCAAATCCTCGGGCGTCACGTCGCGCACCGATACCACCTCAACCTCGAAGTTGAGCGTCTTGCCGGCCATCGGGTGGTTGAAGTCCATCTTGACGTGCTCGTCGCCGACCTCCTTGACCGTGCCCATCATGCGGTTGCCCTGAGCGTCGCTCATCGGCACCTGCGAGCCCTCGAAGAGGATATCCTCGGCCAGCTTGCCGTCAACCATGAAGATGCTCTTCGGCAGGTCGACGATGGCCTCGGCAATCAGCTCGCCGTAGCCGTCCTTGGGCTCGAGCGTGAAGGATACCTTGTCGCCTACCTCCTTGCCGAGAATCGCCTCCTCGAACTTGGGGAGCAGCATGCCCGTGCCGAAGATGAACTCGAGGGGCTGGCCCGGACGCGACTGGTCCGCAATCTTGCCGTCGACGGTGAGCTTGTAGTTCACGCCGACCATTTTGTTCTGTGCTACTTTCATCTGAATATGCTTTGTTTTGAGTTATTGGCTCCGTTTCGTGCCGGTCCGGCTTCCGTCCTGCTGCGGGGACCGCTCGCCGTCGCGCGGGCGGTTGGAGCGGACGCTCCGGCGGGGTGCGGTTCGCACCGGCAAGTCGTCAAAGGTACGCACTTCGGCGCGAGTTGCCAAATTCTTGCGCAAAATAATGCATCCCGCCCCTCGGAACGGGGCGCAGACGGCGCTCCGACACCCTTCTCCCGGATTCTTCTTTCGGCCTTTTCTCCTTTCTCCCGGCCTTCCTCTTCCGGTCGCCTCTTTCTTTTTCGGCCTTCTCTCCCTCCGGGTCGCCTTTTCCTCTTCCGGCCTCCTCTTCGGGACACCCGCCTTCGGCCTCCTTCCGGGACAAAAGGCAGGGGCGGCAGCCTGCGGCCGCCGCCCCCGAAGCATCGGAGCCTGTCACTCCCGGTTAATCGAGGTTGCGGCAGCAGAGGTTGCGGTCGCCGTAGCCGTTGTCGATTTTCGAGACGTAGGGGAAGAACTTCGCCTGGCGAATCCACTCCAGCGGGAAGGCCGCCTCCATGCGCGTGTAGGGGTGGGTCCACTCGCCAGCCAGCTCGACGGCCGTATGGGGCGCATTCACCACCACGTTGTCCGCCTTGCCGACCGCCGCCTCGCACTCGCGCTTGATTTGGACGAGCGCCTCGATGAAGCGGTCCATCTCGGCCTTGGGCTCCGACTCGGTGGGCTCGACCATGAGCGTCTCGTGGACGGGGAACGAGAGCGTCGGGGCGTGGAAGCCGTAATCCATCAGACGGTGGGCGATGTCGCCGCAGTCGATGTTGTAGTCATGCTTGAAGTGCGTCAGGTCGAGAATCATCTCGTGGCCCACGCGGCCCGTCTCGCCCGAGTAGTAGGTGCGGAACTCCGGAGCGAGGGCCGCCGACATGTAGTTGGCATTGACGATGGCCATCTCGGTGGCGTGGCGCAGACCCTCCTCACCCAGCATCTTGATGTAGCCGTAGGTGATGGGGAGCAGCATGGCCGAGCCCCACGGGGCCGAAGCCACCGCCGTGATGCCTTCGTCGCCGCCCGTGCCGACAATCGGATGCGAGGGGAGGAACGGACGCAGATGTTCGGCCACGCAGATGGGGCCCACGCCCGGACCGCCGCCGCCGTGAGGCATGGCGAAGGTTTTGTGGAGGTTCAGGTGGCAGACGTCGGCGCCGATGTAGCCCGGGTTGGTCAGACCTACCTGGGCGTTCATGTTGGCGCCGTCCATGTAGACCTGGCCGCCGGCGTCGTGCACCGCGTCGACAATCTCGCGGATGCGGCTCTCGAAGACGCCGTGCGTCGAGGGGTAGGTCACCATCAGGCCGCAGAGCTCCGAGCTGTGCTCGCGGGCTTTGGCCTCGAGGTCCTCGACGTCGATGTTGCCCCGCTCGTCGCAGGCGACCGTCACGATTTTCATGCCGGCCATCGCTGCCGAGGCGGGGTTCGTGCCGTGGGCCGAGGCGGGAATGAGCACCACGTTGCGGTAGCCCTGGCCGCGGCTCTGGTGGTAGGCGCGGATGACCATCAGACCGGTGTACTCGCCCGCGGCGCCCGAGTTGGGCTGCAGCGAGCAGGCGGCAAAGCCGGTGATGGTGGCCAGGTCGCGCTCGAGCTCGGCGATGAGCTCCATGTAGCCCTCGGCCTGGTCGGCCGGGGCGAAGGGGTGCATGTTCTGGAAGCCGGCCAGCGAGAGCGGCTGCATGAGCGCCGCGGCGTTGAGCTTCATGGTGCACGAACCGAGCGAAATCATCGAGTTGGCCAGCGAGATGTCGCGCAGCTCGAGCCGCTTGATGTAGCGCATCAGCTCGTTCTCCGAGCGGCAGGCGTGGAAGACCGGCTCGGTCAGGTAGTTCGACTGGCGGCGCAGGGCGGCCGGGATGCTCTCCTCGGTGGCGTATTTCGTCGCCTTGGCCTTGCGGCCCTTCGCCTGGGCGAAGATGTGCAGCACGAGGTCGACCTCCTCGGGGGTGGTCACCTCGTCGAACGACATGCGCACGCGCTCCTCCGAGGGGTAGTAGAAGTTGATGCCCTGCTCGAGCGCCAGCGACTGGACGACGGCCGCCTCGGCCTCGACCTCGAGCGTGTCGAAGAAGTCGTGTGCGGCGAGCGTGTAGCCCAGCGCCTCGAGCCCGCGGGCGACGGTCACGGCCGCAAGGTGGGCCGTCAGGGCGGCGCGGCGCAGCCCCTCGGGACCGTTGTAGACGCAGTAGAAGCCCGTCATCGAGGCCATGAGGGCCGTGGCGGTGCAGATGTTCGAGGTGGCCTTTTCGCGCTTGATGTGCTGCTCGCGCATCTGGAGCGCCATGCGCAGCGCGCGGTTGCCCAGGCGGTCGACCGAAACGCCGATGATGCGGCCCGGCATGTGGCGCTTGAAGGCTTCGCGCGTGGCCATGTAGCCGGCGGCCGGACCGCCGAAGCCCATCGGCGTGCCGAGACGCTGCGCCGTACCCACGGCGATGTCGGCGCCCCACTCGCCCGGGGCCTTCACCAGCGCCAGGGCCAGCAGGTCGGCCACGGCCGTCACGAGCGCCCCCTTGGCGTGGGCCGCGGCGGTGAAGTCCGAGTAGTCGCGCAGGTGGCCGTTGGCGGCCGGGTACTGCACGATGGCGCCGAACTCCTTGCCCGTGAATTCATACTCGTCGTACTCGTCGATGATAAGCTCGATGCCGAAGGGCTCGCTGCGCGTGAGCAGCACGTCGAGCGTCTGGGGGAAGATGTTGCGGTCGACGAAGAGCTGGTTGCGTCCTTCGCGCACTGCCTCGCGCGAGCGAAGCGCGAACATCATCAGCATCGCCTCGGCTGCGGCCGTTCCCTCGTCGAGCAGCGAGCAGTTGCCGATTTCCATCCCCGTGAGCGAGATGACGGCAGTCTGGAAGTTGAGCAGCGCCTCGAGGCGGCCCTGCGAAATCTCGGCCTGATAGGGGGTGTAGGAGGTGTACCAGGCGGGGTTCTCGAAGACGTTGCGCGACACGGCGGCCGGCACGGCGCAGGGGTAGTAGCCCATGCCGATGAACGAGCGCAGCGTGCGGTTGCGGTCGGCCAGCGCGCGGATGTGGGCCGAGAATTCGTATTCGCTCATCCCCTGGGCGGGCAGAGCGAGCGGCTTCTTGAGCCGGATGGATTGGGGAATGACCTGCGCGATGAGCTCCTCGACGGAGCCGACGCCGATGGTGTCGAGCATCGCCTTCAGTTCGTTTTCGCGGGTGACGCCGATGTGGCGGTCGGAGAATTTGTCGAACATAGGATTCGTTGGTTATTGAGTTTTTTGCGGGTTATGCGTTGGTTGTCTTTGCGTTCCGTATCGTGTTTTGTATTGTGTTGCCTTGTCTTGTGCTGTGCCTCTGCCCGGTGCTGTGCCGGTGCCTCCGGCGGTGCGGCTCATCGGCCCCCGGGGGCCTTCGTATCAATCTCGTCGGGCCAGGGGCAGGGCTCGCCCGTCGCCTTGAACGAGGGGCGCTGGGCGCCGACCCGGCGCAGGAAGCGTCCCAGACGGCGTGACAGCTCGCGGACCCGGCGCGGCTCGGAGGCGGAGAGCTCCTCCCGCTCGCCGATGTCGCGGCGGATGTTGAAGAGCTCGCGGCGGCCGTCCTCGTAGTAGTAGACCAGCTTCCAGTCGCCGCGGCGGATGGTGCAGGTGGGGCCGATGCCCGGGCCCGTGGGGCCCCAGACGTTGGGGCAGTTCCAGTAGAGCGAGCGCCCGCGTGCGGGGTTCGGGCCGCGCCCCGTAAGCAGTGGGACGAACGAGCGTCCGTCAATCGGCTGCACGGTCCGGTAGCGGCGGATGCCCGCCATCTCGAGGATGGTGGGGTAGAAGTCCTCGATGAGCAGGTAGTCGTCGCACCGCTCGCCGCCGCGCGTGACGCCCGGCCAGTAGACGAGCATCGGTTCGCGGATGCCCCCTTCGTAGGCCGACCCCTTGCCGCTGTTGAGCGGGGCGTTCTGCGTGTGGAGCGCGCCGTCGCGCGTCCCCTCGGCCGCCAGACCGCCGTTGTCGCTCATGAAGAGGATGATGGTGTTCTGCAGCTCGTCGTTGCGTTCGAGCCAGTCGAGCAGGTCGCCCAGGCTCTTGTCCATTCCCTCGACCAGCGCCGCGTAGGCCGCCTCGCGGTCGCTCAGCCCCCGCTCCTTGTATTTGGCGAAGAAGCGGGCGTCGCGGTCGACGGGGACGTGGACGGCGTAGTGCGCCATGTAGAGGAAGAAGGGCTGGCCGTAGCGGCGGGCCTTGTCGAGCGCGTGGAGCGCTTCGCGCGTGAGCGCCTCCGAAAGAAAGGTCTCCGTGCCCCAGTATTTTTCGAGCCCCGGCGTTGCGAAGAGCGACTGCGGGGCGCCGTCGGTGCGGTTGCCGTAGTTCTGCTCGCCCAGATAGCTGGCCGGACCTCCGGCGGCGTGGCCGGCGATGTTGACCTCGAAGCCGAAGTGGTGCGGGTCTTCGCCCGGGGTGTCGATGGCTCCGAAGTGAGCCTTGCCGCAGTGAATCGTGTGGTAGCCGCTGCGGCGCAGCAGCTCGACGAAGGAGGTGGCGCGGAAGGTGCGGTCGACCTCGCCCGACTGGAGGATGCCGTTGACGTTCCACTCGGGCAGCTGCAGCGTGGGGCTCTCGTGGTCGGTCGACTTGTCGCGCTCGAGCGTCCAGTTCGTGACGCAGTGGCGTGCGGCGTTGCACCCCGTGAGCAGGCTGCAGCGCGACGGGGAGCTGATGCTCGAGGCGTAGGCCTGCGTGAAGAGCGTTCCCATCGAGGCGAGCCGCTCCATCGCGGGGGTCTCGAAGAGGCGGTTGTAGGGGGTCCGTTCGCTCCAGAAGGGGACCGACGTGTCCTGCCACCCCATGTCGTCGACCATGAAGAGGATGATGTTGGGACGGCGCGTCGGCGCGTCCTCGGTGCGGGATGCCGCTCCGGTAGCTCCGGCGGCTCCGTGGGCTGCGAGCGGCAGGGCGGCCGCGGCCAGAAGAAGGCTTTTTTCCATGCGGGTGCGGGGGTGGTGGGTTCTGAATGTTGCGGGTCGTTGCTCTCCGGTACTCGGGCGGGGGTCAGTACTTGAAGCTGCTGCCGCCGATGAATTCGCGCAGAATCGAGGTGGGCGGCACCTCGTCGGGCGCAATGGGGATGAAGTTGTCGAGGAACTTGAGCATGCGGCGCGCCTCGTCGAATTCGGGAACCGTGTCGGGCACCTCGCGCAGAATCTTCTCGGCGAAGGGGCGCAGCACCGAAATCTCGTAGAAGAGCGACGAGTTGAACATCACGTCGGCATTCTCCTGATAGGGGAAGATGTGCCGCTCTTCGCCCCGCCGCACCGAAGCCCAGCGCGAGAGGGTGGCCAGCGCGTCGGAGCCCCGCTGCTGGTAGTCGCGCGTGAGGCGGCGCAGCAGCCGGTTGTCGGTGGTGGCGATGCGCGAGAGGTTGTCCATCGCCACCGAGGTGAAGCACGAGATGTAGATGCGGAACTTCTGCTCGTCGGGGATGGCGGGGGTCAGCCGCGGGTTGAGGCCGTGGATGCCCTCGATGACGAGGATGGAGCGCTCGTCGAGCGTCAGCGGCGCGTTGTGCCATGTGCGGCGCCCGGTGATGAAGTCGTAGCGGGGGATGTCGACGCTCTCGCCCCGCATCAGGCGGCGCAGGTGGTCGTTGAAGAGCTCCAGGTCGATGGCCTCGAGCGCCTCGTAGTCGTACTCGCCGTTTTCGTCGCGGGGCGTATGCTCGCGGTCGACGAAGTAGTCGTCGAGCGAGATGAGCACGGGCTTGAGTCCCAGCACGCCCAGCTGGAGGCCGAGGCGTTTGGCCGAGGTGGTCTTGCCGCTGCTCGAGGGGCCCGAGATGAGCACCATGCGGGTGCCGCGCGTGCGGTTGGCCTCCAGAATGGCGTCGGCCGTCTGGGCGAACTTGCGTTCGTGGAAGGCTTCGGCCAGCTTGATCATGCCTCCGGCGTCGCCGGCGAGCACCTTCGAGTTGACGTCGCCCACCGTGGGGACGCCCATGATGCGGACCCACGACTGGTATTCGCGGAAGATGTCGAACATCTTCTCCTGGTGCACCTCCCTCTGGAGCCGGTCGGGCGCCGTGCGCAGCGGCAGCGAGAGGTAGAAGCCGTTGTAGTAGGGGGTGATGTCGAAGAGGGTGATGTAGCCGGTCGAGGGGGCCAGCGAGCCGTAGAAGTAGCCGGCCGTGTCGCCCAGCGTATAGAGGTCGCTGTAGAGGCGCGGACGCGTATCCAGCAGCGCCACCTTGTCGTCGAAGCCCAGCTCGGTGTAGCGGGCGCGCACCTCGTCGGTGGGCAGCTTCTCGCGCCGAATCGGCATGTCGGCCGCTGCCAGCTGCCGCATGCGCTCCTTGAGCCGTGCGGCAGCGTCCGGGGAGAAGCGCTCGATGCCCTCAATCTCGCAGTAGAAGCCGCTCTGTCCCATCGAGTGGCGGATGTGGAGCCGCTTGCCGGGAAAGAGCTCGCCCGCGGCCAGCTGCAGCAGGAACCACGAGGTGCGCTGGTAGACGCGCAGCCCCGCAAACGAGGTGATGTCGACGAAGCGCAGCGATACGGGGGAGAAGATGCGGTAGTTGAGTTCGCGGATGCGGTTGTTGACGTAGGCGGCGAGGAAGGGGTGGTCGCCCGGGGTCACCTTGCGCGCGAGTTCGAGCAGCGAGGTGCCCATCGGAATCCGGATTCGCTCGCCGGATGTTTCGTAGATGACTTGAACGGTGTCGGTCATGTTTTTTCGATGTCTCAATGTGTAAAGGTAGAAATTATTTGTAATTTTGGCAAACGAATACCGAGAATATGAGAATGCTTTTCCGCTTTGTAACGGTGCTGGCGGCCCTTGTGACGGTGGCCTGTGCACCGCGTGAACGGGTTGTGGTCATTCTGTCGACCAACGACATGCACGCCAAAATCGAGCGCTTCGCCCGTCTGGCCGCGGCCGTCGAGCGCTGCCGCGACACGGTGAGCGACGTGGTGCTGGCCGATGCCGGCGACCGCTGGACGGGCAACGCCTTTGTCGACAAGGCCCCCACGCCCGGCATGCCGATGCTCTCGCTGATGAACCGTCTGGGGTTCGACGTGGCGACGCTCGGCAACCATGAGTTCGACTACGGACAGGCCTTTCTGGGGCGCATGCTCGACAGCATGCGCTTCGCGGTGGTCTGCGCCAACGTGGTGAGCGACACGGCGACCTTCCCGCAGATGGCCCCCTGGACCATCCTCGAGCGCGGAGGCGTGCGCATCGGCTTCGTCGGCGTGGTGACCAACTACGAGGGTCCGGGCCATCCGGCGGGCAACGACTCGAGCTACGCCGGCCTCGAATTCCCCGACCCGCAGCAGGCGGCGGCGCGCTGCGCCCGCGAGCTGCGCGACAAGGTCGACGTGCTGGTGCTGCTGTCGCACATGGGTGACGACCGCGACCGCGAGTTCCTCTCTTCGAACAGCGACTACGACCTGCTGCTGAGCGGCCACACCCACGTGGTGGTCGACACCCTCGTCGGGGGGACGCCCCTGCTGCAGACGGGCAAGGAGCTGCGCAACGTCGGGGTGACGGTGCTCCGCCTGAAGGGGCATCGCCTGGTGGGCGTCGAGACGCGCGTGGTGCCGCTCTCCGACTACGAGCCTGCGCCCGAATATGAGGCTCTGGTGGCGGAAATCTACGCCTCGCCCGAGCTGAACGCCCCGGTGGGGAGTCTGGCCGAGGCGGCCGACAAGCAGGGGCTTGCCAACTGGATGGCCGAAGCGGTGGCCGACTGCGCCGATGCCGAGGTGGGCTTCTACCACGTGGGCGGCGTGCGGCTCGACCGCGTCGAAAAGGGTGCCGTGAGCTCCGCCACGGTCTATGGCCTCGAGCCCTTCGGCACGCATGTGGCCGCCATGCGGATGACCCCCGCGCAGATGCGGCGGATGATTGTCGAGAAGTACAACGATACGGTGAACCTGAAGGAGGCGCACCGCATCGACCTCATAGCGACGACCCCCTACGAACTGGTTGTCGATGCGGAGGACCGGGCCCTCGACGTGCGCTTCCCGAAGTTGCTCGAGGGGCGTCTCTACCGTGTGGCGATGAACGACTACATCTTCCGCAACTACCGCGCGCTGGAGTATGCGGATGGCCGCATCCTTGACGACGAGGTGGCCGGCGTCCTGCTCGAAGAGCTGCGCGAGGACTCCCCGCTGCACCCCGACAACGAGGCGCGGCAGCGTGTCGTCCGCCTCGGAGCAGGGTCGCGCTGACCTCGGAGCGGCGTCACATGACTTCGGAGTGGTGTCGCACTGACCTTGGAGCGGCGTCGCACTGATCCGGAGCAGGGTCGCACTGACGACGGGGCGTCCTCATCTTGTGCCTTGCGGGCCTTCTTCCCGGCAGCGGGAGGGAGGCCCGGCCTTTTTCCCGGAGCGGGTCTTGGCGGCAAATCGGCCGAAAATCGGCTGAAAAATTTGATTTTCAGCGAAAAAGATGTAGCTTTGCAGTCCCGCATACGCGCAACATGCGCGCATGGTTCCGGGTATGAACTTAATTATTAACCATTTAACGAGCGATTGTATCGCAAAACTTTCCACAATGGAAGAAAACAAAACTGCCGTTGCCAACGAGAATTTCGATTGGAACGCCTATGAGAACGACCTGGGTGTCTATGACCAGCCCAAGGAGCAAATCACCGAGGCCTACGACAAGACGCTGTCGAACGTAGCTGTCGGCGAGGTTGTCGAGGGTACGGTTACCGCCATCAACAAGCGTGAGGTTCTCGTCAACATCGGCTACAAGAGCGAGGGTGTGATTCCCGTTTCGGAGTTCCGCTACAACCCCGACCTGAAGGTAGGCGACAAGGTAGAGGTCTACGTCGAGTCGGCCGAGGACAAGAACGGCCAGCTGCTGCTCTCGCACAAGAAGGCCCGTCAGCTCAAGTCGTGGGACCGCGTCAACGAGGCCCTCGAGAAGGACGAGGTCATCAAGGGTTACATCAAGTGCCGTACGAAGGGCGGTATGATTGTCGACGTGTTCGGCATCGAGGCCTTCCTGCCCGGCTCGCAGATTGACGTGAAGCCGATTCGCGACTACGACGTATATGTCGACAAGACCATGGAGTTCAAGGTTGTGAAAATCAACCAGGAGTTCCGCAACGTGGTCGTTTCGCACAAGGCCCTCATCGAGGCCGAGCTCGAGGCTCAGAAGCAGATTATCATGTCGAAGCTCGAGAAGGGTCAGATTCTCGAGGGTACGGTCAAGAACATCACCTCCTACGGCGTATTCGTCGACCTGGGCGGTGTGGACGGTCTGATTCACATCACCGACCTGTCGTGGGGCCGCGTAAACCACCCCGAGGAGATTGTTTCGCTCGACCAGAAAATCAAGGTCGTTATCCTGGACTTCGACGATGCCAAGAAGCGCATCGCTCTGGGTCTGAAGCAGCTTACCCCGCATCCGTGGGAGGCACTCGACCCCAACCTCAAGGTGGGTGACCACGTGAAGGGCAAGGTGGTTGTGATGGCCGACTACGGCGCATTCGTCGAGATTGCTCCCGGTGTGGAGGGTCTGATTCACGTTTCGGAGATGTCGTGGAGCCAGCACCTGCGTTCGGCTCAGGACTTCCTGAAGGTGGGCGACGAGGTTGAGGCCGTCATCCTGACGCTCGACCGCGAGGAGCGCAAGATGTCGCTGGGCATCAAGCAGCTGACCCCCGACCCGTGGGAGAACATCGAGACCAAGTATCCCGTCGGTACGAAGTGCACGGCCAAGGTGCGCAACTTCACCAACTTCGGCGTATTCGTCGAGATTGAGGAGGGCATCGACGGTCTGATTCACATTTCGGACCTGAGCTGGACCAAGAAAATCAAGCACCCCGGTGAGTTCACGCAGGTAGGTGCCGACATCGACGTGGTTGTGCTTGAAATCGACAAGGAGAACCGCCGTCTGTCGCTCGGTCACAAGCAGCTCGAGGAGAACCCCTGGACCGAGTTCGAGAAGCAGTTCCCCATCGACAGCATCCACGAGGGTACCATCACCGAGATGACCGAGAAGGGTGCCGTCGTAGCACTGAGTGACAGCGTCGAGGGCTTCTGCCCGAACCGTCAGCTCACCAAGGAGGACGGCTCGATGCCGAAGGTCGGCGACAAGCTGGCATTCAAGATTCTCGAGTTCTCGAAGGCTACCAAGCGTATCACGCTTTCGCACGTGCGTACCTACTCGGACGCCAAGAAGGCTGAAATCGCTGCCGAGAAGGCCGAGAAGCGCGCTGCTGCCGACGCTACGAAGTCGACGGTGAAGAAGATTAACGCTTCGGTCGAGAAGACGACCCTCGGCGACATCGCCGGTCTGGCCGCTCTGAAGGCCGCCATGGAGAATGCCGAGAAGAACGAGAAGTAATTCTTCGGTTATTCGGTAATACCGACGCCCGCACCTTGAGTGGTGCGGGCGTTTTTTTGTGTCCGGTCCGGTCCCGGTGGCGACGGCGACGGCGCGGAACAGGGCAGAGGCGGTTTGTTGCGGAGCGGTGAGTCGTGTGTGCAGGTGAGCGTGTGAGTTGTGATTAAGGGTGAGGGGGGCGTGTTGGGCGAGAGCGTGAACGCGAGGGTGCGGGGCAGCCAATCCCGCGCGGCGAAGTCGGAGGAGGAGAGAATGGAGTGCCGGAAGAGGGGCGAGCGTGGTGGGGCCAGCCGATTCGGGCAGGATGACGGGACGGGGCGGTGCCGGGGCGGCATTGGGGTGGTGTCGAGGGCGGAGGAGTGCGGCTGAGTGCGGCGTCAGCGTGGCGCGGCCGGGTGGAGGCTTTTGGGTGTGTGAGGCTGGGCTGAGCCTTGGGTGCGGCCGCAGCGCAATAGCGGTCTGCAGAAGGTTGGCGCGGTTGGGCAGGGAAGGTTTGGAGTGGCCCGGGACCGGAAGGCTGGGCTTGTCTGACAGAATGCGGGTAGAAACGGAGGCTTGCCGTCTGGACCGGCTTGCCGTCTGGACCGGCTTGCCGTCTGGACAACTTGCCGGAGGGAAGGTCTGTTGTGGAGCTTTGCTCCTCAGCGGACCGCCGAGTAACGTCGTGGGGCCGCCACCTGGGGCGCACCCAAACAAAAAGGCCCTCCGCTGAGCGGAAGGCCTTTGTCGTGTTGAGACGATGCCTTATTCGGCAGCGACTACCGAGAACTTGATGGTAGCCTTTACCTCGCGGTGCAGCTTGGCCGTTGCCTCGTACTCGCCCACGGTCTTGATGGGCTCGACGACAATCAGCTTGCGGTCCACCTCGATGCCTTTGGCTGCGAGTGCCTCGGCCAGGTCGGCTGCGGTCACCGTACCGAAGAGCTTGCCCTCCTCGGCCTTCACGTTGAGCGTGAGCGGCAGGTTGGCGATGGTCTCGGCCAGAGCCTGGGCGTCGGCCAGAATCTTGGCGTCCTTGTGGGCGCGCTGCTTCAGATTCTCGGCGAGCACCTTCTTGGCGGCTGCGGTGGCAACCTTGGCGTATCCCTGGGGAATCAGGTAGTTGTTTGCGTAACCGGGCTTCACGTTCACGATGTCGTTGGCGTAGCCCAGCTTATCCATATCCTTAATCAGAATGACTTCCATTGTCTCTCCTCCTCTTTAATTATTTCATGCAATCGGTTACGAAGGGCAGGATGGCGAGATGACGGGCGCGCTTGACGGCCTGGGCCACCTTCTTCTGGAACTTCTGCGAAGTACCCGTAAGACGACGGGGCAGAATCTTGCCCTGCTCGTTGAGGAACTTCTTCAGGAACTCGCCGTCCTTGTAGTCCACGTACTTGATGCCGAGCTTCTTGAAACGGCAGTACTTCTTCTTCTTGACGTCTACCGTCACCGGGTTGAGGTAACGGATTTCCGATTGAGCCTTGTTCTCCTGTGCCATGGTTTACTCCTCCTGCTTGTTAGAAAGTTTTGCACGACGCTTAGCCGAGTACTCCACGGCGTACTTGTCCTGCTTGAAAGTTAAGAAACGAATCACGCGCTCGTCGCGGCGGTACTGCGTCTCGAGCGTGTTGATGAGCGAACCCTCACCGGTGAACTCCATGAGGAAATAGAAACCGGTGGTCTTCTTCTGAATAGGGTAGGCGAGCTTCTTGAGGCCCCACGACTCCTTGTTCACAATCTGACCGCCGTTCTCGGTGATGACGCCCTGGAATTTGTCAGCGACCTCCTGTACCTGTGCATCGGACAGTACCGGCGTGACAATGAAAACGGTTTCGTAATTGTTCATGATGCTTGTAATTAAAAATTAATTAGGCTTAAAGCGGGTGCAAAGATAACAAAAAACGGAGACTGTGCAAAGTGCGGCGCCGAAATTTTTTCGTTCGGACGCTGATTTTCCGATATTTCGGGGGCTGTGCAGGGCGCGGATGCCGGCCGGTGTGTGGAAAACGGGTTGCCGGCGCGGGCAGAAGAGGCGCCGGTGCGGGGCGGCAGGTGGGTTGGTGCGGACAGAAGGAAGTGGCCCGGTGCGGCGAGGGGGGCTTACGGACGGTCGGAGGGGGTGGTATGTCGGGGCCTCTTTTGCCTCGATTCGGGTGCGCGGGATGCTCTGTCCGGTGCTTTTGGTTGCACGCCCGGCTTCCGTGTGCCTGCAAACGTCTCCGGGCCGGGCGGCACTCTCCGGGCGACGCAGAGGGTGATTTGGAAATCTTGTCCGCACGCGCTATCTTTGCGGCCGGAACCATTCGTTGAACCATGTATCGCAGAAAGGGACATATCTACTACGGTCGGAGGTGCGTCATTGCGCGTGCCTTCCGGGTCCATGTCCACTGGTTCAGCGGCTTCATCTGACTGACAAGGTTTGTCGCCGGTCCGTTCGGGGGTGCGGCGGCTGATGGGTCGGGCCTTCCGGAGCGAAGCGCCCGCAGCGAGGTGCTGCCTCCCCGTCGCGGGGCCGTCGGCCAAGGTCGGCCGGTCCGTGTCTGAGGAGGACGTGCGCCGGCGTGCTGTACGCAGTTTATAACCTTGAAAATCAGTCAATCCATGTTTACGATTATTCTGTTCCTGATGTCGGGTATCGGCATCGGCTACCTGCTGCGCGGGCGGCGGGTGGTGGCCCTCGCCGGGCGGAGCATCCGCTTCGTCGTGCTGGCGCTGGTCTTTGTCATCGGTTTTTCGACCGGCTCCCACGGGGAGCTTCTCAGTCAGTTCGGTCAGTTCGGCCGTCAGGCCGTCGTCATTGCGGCCCTTGGCATCGCGGGAAGCCTCGTTGCCGCATGGCTGGCGGCGCGGCTTCTCTTCGGGAAAGGAGGTGCGCGATGAAGGAGAATCTGCTCATCTTCGCCTGTCTTGCGCTGGGACTTGCCGCCGGAATGACCGGGACGGCACCCGCTGCGCTGGCTCACCCAGGGCTGCCGCTCGTGCTGCTCTCGGGGCTGGTCTTTCTGGTCGGCATCACGCTCGGCGGCGACCGCGAGGTGCTCGCCTCGCTGCGCGGGTTCCGCTGGCGGATGCTTCTGCTGCCCCTCTTCACCATTGCCGGGACGCTGCTCTTCTCGGGGCTGGCGGTCTTTCTGCTGCGCGACCTCCGGCTGATGGACTGCCTCGCCGTGGGGAGCGGCTTCGGATACTATTCGCTCTCGTCGGTGCTGATTACCAATCTAAAGGGAGGTGCGGCCGACGCTGCGGCGCTGGCCACCGTGGCGCTGCTGGCCAACATCATGCGCGAACTGGTCGCCCTCTTCGGCATTCCGCTCTTCGCCCGCCTGGGCGGACGACTGGCGCCCATCTCCGTGGCGGGCATCAATTCGATGGATGTCTGCCTGCCGATGATTGTCCGCAGTTCGGGCAGCGAGCTCATCCCGCTGGCCGTCCTCCACGGGCTGGCGCTCGAGCTGAGCGTGCCGCTGCTTGTCGGCCTCTTCTGCCGGTAGTGAAGCCGGGCGGGTAACTGTACCGGCATAGCGCAGGAGCGGCCGGCGGAGGGCGGGTCCGCCCGCGGTTGCGGGCCGCCGCGTGAAGCGTTGCGCACGAAAAAAGGGGAGCGTCGCGGTGGCGATGCTCCCCTTTCTGTCGGAGACGTGTCGGCGGGAACGGCCCGGCGACGCCCCCGTTACTTCAGGTTGTCGATGATGGCGGCGATGCGGTCGAAGACCTCGTCCATCGTACCCACGCCGTCGACCGAGGCGTACTTGTTCTGTGCCGTGTAGTAGTCCGAGACGATGGCCGTCTGCTTGTGGTAGACGTCCAGCCGGCCGCGGATGACCTCCTCCGAGGCGTCGTCGGCGCGGCCCGAATCCTTGCCGCGCAGCAGGATGCGCTTGACGAGCTCCTCCTCCGGGACGCGGATGTCAATCATGATGTCCACCTTGAGTCCGTTCTTGGCGAGGATTTTGTCGAACTCCTCGGCCTGGACCGTCGTGCGGGGGAAGCCGTCGAAGATGCACCCCTTGGCGTCGCGGTGCTCGGCCACGTAGTTGGCAATCATGTCGATGACAATCTGGTCGGGGGCCAGCTTGCCGGCCTTGATGTAGGACTCCATGCTGCGTCCCAGCTCGGTGCCGCGGGCAATCTCGCCGCGGATGACCTCGCCCGTCGAGACATGCTCGATGCCGTAGTGTTCCTTGAGGCGCTGGGCCTGGGTGCCCTTGCCGCAGCCCGGCGCGCCGAATAAAACGATGTTTATCATGAATTGAACCGTTTATGTGATTAGCTGGACAAAAATACGCTAATTTTTGTAGATACGCCAAAGATTCGTTAGATTTGTAAAAAAATTTATAATCATGGAGAAGAAACAGCGCACGGAAATCGCAACGCTCGGTCAGTTCGGCCTCATCGACCTGCTGACGCGCGACTTTACCCCCACGAATCCTTCGACGCTCGTGGGTGTGGGCGACGATGCGGCGGTCATCGCGCCGTCGGCCGACGAGGTGGTGCTCTGCACGACCGACTCCTTCTACGAAGGGGTCGATTTCGACCTGACCTACTTCCCGCTCAAGCATCTGGGCTACAAGGTGGTGACGGCCGGCGTGAGCGACATCCTGGCGATGAACGCCCTGCCGCGGCAGCTGACCGTGTCGCTCGGCGTCTCGTCGAAGCTCCCCGTCGAGGCGCTGCAGGACCTCTACGAGGGCATCTCGTTCGCCTGCCGCGAGCAGCACATCGACCTGGTGGGGGGCGACACGCGCGCCTCGATGACGGGGCTCGTCATCACGGTCACGGTGCTCGGTGCGGCGCAGCGTGAGCGGGTGGTCCGCCGCAACGGCGCGCGGCTGCACGACCTGGTCTGCATCACGGGCAATCTCGGCGCAGCCTACATGGGGCTCCGGCTCCTCGAACGCGAGCGGCGCGTGCTGAGCGACGTGAAGAACCCCGAGCCGCGCTTCGGGGGCTACGAATACCTGCTCGAGAAGTACCTCAAGCCGCGTCCCCGCACCGACATCATCGAGGCACTGGCCGAGGAGGGCATCGTCCCCACGTCGATGATTGACCTCTCGGACGGCCTCGCGAGCGATATGCTGCAGCTCTGCCGCGCCTCGAAGTGTGGCGTAAGGCTCTATCTGGAGCGGATTCCCATTGCGCAGCAGACCACGAAGCTCTCCGAGGAGATGCACTCCGACCCGGTGGTGGCGGCGCTGCACGGCGGCGAGGACTACGAACTGCTCTTCACCGTGCCGCTGGCCATGCAGGAGCAGGTGATGCGTATGGGGGGCATCGACGTCATCGGCCACATCACCTCCGAGGAGTCGGGGGCCTGCCTGGTGACGCCCGACGGCTCGAACATCCGCCTGCGCGCCCAGGGCTTCCCCGACGGGGAGATTGAGGCAAAGGGTGCCGCGGGTGCTTCGACCGCTTCGGCCGGTACGGGCTCGGCAGCCACGACCGCCGGCGCCTCTGCGGCGGAAAGCACAGCTGCTTCGGCCCCGGAACAGAAGAAAAAATAGAGCTCTCGGTGTCCGGGGCGGGTCACGGTCCGGACGTTGCACAAGGTAAGAAAGGGATGCTGTCACCCGCAGGTGACAGCATCCCTTTTTATTATATGAGTCCTACGGTTGGCCGACGCGGAGCATTTGAGGCTGTGCGTGCCTTGCCTTGCCGGTGTTCCTGCTCGTGCCCCAACTCCGGCAAAGGGTGGAAAGTTCCCGCCCTTTGTTCCATTTGTGTCCCACGGCTGCGACGAAGGGCAGGCACAGAAACGAAAAGGCTCGACAACCCTGCCCCTCCTCTGTCCGGGTGACTGGGCCCAAACCGGCTTTCCGGAACTGAATCTGCAGCAATTTTTCAGAGTTTTTATCCATTTGATGCTTCAGTGTGCGGGCCTTCGGCACACTCGCGTGATAGCTTTGCCCCTGTAATCCATAAAACGGAACAAGTATGAAACCGAAAGACTTGACGAAAGAGAGCCCGATGAGGCAGCCTGCAGGAGGGCACAGAATGCGTCCGGAGGCTGCGAGGGGGTGGTGTGGCCCATCCTGGGAACAACTCCGACGGGTTTCGTCGGAGCACCCACGGGTGAAAACACCGCTTTGCTCCGTGTGACAGAACACTTGCGGCGCTTTGGCCCGAAAGGATGACTTCGGGCCGGACATTTATCAATTACTCGACATGAAGTGTCTACAATACCCCTTCCGAAGCGTGTTGTTTGAAAAACATTTCCTATCTTTGTGTGTCGCGCAGGCGACGGACATATTTGATGAAAGTGTTTGGCTTTTATCCTTATGCAGAAATCTGGTAAATTTCACTGAATGTAAGGATAGCTGCAACACTCATCATCTGTATTGGTATGTGGGGATGTCATCCCATACTATACAGGTGTGGGGTATTGTATCTGTTTATTTACATTCGGGCTTTACCAGAGCCTCTGCATAGATAAACTAACGACTCCACACTTTCTTTTTGTACAAATCCCGCCATGCAGGAGTCGAATGGCAACAACCAACCTTTGCCGTTATGACCGAAACCTACCGTATCCTCAAGGAGCTGGGCAATGACCAGTTGCGCAGGTACATCTACGAAAACATCGCCGAACCGACCTTCGATTCGCACCGCATCACCAGCCGCTTTCCTCAGGACTTCAGAACGTATTACGAACGGATGTTGAACGCTCTTGCAAGCGAAGGAAACATCCAAGACCCCCATTTTGCCATAGCGAATCAGATTGGGAATTACCTCAGACTAAACAGTCAAGCATTACAAATCGAAAAAATCGGAGACGCAACATCCTCTAACATGAACGGGAAAACTTCTCGCTCTTCTCTTTGGAAAAAGTTGAAATAAACAAAAAATCATATCTCAAATTATGAAACGATTATTATTGCTTTTTACATTGATGCTTTGTTTTTGCTTGCATACCCAAGCCAAAGAACGTACTGTCACTTATAAAATAAAGGCAGGAACATCTACTGCAACTATTATTTGCAAGGGAAATTTCGATAAAGGCATTTTATCTGACGGACCTGTCAAGTTTTATTCTCCCTATATTGCCGACAATGGCGGCATACGTGTAATTCTAGAAGGCACTTATTTGAATTCTGTATTCACTGGCACCATAAAATGCAGAGAAGTAACACTCAAATGTACCGGAGAAATTTATAATAATGAGGATCATACCGTATTAGCAAAATCATCGGCGAATGACTGGACTATCAAATTACAGTTCACTGAAATAATCGGATTTGACTTACCCGTTGTCTCTGCTTTACTGAGGGACCATTCCTTCTATAGTAAAACGATTAAAAATCGTCGAGGTTCAATCAGTCGGGAAGTGGATCTTTCTTGGATAAAATTTTTATATTATTTCAACCGGGAATTTATAAGTTCGGAAAGTGTCCTTCCTATTCAGAATGCAATAATTAAATTCAATAATGGGAATATATACACGGGACCGATTTATCGAGAAAGAGGTACCTGGAAAGTAGGAAAGTTTGGCATCAATTATAATATCTGGAATTCCCCCAAACCATTCAAGATTCAATACAAATGGTCTAATGAGGATGAATTTGAAGGCGACGCATATTGCTTTCGGAATCGCGCAGACCACATTATACCCGTAAATGGAATCATGAGATACCATGACGGGAGTATTGATTCAATGTGGACTATTCGTAGAAGCGCGCAACAAGATTATTCCAGTTTGTTTACCTCAATGACAACTCCTTCTCAACTCCGTGATAAGATACGGGCTCTTGAGGCCCAACAACGAGAAAAAGAGTTAATGGCTCAACGTGAAGCTCAAGAGAAAGAGGCATTACGCAAAAAAGAGCAATTAAGGGAACGTCAGGAACAGCAAGCCGAGGCCCAAAAAAGGGAGCAAACTCTCATCCGCAAATATGGAACCAGATGGGGAAAGGCGCTTGCAACCGGGAAACTCGAACTCGGCATGACCAAACAAATGTGCCAGGAGGTGATCGATATCAAATCATACGACATAGGAAAACACAATTACGCGGGACACATCATTGAAACATGGACATTTAATAAGGATAAACAAGATCTACAAGTAGCAGCTGCCATGTCGAAGCTTTCCGGGGAGGAAGCCGTGGCTTTGGCCATGTTTATCGGCCTTGCCGAAACATTCGGGGCAACGGCTCCCCAATATACGATTCTCACCTTCACCGATGGAAAACTGACAAGCATCTATTGATAAACTATGAAACGAGCATATATCACTCCATTATGCATCATTATAGCAGCACTATGCGGCTACTTCATCTATGAGAGGATTGAACCTACCAGGACAGCAGATTCAAGCGCCATATCACAACCGGCAGCTCCATCTCCGTTGGAGCTGCTGAAAGGACAATTCAAGGAACCGTTAAAAGGGCGACCCTTTCAGGAACTAGTGGACCTAAGTGGATCACTCAATAATATTCTGTTTTGTGACACTTTGGATGCCTCGCAAAGAGCAAAATTTCTGTCACAAATACTGCATAAGGATTATTCCGAAATGATAGCTATGGTTTCAGAAGTTGACCGTTGTATCCTGAAGCGCTGTGATTCTCCCTGCTTTGATGCCATACAGGACTCTATTATCTATTCCTATACCGACGAAACTCTCGACGTATATTGGTATTACGAAATCCAGGGGCAAGATTCTGTTTTAATGTTCAATATGGCTGCATATAAGAGAGACCATCCGGAATTGTATTTTCTCGAAGATCTCACAACGAATGCAAACATGCTGGAATGGGATGCCATGATAACTGCATTTACTGCATCCGCGCAACAATCTCCCCAATTAGACAACTCGATCTACCAAGCAACCTTTAAACAAATCTATGCAATGGGATTTATTGTTGGTTTGAACGATGGGGGTTGGAGCGCACAACAACTTTCCGATTATGCAAAACAAACGGCAGATATGACGCTACAAGAAGTTTTAGGCGAAAACTACCAAAACGATTTGCCAAGGATGGATCTGTTGGGCTTAACCAAACGAATATATAATGCACAAGAATTCTATGATTTAATAACAGGGGATCAAAAGGATTTCGGATTTTTATTTATGATGAAAGGATATGAAGCTGCAATCCGCATACTGGGATGTGATGATATAATTCGAGAAAAATACAACAACAACCAACAAGGAATAATTCAAGAATGCCAAAGACTCTATTCCGTTGTATACTCTTCCTGCCAAAAATAAGCATGTAACATAAGCAAAAAAACTCTTATCATTCCTCGCTTCCCTAAAATCAAAAAAGCAATGCTCTGCAAGGACATTCGGCAGATATGAATCTTTTATTAATTGAAATTTTAAACAAGAAATCATGAAAAAATTATTTTTGCTCCTCATGGGACTAACAGTATGCGTTTCTATTAAAGCCCAAGAAAAGGCAAAAACGATAGATGTTCAAGGATATGCC
Organism: Alistipes sp. An31A; assembly: GCF_002159425.1. Taxonomy (NCBI): domain Bacteria; kingdom Pseudomonadati; phylum Bacteroidota; class Bacteroidia; order Bacteroidales; family Rikenellaceae; genus Alistipes; species Alistipes sp. An31A. The sequence goes on from NZ_NFIO01000001.1 coordinate 143,153, forward strand.
TTAGTAATAGACAATGCTTTTTATTCTTTCAAAGAGAGTACAAAGGCAATCACTGATCGGAACTCCCGTCAAGAGTTTATCATGCAGTTTTTCTTTACCCAGAAACCCGGTTATCCGATCATGGGCATGGCCAACATCATGGGACAAGGAGTGATCTTTACAGTCCGGAATACAAAGATCGTAAAGGAGCAATCTGCAGATACTGTTGTTTTAGAATGTATCGGATTGGACAATACAACTCCTTTCAACATCATATTTAATTTTGGAGACTACGCCGCAGATTTCTGTTATCCATGGACCTTCACACTAAAATCTCCTGACATGATGTTATCGGCAAGTTTCCGGGACAAAGATGGAATAACATTGGTTTCAGAAGAACCTGAATATAAAGAAGTTTTCAGGGTGTTAAAAAATGAATATAACAAACATTACAATATTAAATGATTCTACGCTTACCGATCGTATATCATTTTGGTCGCGGATAAAACCATAGTTGTAAGTTGTTATCCATCCACCCGCCTCATTCAACTTTTATCCCGACCTTTCTCCGACCTGCCGCATTCGGCAGGTCGTTTTATTAAATCCCAATAGAGCCGGTTCAGGGGCGATTACAGCTTATATAACCCCAAACTCAATAAAAACTATTTACCGTCCAATTGGGGCCAATGTATAGGCTTTCTATTGAAAATTACCAATCCTGCGCCCAAGACAAAACTATCGGCTTTGCATCCGCGTTGCGTATTCATCTTTACTAGGAGTCATTAAAGCACAAACACAATGAAAGACAAAGAAGTAATCAGGCAATATCTCAACTCGGTTTGGGAAACAATGGATAATAATCCGGATTCAATAACACGGGAAGATTTCGACCGCATCTTGAACAACACAACGCGCTGTAGATTAATCTCCTTCAAAGGCAAAATACCAACTTTAACAAAACAGCTCTGCTCGGAATTAGAGATTCTGCACTTTGAAACTATTCTCAACGTAGTTGTAAAGGTAAGCTATCATCCCTCATCAGAAATAAGTTTCGACTATCTTTGCGATCTCTTGAATGTTATTCATGCATCTGCACCAAAAGCAAACATCCTCTGGGGCTGCAGTGCGGATGCAAAAATTGATCAAACTAATTTTTCAATCTTATTGCTAATTAGCTGCTAATCAGACTACTCTACACCTCGTTTATTACAATCTCAAATGTAAATAAGATTGTTAAATCCACATAGATTCATTACCTTTGTAATAACATAATAAATTCACGGAATAAAATTTAACAAATGGGGCATATCAAAATCAACAAAGAATTATTAGAGATCCTAAATGATTATAATCTTTTTATGGAATCCCCTAAATCAACAAGTATGCCTTTGCGGGTCTCCAAAAACAAGAGTAATCATCCGTCGTCACTATATGAAGAGCAAGCCCTAGATTCTGTAAAAGATTTTGGGGAAACAATGATAGATTGTGAGGTTCGGTATAAAAACCCCAATAATTATTCATTTCAGATTCTATCTAACATCTTATCCAATAAAGTTTTAGCAAGATTAGACGAAGGAAATGGGACTCACAGGAATAACTGCAAGGATATCCCCCTTGACCAACAGATGGTCACTACTCCTCATTTTCATAAATATGACACAAATGGCCGTTTTATTGCGTACAAAACAAAAGAATTAGAAATTAAATCTTCTCCATTACCAATACAAGAAGGATTCCAATTGTTTTGTCAAGAAGAAAAAATTACATCCAATAACAATCTCGCAGTATCTATCGAAGTCCAAGAAAATGGAGTTCTCCCATTTGAACCCGACAATGATCCCTTGAATGGAATAGCCTTTTGAATTATGGATAATATATTTGAGACTATAGTACAAGCATATCAATCGCTTTGGCATTTTAAAGATTATGGCAACACACTAGAAATTATCACACCTGTGGCCACTGTAAATAATATGTTTGTTTCTATTTTTATAACTAAAAGAGGTGATAATTATATTGCCACAGATGGAGGTTGGATTGATGCAGGGTTATATGAATGCGAAATAAACTGGAAAGCTAATGTCTTCAACAAAATTGGAGCCTTTTATTTGGAGAGCTTCGAAATACAACGGATCTATGTAAAAGAAAGGACTTTCTATTATAAACGTATAGATCAATTGGAATTGCTTCCTAATATTGTTTTTGATCTAGCTAATTTTGTTAATGCTATTGTTAGCTCTGCAAATATTCAATTTGTATCGGATCGAGTTGATATGACCTTCAAAAAAGAAGTTAGAGGATATCTAAGACGAGAGTTTGGAGTAGATCGATTTGAATATGACAAACCATTATCTGACAATATGACCATCCGATTTAATGCTATTGAACGAAATCATAGAGGGGTAAATTTAATAAATTTTGTCTCCGGATCTAACTCAAGCTACTATGCAAGTTCATTATGTCGTTCTAACATGAATTTTCAATTAATATTACCTCTACGAGATAGATATTCAATTCAAAATACTGTAACACTTCTCGATGATCGGAAACGAAGCATCATAGAATCACCCCAAGTCCAAACTTACTATGATTACCTCATAGACAATCAAAACGATAAAAACAAAGTAATATTATGGAGCCAAAAGGCCGATCTAGCACAAGCTATATAGATTTGCATATACTGTTTGAAATCTTCAGATAGCACTCGTCCATGTTCCATTTATGTTCCACGGCAGCAGCGAAGGGCTGGTGCAAAAACGAAAAAGGCTCGACAATCAGTTGATTGTCAAGCCTTTTCTTCAGTCGGGGTGACTGGATTCGAACCAGCGACCACACGCCCCCCAGACGTGTACTCTAACCGGACTGAGCTACGCCCCGATTCCTGTTCCCTCACCCGCGGCCCGCTTCCGGAGAAGCATTTACCTCGTGTTTGGGACTGCAAATATAGTGTATTTTTTTCAAAACAACACTTTTTCGCAATATTTTTTTCTATTTTTGTGCGATATGAAACGATTTTTCCTCGTCGGGCTGCTCTGGATGGCCCTTGCGGCCGTCGGCTGCCGCGATTCAAGACCCTTCGCCGTGGAGGATTTCACGGTCGAGCGCTACACGCCCCGCTATGCGTCGGGCTTCGATATCCGCAGCCGCGAGGGGAGTGTCAGCTCGCTCATAACGGTCCGCAACCCCTGGCAGGGCGGCTCGGGCGAGGTGCAGTACCTCTACGTCGTGCGTGACGGCGAGCCGGTGCCGGCCGGATTCCCGGGGCAGGTGGTCGAGGCGCCCGTACGGCGGGTCGTCTGCATGTCGTCGAGCCATGTGGCGATGTTCGACCTGCTGGGCGAGGTGGAGCGCATCGTCGGGGTCTCGGGCATCGACTACATTGCCAACGACTATGTCGCCGCCCACAAGCTCTGCGGCGAGGTGCGCGACGTGGGTTACGACTCGAACCTGAACTTCGAGCTGCTGGTGGCCATGCGCGTCGACCTGGTGCTGCTCTACGGCGTGGCGGGCGAGGATACGGCCGTGACGAACAAGCTCCGCGAGCTGGGGATTCCCTATATATATATTGGTGACTACGTCGAGGAGTCGCCGCTGGGCAAGGCCGAATGGGTGATGGTCATCGCCGAGCTGACCGACCGCATGGAGCAGGGGTGCTCCCTCTTCGATGCCACCTGTGCCCGCTACGAGGCGCTGCGCGACGGAGTTAAGCCCGGGCAGCGTCCCCGCGTGATGCTCAACACCCCCTACCGCGACACGTGGTACCTTCCCTCGGCCGACAGCTACATGGTGCGCCTCATCGAGGATGCCGGCGGCGCCTACGTCTGCCCCGAGGCGCGGGGCAACGCCTCGCATGCGGTCGAAATCGAGCAGGCCTACCTGCTGACCAACTCGGCCGACTACTGGCTCAACACCGGGGCGGCCAACTCGCTGCAGGAGCTCGTGCGGCAGAATCCGCGCTTCGCCTCGGTGCCGGCCGTCCGCAACGGCCGCGTCTTCAACAACAACCGCCGCCAGACACCCGCCGGAGGCTCCGACTTCTGGGAGTCGGGCGTCGTCCATCCCGACCGCGTGCTGGCCGACCTGATTCGGATTTTCGAGGGGCGGAGCGATTCGCTCTGGTACTACAAAAAGCTGGAATAGCCCATGTCGCGCACCTCGCTCTGCTTCCTGCTGCTCGGCCTCTTGACGCTGGCGCTGCTTGTGGCCGACCTCTTTGTCGGCTCGGTGCGGCTTCCGGCGTCGGACGTCGTGGCCGCCTTCACGGGGAGCGACTGCCCCGCCGAATCGCGCTATATCGTGCTGAACATCCGTCTGCTGAAGGCCATTACGGCGCTCTTTGCCGGTGCGGCCCTCTCGGCGAGCGGCCTGCAGATGCAGACGCTCTTCCGCAATCCGCTGGCGGGTCCCTACGTGCTGGGCGTCAGCTCGGGCGCCAGCCTGGGCGTGGCGCTCTTCCTGCTGGGGGCGCCGCTGCTGGGTGTGGCCAACCACTCGCTGGTGCAGTCGCTCGGACTGACCGGTGCGGCGTGGCTCGGCTCGGCGCTGGTGCTGCTGGCCGTCATGGCCGTCGGGCGCCGCATCAAGGACATCATGGTGATTCTGATTCTGGGCATGATGTTCGGCTCGGGCATCGGCTCGGTGGTCGAAATCCTGCAGTACCTCTCGAACGAGGCGGCGCTCAAGTCGTTCGTCATCTGGACCATGGGGTCGCTCGGCGACGTCACGGCCTCGCAGCTCGGGCTGCTGCTGCCGCCCGTCATCGTGGGTCTGCTCCTCTCGGTGGCCTCCATCAAACCGCTCAACATGCTGCTGCTGGGCGAGAACTACGCCCGCACGATGGGGCTCAACATCGTCCGCGTGCGGACGATGCTCTTCCTCTCGACGGTGCTGCTGGCCGGTACGGTCACCGCCTTCTGCGGTCCGGTGGGCTTCATCGGCCTGGCGGTGCCCCATTTGGCGCGGATGCTCTTCGCGGCGGCCGACCATCGCGTGCTGATGCCCGCCTCGATGCTGGCAGGCTCGGCGCTGCTGCTCCTCTGCGACCTGCTCTCGAAGAGCCTGACGCTGCCCATCAACACCGTCACCGCCATGATGGGCATCCCGGTGGTGATACTGGTCGTCGTACGCAACCGCAACCTCTTTTGACATTGACCCGACCATGAGCATAGAACTTCGACATCTGGGCATCGGCTACGGCCGGCGGACGCTGCTCGACGACGTCTCGACCACCTTTGCGCAGGGTAGCCTCACGGCGCTGCTGGGGCGCAACGGCAGCGGCAAGAGTACGCTGCTGCGGGCGCTGGCCGGACTGGGGCCCGTCGCCTCGGGCGAGGTGCTCCTCTGCGGGCGGCCGCTCGTGCAGCTCTCACCCCTGGAGCGGGCCTCGACCGTCAGCTTCGTGACCACCGACAAGGTGCGCATTGCCAACCTCGCGTGCGAGGATGTGGTGGCGCTGGGCCGCGCCCCCTATACCAACTGGTTCGGCCGCATGCAGCGCGGCGACCGCGAGACGGTGGCCCGCGCCCTCGAACTGGTGGGGATGAGCTCCTTCGCCCGCAAGACGATGGACGCCATGTCCGACGGCGAGTGCCAGCGGATTCTCATCGCCCGGGCCCTGGCGCAGGATACCCCCGTCATCCTGCTCGACGAGCCGACGGCCTTCCTCGACCTGCCCAACCGCTACGAGCTCTGCACGCTGCTGCAGCGGCTCGCCCGCGAGGAGGGCAAGTGCGTCCTCTTCTCGACGCACGACCTCGACATCGCCCTCTCGCTCTGCGATTCGGTGGCGCTCATCGACACGCCGCACCTGCACCACCTGCCCACGCGGGAGATGGTCCGCAGCGGCCACATCGAGCGTCTCTTCTCGGGCGGAGGCATCACCTTTGACCCTGTGAGCCAGACGGTTCGACCCGCCGAAAAGGGGTAGGGCGATAATTTTCAGCGGTTTTTTTTGTTTGCTTCGCTTTTTTGTTTACCTTTGCACCGCTAAAGCCCCTTCTCGGAGCGGTGCGATAGCGGTAAGGCCCATTCGTCTATCGGTTAGGACGCAAGATTTTCATTCTTGAAAGAGGAGTTCGATTCTCCTATGGGCTACGAGCTTGGCGCGAGACGTGCCGGTGGAGACGTTGGGGGGGGAGGAATGAACCCCCGGTTCTCCGAAGGTGCGGCGAACGCTGACGGGTGTTTTTAGTTCAGGAGCGGACCCTCGGGTCCATCCGCAAGCGGCTACGGCCGCTGAGTGCCGCCGGCATCCGGAGCGCGGCGGTGAAACGTAAAACCGGAAAGAGGGGTCGGAAACGTGCCGACAGCATGTGGCGCGGGTCGAAAGCCTCCCGTTTCTGCGGAGCTCCGGAGAGCGAAAGAGGAACAACAAAAATTTAAGTTATGGCAAACCATAAGTCTTCGAAGAAGCGTATCCGTCAGACCCTGACGAAGCGTACGCACAACCGTCTTTACCACAAGACGGCCCGCAATGCCGTGAAGGCCCTGCGCAACACCACCGAGAAGAGCGCCGCCGAGGCCCTTCTGCCGAAGGTAACCGCGATGCTCGACAAGCTCGCCAAGCACAACATCATGCACAAGAACAAGGCCGGCAACCTCAAGAGCGCGCTTCAGCTCCATGTGAACGCCCTCTAAGCCGGTTCGAGCATAGAGACGACAGCCGTCCCCAACGCGGGGACGGCTGTTTTTTTGTGCCGCTTCGAGGCGCTTGGGCGGGGCCGGTGCCGGTTGCGGAGGTTGAGGTGCTTGTGCGGGTAGTGCCGGTTGCGGAAGATGGGCCGGTTGTGGCGAAGCGGGAAGTGCAGCGGGGCGCGGCGTACGGCCTTTGAATCCGCGCTGCGGCGGTGGGGCGGAAGGCTCGTTTGTCGGCGGGCGGAGGCTCGTCTGTCGGGGGGGGAGGAGGCTGAAACGGCGTGCGGCCCTTGAATCGATTGCGGCGTGGGTCGGGAGATTCGGTTGTTGACGGGCGGAGGCCGGGCTGTGTGGCTGTCGGCAGCCTCTTGCTGCGGCGGGCGGTGCAGAGACCTGGCGTGGGATGGGGCAGGTGTCGGGCGCAGCGTGCGTTGAGGCTTCCGAGCCGGCATGCCCGTACCGACGCAAAAAAAAGGTCTCCTCGCTTTGAGGAGACCTCTTCGGGTGGAAGAAGGGGCTCGAACCCTCGGCCTTCGGAACCACAATCCGACGCTCTAACCAACTGAGCTACATCCACCGTGTGACCGTCTTCGGGTCTTTCGGAGTGCAAATGTAATACGTTTTTTCGGTCCATGCAACAAAAGTGCGAAAAAAATAATCGCCCGTGACAAAATGTCAGTCGCGACTGTAGCTTTGTCACCCTTTTCCTGCCAAAATCCGCTTGGCACAGCTCTTGTTGAAGTCTGTCACGCATTCGTTTTGCACGAAACTACGAACAAACAACATAAAAAACATAGAACTATGAACGTAAAACCATTATCGGACCGTGTGCTGATTCTCCCGAATCCCGCGGAGGAGAAGACTGCAGGTGGACTGATTATCCCCGACACGGCAAAGGAGAAACCGCTGGCTGGCAAGGTCATTGCCGTCGGTCCCGGTACGAAGGACGTGCAGATGGAGGTAAAGGTCGGTGACCAGGTGCTCTACGGCAAGTATGCCGGACAGGAGATTCAAATCGACGGCGTCGATTACCTCATGATGAAACAGAACGACATTTTAGCGATTATCTAAGACTATGGCAAAGGAGATTAAATATAACGTTGAGGCGCGCGAGCTTCTCAAGGAGGGCGTCGACGCGCTGTCGAACGCAGTGAAGGTGACGCTGGGCCCGAAGGGTCGCAACGTGATTATCGACAAGAAATTCGGTGCGCCGCAGATTACCAAGGACGGCGTGACGGTCGCCAAGGAGGTGGAGCTCGAGGATGCTTTTGCCAACATGGGCGCCCAGATGGTCCGCGAGGTTGCCTCGAAGACCAACGACGACGCGGGTGACGGTACGACCACCGCAACGGTGCTGGCTCAGTCCATCATCGGCGTGGGTCTGAAGAACGTCACGGCGGGTGCAAACCCCATGGACCTCAAGCGCGGTATCGACAAGGCCGTTTCGGTGGTTGTCGACTCGCTGCGCAAGCAGAGCCAGACGGTCGGCACCGATATCGCCAAGATTGAGCAGGTAGCCACCATTTCGGCCAACAACGACCACTACATCGGCAAGCTGATTGCCGAGGCGATGGCCAAGGTCAACAAGGAGGGTGTCATCACCGTCGAGGAGGCCAAGGGCACCGATACCCACGTAGAGGTGGTCGAGGGTATGCAGTTCGACCGCGGTTACATCTCGGCCTACTTCATTACCGACCCCGAGAAGATGGAGGCACAGCTCGACAAGCCCTACATCCTGATTACCGACAAGAAGATTTCGACGATGAAGGAGCTCATGGGCATCCTGGAGCCGGTGGCTCAGAGCGGACGCTCGCTGCTCATCATCGCCGAGGATGTCGACGGCGAGGCGCTGTCGGCCCTGGTGGTCAACAAGCTGCGCGGTACGCTGAAGATTGCCGCCTGCAAGGCGCCGGGCTTCGGTGACCGCCGCAAGGAGATGCTCGAGGATATCGCCATCCTGACGGGTGCCACGGTCATCTCGACCGACAAGGGCATGAAGATGGAGGATGCCGACCTCTCGATGCTGGGTACGGCCGACAAGGTGACGCTCAACAAGGAGAACACCACCATTGTCGACGGTGCAGGCAAGAAGGAGGCCATTGCAGCCCGTGTGGCCCAGATTCGCGCCTCGATTGAGAAGGCTACGTCGGACTACGACAAGGAGAAGCTGCAGGAGCGTCTGGCCAAGCTCGCCGGCGGTGTGGCTGTCCTCTACGTGGGCGCTACGACCGAGGTCGAGATGAAGGAGAAGAAGGACCGCGTCGACGATGCGCTGGCTGCTACGCGTGCCGCCGTCGAGGAGGGTATCGTTCCGGGTGGCGGCGTTGCCTACATCCGCGCTACGGCCGCTCTCGAGGGTCTGAAGGGCGACAACGAGGACCAGACGACCGGTATCAACATCGTAAAGCGTGCCATCGAGGAGCCGCTGCGCCAGATTGTCGCCAACGCCGGCGGCGAGGGCTCGGTGGTTGTCAACAAGGTGCGTGAGGGCGAGGGAGCCTTCGGCTACAACGCCCGCGACGACCGCTACGAGGACCTGCTCAAGGCCGGTATCATCGACCCGACGAAGGTATCGCGCGTGGCTCTGGAGAACGCCGCATCGATTGCGTCGATGTTCCTCACCACGGAGTGCGTGCTGGCCGAGAAGAAGGCCGAGCAGCCTGCACCTGCAATGCCCGCCGGCGGCATGGGCGGCATGATGTAACAGTCGGCCGCTGCCGCAGGACAGCATATACGGAAAACCGGGACACCCCAGCGGGGTGCCCCGGTTTTTTTGTGCCCGTTTGTTTGCGGGAGGGGAGTCGGATGCGGCGGTCGGGGCTGCCCCCCGCCGGACGGAGGGATCAGAGCCCGCCGTCGACGACCCAGCTCCGCTGCGGGTTGTCGTTGCGCAGCGCCAGGTGGAGCTCCTCGGTAGAGCCGTCTGCCATTTGCAGCCGGCAGGGAATGAAGAGGCCGGGGTAGTTGCCCGAGCGGACCGGGGCCGAGCACTCCACCACAGTAGCTCCGGCGTAGCGGCTGCGGAGCAGCTGGCGGGCCCGGGCGCCGTATGCCGAGAGCGCCTCGTCGAGAATCTCGGTGTCCCACGTTGCGAAGGCGTCGAGAATCAGCCGTGCCGCCCGGCCGGCGTCGATGCCCGCAAGGCGGGAGGTCGCCGCCTCGGGTTGGGTCAGCTCCCTCCAGGTGATGCCCTCGGGAAGTGCGGTGAGCGTTGCGGCGTCGAGCGGGGCGTCGTACTCGATGCGGTCAATCTCGAGCAGCGTCCGTTCCCTTCCGTCGGCCGCGAGGAAGGTGATGCTTCCACCCAGCAGCCGTCCGCTTGCGGCGTCGAAGCGGTATTCGCGGCGCGTGTCGCTCTCGGCGACGGAGGAGTTGCGCATGTAGTCGCTCTGGCTGAAATCGCCCTGTGCCGGGCTGTGGACCGTCAGGCGGAGGGTATCCCCCTCGCGGCGCAGCGTGTAGCGCGAGCCGTCGTGCGAGCGGGTGAGCTGCTCCTCGAACGAGAGCAGCTGGCCGGGGTCGATTAGCTGGAAGAGCATCCCCGCAACGCCGGGCGAGTAGGGGAGCACCTCGCCCTCACGCAGTGCGTCGAACCAGAGGTAGGTGTGCTTCCCGTCGTAGAGCGCCTTGCGGCCCGGTTTCTCGATGCGCCAGAGCAGCTGCGGGGAGTAGATGGCCTCGATGGTGTGGGGCACCGGCTCGTCGAGCGGGTTGGTGTAGTCGAAGTTTTCGTCGGCGTCGGTGCGGATGTGCAGCTCGATGCGGATACTCCGCACGCCGTTCATTGCGACGATGGCCTGTGCAAAGTTGTTGCGCGCGGCGCGTGCCGGGGTGTTGAAGCCGAGGGTGAGGGCTGCGACGACAAGGACCGCGGCGGCCATCGCCCCCGAGAGGATGCCGACGATGCGGCGTACGGGGCGGCGGGGTTGGCCGGATGCGGCGGCCTCATTGCGGTCGGCGGCCGCGGCAGGTTCGGCGATGGCGGATGCGGCCAGTCCGGGTTCGCTTCCCTGCTCGGCCAGTCGTCGGCGGGCGGCTTCCAGAATCCGTTCGCGGAGACCTGCGGGCGGGGTAATTTCGATGTGGGGGGTTGCGGCGTCGAGCGCCCGTCGGGCGTCGCGAAGGGCGGCGGCGCAGGCTTCGCACGCGGCTGCGTGCTCCTCCATGCTGCGGCGCTCAGCGTCGGAGAGGGTGCCGGCGAGCAGTTCGTCCAGCTGCTCGCGGAAGCGGCGGCACGTCATGGTCTTATCGGTTTTCATGGTTTTCGGATTTTTTTGGAAGGGTTTTACAGGAGGGTTTTCAGTCGCTCGATGCCGTAGTGGAAGCGCGACTTGACGGTCGAAGCGGGCAGCTCGAGCGTCTCGGCGATTTCGGTGAAGCGCATCGAGGCGAAGGTGTGCAGGCGGATGACCTCGGCCTGTTCGGCCGGCAGGCGGTCGAGCAGGGTGCCAAGCCGCCGGGCCTCGGCTTCGAGCATGTGCTCCTCGCTCGGGTCATCTTCGAGTGTCGGCGGGAGCGGCTCGGAGGGGCGGCGCCGGCGCAGCAGGTCGTTGCAGCCGTTGGCCACCATGCGGAAGAGGTAGGCTTTGGCGTTGCGGACGGGTGTCGTGGCGGTGGCGAATCGGAGAAAGGCCTCCTGAACGACATCCTCGGCGTCGCTGCGGGAGGCGCACCTCAGTGCCGCGAAGCGGAAGAGCGCCTCGCTCCAGCGCTCCGCGGCATCCTCGAGCAGCGCCATCCGCTCCTCTTCGGTGAAGGTTGGGGTTGTGTTCATTGATTTCAGTCTGTTTTTGTGTTCGAACGCGCGTTCACTTATAAGACGTCGCAAGGCGAAAAAGGACGAATCGCCGGCCGAAAAAAATTGCCGGCAGGGCCCCCACGTACCTCTGCTGCCGGTCGCTCCCTTTTCTGCTGCCTCTTATTCGTCCTCTCCGTCTCTCTGCCTCTCCGTCTCTCTGCCTCTCCGTCTCTCCGTCTCTCCGTCTCCCGGGGCCGCTCCCCGGCTCTTCCGCTTTTCCCCCTTCTCTGTTTTCCGATGTCCCTCTCCTCTTCCCTTCGGGCCTTCGCCCTTTGTTCCGATGCGGCCTCTTGTGGCTTTGCGCCCCTATCAAGGAAAAGGCCCCGGAAGCTGCGGCTTCCGAGGCCTTTTGGGTGAAGAGCTCGTGTCGGCGGGACCGCAGGCGGTCCCTTGGGGTATCTGTTGTTGGCGGCGGGAGCTTCAGTTTTCATTCTTTTCCCCCCCCCTCTCCGGCCGGCGGTGCGTCAGAAGAGCGTCTGGCTCTCGTCGCCGCGCGAGCGTGCGGGGCGCTCCGGCTGGCCGAGCAGGATGCGGGCCTGCGAGAGGGCCGCGTCGGTGATGCGGCTGCCCGAGAGCATCTTGGCGATTTCGGTCGTCCGCTCCTCGGCCGTCAGCCGCGTGATGGAGGTGCGTCCGTCGCGTTTGTAGACCACGAAGTGGGTCTGGCCCTTTGAGGCGACCTGCGGCAGGTGGGTGATGTCGACCACCTGCATCGTCTCGGCCAGCGAGGCGATGATTTCGCCCATTGCATCGGCAATCCGTCCCGAGACGCCCGTGTCGATTTCGTCGAAGATGATGGTCGGCAGCTGCATGCGCCGCGCCAGCATCGCCTTGAGGGCCAGCATGACGCGCGAAAGCTCACCGCCCGAGGCGATGCGCTCGACGGCCTGGGGCGTCATGGCGCGGTTGGCCGAGAAGAGGTAGGTCACCGTGTCGCGCCCCGAGGGGGTGAGCTCCTGCGTCGGCTCCAGCGCCACGCGGAAGGTCGTGTCGGGCATGCCGAGCCGCGCGAGCGTCGCACAAATCTCCTTGCCGAAGGCCGGCGAGGCCTTCTCGCGGGCCTTGTGGAGCCGCTCGGCCAGCTTCTCGGCCTGCTCCGTGGCCCGGGCGAGCTCCTCACGGCAGGCCGTGAGCTCCTCGTCGCCGTGGTCGATGGCCGCCAGACGGGCCAGGTAGCCGTCGCGGATGGTGATGAGCTCCTCGACCGTGGCGGCATGGTGCTTCTGCGTGAGCGAGTAGAGCGTGTCGAGGCGCGCGGAGAGTTGCTGCAGCCGCTCGGGGTCGGTGTCGAGCCGTTCGCTCTCGTCCGCCGCCGAGGCGTCGATGTCCTTCAGCTCCTCCAGCACAGAGCGGAGCCGGTCGGCGTAGTCGCCCGCCTGGGGGTAGTGGTCGCGCAGGCGGTTGAGTTCGCTCTCGGTATTCTTGAGCTGGGCGAGCACCCCCGTCTCGTCGTCGTCGAAACGGTTGCGCAGCGTGGTGAGCGTCTCGCCAATCTGGTCGGCATGCTCCAGCACGGCGAGCTGCTCCTCCAGCACGGCCTGCTCGCCTTCGCGCAGGTTGGCCGCCGTGAGCTCCTCGCTCTGGAAGCGGAGCCACTCCTCGTCGCGGCGCCCCTCGGCCGCAGCCTTCTCGAGGGCGGAGAGACGGCGGCGCAGCTCGCTCTGGCGGGCGTAGGCGGCGCCGTATTCGGCCCGCAGCGCGGCGTCGTCCGCCACGGTGTCGAGCGCCGAGGTGCGGAACTCCTCCGAGGAGAGAATCAGGTTCTGGTGCTGCGAGTGGATGTCGATGAGCTGCGTGCCCAGCTCGCGCAGCTGCGTGAGCGACACGGGCATGTCGTTGACGAAGGCGCGGCTCTTGCCCGCCGGCGTGATGACGCGCGTGAGGGTGCACTGCTCCTCGTAGTCGAGCTCGTTGCGCTCGAAGAGGGGGCGCAGGTCACGGCCCGTGAGGTCGAAGAGCCCCTCGACCTTGCAGTTGCGGGTCGTATCCTTGATGGCCGCACCGTCGTTCTTGGCGCCGAGCAGCAGCCCGAGTGCGCCGAGCAGGATGGACTTGCCGGCGCCCGTTTCGCCGGTGATGATGTTCAGATGCGGGTCCAGCTCGAGTTCGAGCTTCTCGATGAGCGCGTAGTTCTCGACCGAAAGTCGGCGTAACATGGCGATTGAGGTGTTTATGACGTTTGTCGGGTCGGGCCCTGCGGGGCGAAGCCCGGGGCCCGGGGCAGCGACGGCCCCTTCGTGAGAAGGAGCCGCCCGTCTGTTATTTCAGCAATTTTTCGATTCGGTCGACGATGCGGCCCGCGACCTCGCGTTTGGTGAGCAGCGGCAGCGGTTCGCGTCCCGTCCGGTCGATGAAGGTCACCTTGTTGGTGTCGCCGCGGAAGCCGGCCCCGGCGTCGCGCAGCGAGTTGAGGACGATGAAGTCGAAGTGCTTGCGCGCGAGCTTCTGCTCGGCGTGCGCCTCCTCGTCATCGGTCTCCAGCGCAAAGCCCACCAGCATCCGCCCCTCCTTGCGGGCGCCCAGCTCGGCAGCGATGTCGTGCGTGCGGCGCAGGCGGATGACCAGCTCGCCGTCACCCTTGCGGAGCTTGGTCGCGGAGACCTGCTCGGGGGTGTAGTCGGCCACGGCGGCGCACATCACGGCGCCGTCGCATGCGGCGAAGGCCTCTGTGGCGGCGCGGTACATCTCCTCGGCCGAGAGGACGTCGACGCGCTCCACCCCTTCGGGGCAGGCGAGTGCCGTGCGGCCGCTGACGAGCGTCACGCGGGCGCCTCGCGCCGCCAGCTCGCCGGCAATGGCGTAGCCCATCTTGCCCGACGAGTGGTTCGAGATGAAGCGCACCGGGTCGATGGCCTCGATGGTGGCTCCCGCCGTGACGAGGAAGTGCCGCCCCTCGAGGCTCTTCGCCGTGGGGGCAAGCAGCCGCGTCACCGCCTCGACGATGTGCTCCGGCTCGGCCAGACGCCCCTTGCCCGTAAGTCCGCTCGCCAACTCGCCGGCCTCGGGTTCGACGACCCGTACGCCGCGGCTGCGCAGCGTCGCGAGGTTGGCCTGCGTGGCGGGGTGGGCGAACATGTCGAGGTCCATGGCCGGGGCGACGACCACCGGGCAGCGCGCCGAGAGGTAGGTCGTCAGCAGCAGGTTGTCCGCCACGCCCGTGGCCATCTTGGCCAGCGTGTTGGCCGTAGCGGGGGCGATGAGGTAGCAGTCGGCCCACTCGCCCAGCGAGACGTGCGAGTTCCAGGCGCCGTTCTCGGGGTCGAAGAACTCGACCAGAATCGGGTTCTTCGCGAGGGTGGCCATCGTCAGCGGGGTGATGAACTGCTTGGCCAGCGGCGTCATCACCACGCGCACTTCGGCGCCGGCCGTCTTCAATAAACGACAGAGCACAGCCGCCTTGTAGGCAGCTATGCTTCCCGTAATGCCCAGCAGTATGTGGCGCCCCTGCAGCGAGGGGCACGTCGTATGCCGTGAATCCATCGTCGACAGCCCGCTCAGGCCTCCTTCGTGGTCGGCTTCTCCTCCTTGCCGCTCTCCTTGGCCTCCTTGCCGTCCTTGCCGCCCATGCGGTAGTAGAGCTCTCCGTCGAGGAACTCCTCGGTGGCGATGATGGTCGGTTTGGGCAACCGCTCGTAATAGCGGGAGATTTCGATTTGCTCGCGGTTTTCGAACGTCTCCTCCAGAGTGGCATCCGTCGGCGAGGAGAAGTCGGCCAGCTTGCGGCTGAGCTCGTTCTTCAGCTCGGTCGAAATCTGATTGGCGCGGCGGGCGATGATGTTAATCGACTCGTAAACGTTGCCCGTTTCGCGGTCGAAGTCCACCAGTTTCCTCGTGATGGTGTTGTTGGGAATGTTTTTCTTAATCTCCATGACTATATGTTGTTGTCTTTCTTGTTCCGGTCCAGATAATCCTTGGCGTGCTTGGCCATGCGCTCCAGCTCGCGGATGTGCTTCGATTCGGGGAACTCCTCCTTGAAGGAGAGGTACGAGTCAAGCATCGAGAGGTAGCGGTCCGTCTGCTTCTCCTCAATCGAGTTGCTGGCGTAGCGGTAGCTTGCGTCGACAATCAGGTACATGATTTCCTCGCGGTGCGTGCTTTCGGGATACTTCTTCAGGGCGTTTTTCAGCGCGACGATGGCCGAGTTGTACTTGCCGATTTTGTAATAGGTGTAGGCGTTCAGATAGGCCTTGTCGTGCAGCCGCTGGGTGAGCTCCTCGTTGATGCTCTTGAAGTTCTCCACCTGTTTGCTGTCGGGGTAGCGCGACATGAACTCGTTGACGGCGATGATGGCCTGGCTGGTCATCGTCTGGTCGCGTGAGGGACCCGGCGCGAGGTAGTAGTAGCAGAGGGCGAACATACCCTCGGCATCCTCGATGAAGACGCTGCGGCCGAACTTGCGGCGGAAGTCGTCAAAGAGCAGCGAGGCGGTTTCGTAGTCGCGGTTCTTGTACTTGCAGCGGGCGTTGAAGAAGGAGATGCTGTCCTCGCGCGTGGTGCCCGAGTAGTAGGGCAGCGCCCCCTCGAAGAGGGTCGAGGCGCGCGTCCACTTCTCCTTGGCGTAGTATTCGAGCGCCTTGTCGTACATGACGTCGGGCTTGCCGCTCTTGAGAATCGAGCTGACGCCGGCGCAGCCCGTGAAGAGGGTCGCCAGCAGCAGGCCGGCAGCAATGAGTGAGAGAGTGTGCTTCATCGAAAGGTCGTTTACGGCGCTTTAACGCGCAAAGTTACATATAAATTAACGAACCGCCAAAAAAATTATTGCCTCCACGCATTGGGACGGGGACTGCGGCGTGCTTCCTGGTCGGATGGTGGGGGCTGCGGTGGTTAGAACGGAGGCTCTGCGGGGCGGTGGTTGCTGCCGTTCCCCGGAAACGGTCCGGGAACAGGCGGTGTGTTTCTTGGTTGGAGGGAACAGGCTGCGGCGGGGCGGCGAGCTTCTCTTTCGGGGAGAAGCCGGGTTCGAACGGAGGCTCTGCGGGGCGGTAGTTGCTGCCGTTCCCCGGAAACGGTCCGGGAACAGGCGGTGTGTTTCTTGGTTGGAGGGAACAGGCTGCGGCGGGACGGCGGGCTTCTCTTTCGGGGAGAGGCGGGTTCGGACACGTTTCCCGTCGCCACCGCTATTCGCTGCTATCGCCCGCTGCTTGCGTTTCCGCTCCTCGCCGCCTGCCTCCCCGCTGCCTGTCATCATCTCATCATCCGCTGTTGCCTGCACCCCCGCCGCTTCTCACCCGCCGCACCAGCTGCCAGCCACCCCGCCGCCTGTGTCCCCGCCGCCTGTGTCCCCGCCGCCTGCTACCTCCGCCACCGCTGCTTGCCACCCCTGTCGCTGTCTGCCTCCCCGCTGCCTGTCGCTTTTCCCCGCCTGTTATCACCCGCCGCCTGCCGCCCGCTACCTCCGCCACCGCTGCTTGCCACCCCTGTCGCTGTCTGTCTCCCCGCTGCCTGTCGCTTTTCCCCGCCTGTTATCACCTGCCGCCTGCCGCCCGCTACCTCCGCCGCTGTCTGCGTCCCCGCTTCTGCCTGCCGTCCCGCCGCTTCTCACCAGCCGCACCCGCTGCCTGCCATTTCCGCCGCCATGCGCCGGCCGGGCGGACAGATGGGCTGCGGCGGCACCCCGCGTGGTCGGTCGGGGCGCGATGCGTCGCCGGCGAGAAGTTCTGCGAAATAATTTGGAAAATCGGAAAATCCTTCCTATCTTTGTTTCGGTTAAGTATAGGGGTTCTGGCCTTTCGAGGCCGGGATTCTTGTTTTTTATTGGATTATCATTCTTATGGCAAAAGAGATTATCTATCTGACGGCGGAAGGGTACAAGAAGCTCAAGGACGAGCTTGACCACATGCGTTCCGTCGAACGTCCGGCGATTTCGGCCGCAATTGCCGAGGCACGCGACAAGGGCGACCTTTCGGAGAATGCGGAGTACGATGCGGCGCGTGAGGCACAGGGTCTGCTCGAGATGCGGATTGCCAAGCTGGAGGATACGCTGGCCAATGCGCGCGTCATCGACGAGTCGAAAATCGACAAGAGCAAGGTGCAGATTCTGAGCAAGGTGACGCTGCTGAACCACAACAACGGCAAGCAGGTGGTCTATACGATTGTCGCCGAGCACGAGGCCAATCTGCGCGAAGGCAAGCTGGCCATCGGTACGCCGATTGCCAAGGCGCTGCTCGGCCACAAGAAGGGCGACACGGTCGATGTCGTCGTTCCGGCCGGGACGATTCATTTCGAGATACTCGACATCAGCATCTGATGCCTCGCATGTAGCTCGGAACGGTTCGCCGCCGCCGCTTTCGGACCAGCCGATACATACAGTCTTCCCCGTGGGGAAGACTTCCTGCAGGACCGCTCTTCGGGCGGCCCTTTTTGTGTGTATAGGGGTGCAGGTGGATGAGTGCGGATGTTGGGTTGGCGGGGCGGTCGGTTGCACCCGGTACGGGGCGACGCTGTAGAGGGGCGGTTGGGTGCGGCCGGAGCGAGGTGGCAGCGTTGGTGTGGGGGCGGTATCGGGACAGCCGTGTTGACGGGCGGCCGGTTCCGCACGCGTTTCTGTGCGGTCCCCTCCCGTTCTCGTTTGTAGAAAAAGAGAAGACCGCACCCCTTGGGGAATGCGGTCTTCTATATGAAACAGAGAGACGGGTGCGGAACGGTCCGAATACCTCATCGGGGCGTTTCCGCTCCCGGTGCAATTCTGTTGCCGCCCTTGTTTTGCAACTCCTCCCGGGTATTGCGGTGCTCTTTTTCGGGTACAGCCTCAGCACTCTTTTGGGGGAGGGCTGCGCTCAGAATGGAACGGCTACTCGGCGCGGGAGGGGAGAGATGGGGACACCACACCCCGGCGCCCGCGATTCGGGGCGTTTTCGACACCTTGCGGCGCATTGTTCCGAAAGGGGAGAGGGGAGGCGCCTGCCGGCGCCCGTCGCTAACCAATCAGCTCCTCGTACTGGGCGGGGGTGAGCAGCTTGTCGTACTCCTCGGGGGCCGACATGCGGACCTTGACGAGCCAGCCTTCACCGAAGGCGTCCTTGTTGACGATGGAGGGGTCGGCGTCGACGGCCTCGTTGAACTCGAGCACCTCGCCCGAGACGGGAAGGTAGGCGTCGCTGACGGTCTTCACGGCCTCAATCGAGCCGAACACCTCGCCGGCGGCGAGCGTCTCGCCTACGGTCGGCACGTCTACGAAGACGATGTCGCCCAGCTGGCTCTGTGCGAAATCCGTGATGCCGATAACGGCAACGTCACCCTCGACGCGGCACCACTCGTGGTCGTTCGAGTATTTCAGATTGGTAGGTACATTCATGGTATTACGAGCTTTGTGTTGTGAATTTTCCAATGCAAATATAGCAGTTATTTCGGGATGGGCAAGGGTTTTGTTATTTTTTTAACACCCTTGGCCCTCCTTCGGGGCGCACATGGGGGCGGCAGCGGCCGAGCTCTTCCCTTGCGCAACGGTGCCGCACGACCGGGGCGGCGGGCTGTCGTCCCTCCAGAGCCAACGTCCGCAGCGGAGCGGTATCTTCCGGCCGGTGCATCCTGCGCTCCGGCCCGCGCATCCTCGTTCTCCTGTCCGCATTTCCCGGCCGGCGCATTCCGTTTTCCGGCTTGCCCGCTCCCGGGTTCCGGCTTGCCCGCTCCCGGGTTCCGGCCGGCGTTTCCCGGCCCCGGCCCGTGCCTTCCGGCGCGGGTCAGTGCTCCCCGGCGGGTTGCGGGTCGCGCCCCTCGATGAGGAACTCGACCTGGCGGAAGAGGTATTCGTGCAGCGTACCGTCGTCGTGGCGCAGCTGCAGCTCGCCCGTGGGTCGCACCCCCTCGACCGCCGCCTGGAAGAGGGTGCCGTCGGGCAGGCGGAAGAGGTGGCGCTCCCCGAGGCGGTACATCCGCGCCCGGTAGTCGCGCTGCAGCCCCTCGCGGTCGCCCGCCTCGAGCTGTGCGTAGCGCGCCATCAGGTGGTCGATGCAGCAGCGGAGCACCTCCTCGCGGTCGAACTCCCGGCCCGCGGCCAGCGCCATCGAGGTGGGGTTGGGCAGCGACGGGTCGAACTCCCGCTGGTTGATGTTGAGGCCGATGCCGGCGATGCTGCGGGCGAGGTTCGCTCCGCGCAGGTCGTGCTCGATGAGCATGCCCGCACACTTGCAGTCGCCTACGTAGAGGTCGTTCGTCCACTTGATGCGGGCCTCGATGCCGTAGTCGCGCATCGCGTCGACCAGAGCGAGCGCCGCCACCTCGGTGAAGAGAAATTGCTCCGGGGCGGGCAGGAACGTCGGCTCGAGGATGGCCGAGAAGGTGATGTTGAGCCCCTCGGGGCAGAGCCACGTGTGGCCGCGCTGTCCGCGGCCGGCGCTCTGCCATTCGGCCCACACCACGTCGCCGTGGCGGTAGCGTGCATCGCGGGCCTCGTCGTTGGTCGAGGTGGTCTGTCGGATGTGGTAAATCATGTGTCGTGTCGGGTTAGGGTCGTCGGACGGCGGGCGCGGTCAGGCGCTGACGCCGAAGTCGCGCAGCGCGTCGTTGAGCGAGGTCTTCTTGTCGGTCGACTCCTTGCGGCGGCCGATGATGAGGGCGCACGAGACGCTGTATTCGCCCGCCGGGAACTGCTTGCGGTAGCTGCCCGGAACGACCACCGAGCGGGGCGGTACGTAGCCCTTGTAGGTGACGGGCTCCGGCCCCGTGACGTCGATGATGTGGGTCGAGCCGGTGATGACCGTGTTGGAGCCGAGCACCGCCTCGCGGCAGACGTGGGCCCCCTCGACCACAATCGAGCGCGAACCGATGAAGCAGTGGTCCTCGATGATGACCGGCGCCGCCTGCACGGGCTCCAGCACACCGCCGATGCCCACGCCGCCCGACAGATGGACCTGCTTGCCGATTTGTGCACAAGAGCCCACCGTGGCCCACGTATCGACCATTGTGCCCGTATCGACATAGGCGCCGATGTTGACGTACGAGGGCATCAGAATGGCGCCCGGGGCGATGTAGGCACCGTAGCGCGCCACGGCGTGGGGCACGGCGCGCACGCCCAGCTCCTCGTAGCCGTGCTTGAGCTCCATCTTGTCGTACCACTCCAGCTCGCCGGCCTGCATCTTGCGCATGGGCTGGAGCGGAAAGTAGAGGATGACGGCCTTCTTGACCCATTCGTTCACCTGCCAGAGGCTCCGCTCCTCGTCCAGAGGCTCGGCCGTGCGCAGTTGGCCCTTGTCCACCAGGTCGACCGTCCGGCGGACGGCTTCGCGGACGGACTCCTCGCTGAGCAGCGCGCGCTCCTCCCACGCCTGCTCGATGATTTGTTTCAGTTCGCTGTACATGCTCGTTGGTTCGTTGTTTCGGAAGCCCAAAGTTATGCAAAATCTTCGACTCCGGCGTCCGAGTCTCTCAACTTTTTCCTAACTTTGTCCCGATATTAACCTTAATCCGTCGATTATGAGGAAACAATTCTCCGGTGCGGTGTTGCTGCTCGGCGCAGCGGCGATGCTGGCAAGTTGTGGAAGCAAAATGAACATCAAGCACTTACCCTATCCTGCCACCGAGCGCGGCGACGTGGTGGACAACTATTTCGGCGTGGAGGTTCCCGACCCCTACCGCTGGCTCGAGGACGACAATTCGGAGGCTACGGCCGCCTGGGTTGCGGCCGAGAATGCCGTGACGGAGGACTACCTCGCGCAGATTCCCTTCCGCGGAGCCATCCGCGAGCGGCTCACCGAGCTGTGGAACTATGCCAAGGAGTCGGCTCCCGTCAAGCACGGCGACTGGTGGTACTACTCCTACAACGACGGATTGCAGAATCAGGCGGTCATCTACCGCACGCAGGAGCCCGGCCAGCCCGGGGAGGTCTTTCTCGACCCCAACACCCTCTCGGAGGACGGTACGGTGGCGCTGGCGGCGATTTCCTTCTCGAAGGATGGCCGCTACATGGCCTATGCCGCCGCGGCGTCGGGCTCGGACTGGGTCGAAATCCGTGTGATGGATACCGCGACGGGAAAGCTGACCGACGACAGCATCAACTGGGTGAAGTTCTCCGGCGCCACCTGGACGCCCGATTCGAAGGGCTTCTATTACAGCGCCTACGACGCCCCGAAGGAGGGTGTCTACTCGTCGCAGAATCAGTTCCAGAAGGTCTACTACCACGAGCTGGGCAAGCCCCAGTCGGCCGACCTCCTCATCTATGAGGACCGCGAGCACCCGCTGCGCTACTTCTCGGCCTGGCCCTCGGAGGACGGCAAGTGGCTCTTCATCATCGGCTCGGAGGGTACGTCGGGCACCGAGGTGCTCTGCCGCAAGAGCTCCGAGAAGCAGTTCCGCACGCTGCTCAAGGGCTTTGCCCACGACTATGCGCCCGTCGACTGCCGGGAGGACAACCTCTACTTCGTGACCAACGACGGCGCCCTGAACTACGCCCTCAAGCGCATCTCGCTCAACGACCCCTCGAAGGTCGAGACGGTGATTCCCGAGCATGAGAAGAACCTGCTCGAGGGTGTCGGCACGGCGGGCGGCTACCTCTGGGCCTCCTACCTGCAGGATGCCCAGAACCGCATCGCGCAGTACGACTACGACGGCAAGCTCCTGCGCGAAGTGGAGCTCCCGGCCATCGGCACCGTGAGCGGCTTCTCGGGTGAAAAGGAGGATACGGAGCTCTACTACGCGCTCTCGAACTACACCTCGCCCGCAACGCTCTACCGCTACGACATCGCCTCGGGCGAGTCGACCCTCTACAAGGCTCCCGAGGTGGCCTTCGACCCCTCGCTCTACGTCACCGAGCAGGTCTTCTACCCCTCGAAGGACGGCACGAAGGTCCCGATGTTCATCACCCATCGCAAGGACCTGAAGCTCGACGGCAAGAACCCCTGCCTGCTCTACGGCTACGGCGGCTTCCAGATTAACCTCACGCCGGGCTTCAACCCCTCGGCGATGATGTTCGTCGAGCAGGGCGGCGTCTACTGCGTGGCCAACCTGCGCGGCGGCTCGGAGTACGGCGAGGCCTGGCACAAGGCCGGCATGCTCGAGAACAAGCAGAACGTCTTCGACGACTTCATCGCGGCGGCCGAGTGGCTCATCGCCCAGAAGTATACCTCGTCGGAGCGTCTGGCCATCAACGGCGGTTCGAACGGCGGTCTGCTGGTGGGCGCCTGCGAGGTGCAGCGTCCCGACCTCTACGCCGTCTGCCTGCCGCAGGTGGGCGTGCTCGACATGCTCCGCTACCACAAGTTCACCATCGGCTGGGGCTGGGCCGTGGAGTACGGCTCGTCGGACAACGAGGAACAGTTCGCCTATATCTATAAGTACTCGCCGCTGCACAACATCCGCGAAGGGGTGAAGTATCCCGCCACGCTGGTGATGACGGCCGACCACGATGACCGCGTCGTCCCGGCCCACTCGTTCAAGTTCGCCGCCGAGCTGCAGCACTGCCAGGCGGGCGACGCTCCGGTGCTCATCCGCATCGAGTCGAAGGCGGGCCACGGTGCCGGCAAGCCCACCTCGAAGCGCATCGACGAGGCGGCCGACATGTACGCCTTCCTCTTCCAGAACATCGGCGTGCCCTACCGTGCAGTGAAGTAACCCTGCGCGGCGGGGGGGCCGCCGGGGAGAAAATTTCGGCGGGACCTTCGGGCGGAGTTCGGCGGAGCCTCGGGAGAGGATTTTGTCGGAACCTCCGGGCGGATTTTGTCGGAACCTCGGGAAGGAGCGCGGCGGGTCGGTTAGGGGCCTGTCGTGATGCGGCTGCCGGGATGCGCCCGCGGTGAAGCGTCCGCCGGGAAGTATTTGCTGCGAAGCGGCCGCCGGAAGACACCCGCTGCGAGCGGCTGACGCCTCCTCCGCGGAGGCGGGGAAAGAGCTTTTTTTTGAGAACAACACGTTGTGCGATTGCTGCCGGACGAGCCGGCCCCCGAGGATGGGGGAGCGGCCCGTCCGGCAGCGGTCGAAATGAAGTTTGACAGCATGAAAGTCTACAAGTTCGGAGGAGCCTCGGTCCGCAATGCGGACGGCGTACGCAACCTCCACAAAATCATTGCGGGAGAGGAGAACCTCTTCATCGTTGTTTCGGCCATGGGCAAGACGACCAACGCCCTCGAGCAGGTCTTCACGGGGCTGCAGCGGGGCGACCGCGCCCTCTCGGAGGAGCAGATTGCCGCACTGCGCGACTACCACGCCGGCATCATCGAGGATTTGTGGCACGGTCCCAAACGGCTCGAGCGGGTCGATGAGCTCTTTGCCGAGCTCGAACGGGTGGCGACGCAGACCGTCTACCGGGCGGAGGATGCCGAGCTGTGGTACGATGCGATTGTCGCCTACGGTGAGCTGCTCTCGACGACCATCGTCTCGGAGTACCTCAATGCGGCGGGCGTTGCCAACCACTGGGTCGACATGCGGCGCTGCTTCCGCACGGAGATGCGTCACAAGGATGCGGCCATCGACATCGCCGCCTCGGCGCCGCTGCTGCGGGCCGAGCTGGCCGGCCGCCCCGAGCGGGTCTTCATCGGTCAGGGCTTCATCGGCGGTGCCCCCGACGGAACGACCGCCACGCTCGGCCGCGAAGGTTCGGACTACTCGGCGGCCGTGGCGGCCAACATCCTCGACGCCGAGTCGATGTCGGTGTGGAAGGATGTCGACGGCGTGCTGAACGCCGACCCCAAGATTTTTCCAGACGCCGTGCAGATTGCCGAGCTCAACTACCTCGATGCCATCGAACTGGCCTACAGCGGCGCCCAGATTATCCACCCCAGGACCATCAAACCGCTGCAGAACAAGAACATCCCGCTTTACGTGCGCCCCTTCGGCGACAAGCGCAAGCCCGGTACGGTCATCCGCGCCATGTCGGCGCCGGTCGACGTGCCGATTCTGATTCTGAAGAAGAACCAGGTGCTGCTGACGATTCGTTCGCGCGACTTCTCGTTCGTGCTCGAGGAGCGTTTCGCCACCATCTTCTCGCTCTTCGAGCGCTTCCGCCTCAAGACGAACCTGATTCACAACTCGGCGGTCAACCTGAGCCTCTGCGTCGACAATTCGTGGCACATCGACGAGGCGGTGAACGCCCTGCGTGCCAACGGGTTCGACGTGATGAAGACGGGCGACATGGAGCTGCTGACCATCCGCGGCTATACGGACGAGCTGTGGCGCCGCTACGCCAAGGGCCCGCAGGTCTTCATCCGGCAGTCGACCCAGGCCACCGTGCGCGTGGTGCGCAAGCGCTGACGACGGGACGCGCGGCGGCAGGGGCTCCCTCCGCCGCCCCATGAAACATAAGGAAGCATGAAATGAGCGAATGGATATGAAACGGATTGGATTTTTGTTGCTCCTTTGGATGGCCTCCGTTGCGACGGCGACGGCGCAATCCTTTCCCAGCGGGAAAAAGTTCTATTTCGGCCGGGAGGACGGCCGTCTGATGACCGTCAGCCTCATGTATGACAACAAGGGCGATGCGGTGGCCTCCGTGATGCTGGGTTATGCATCGCATCTGTTCCTCTGCACGGGGACGAGCGACGAGTGGTTCTCGTTCGAGGGGTATACTTTGGCTCCGGAATACAGGGCGCAGTCGGTCGGCATGGGCGGTTTTCCGGTGATGATGCCGACGGGCGACGTCTGCAAGTCGAAGAACAGCGAGCGCTTCTACCTTGCGCGGGACTGCTCGCAGGCGGTCTACAACGATACGTGGTACACCATCCGCCTCTCGCCCGGGCGCTTCAACGAGCTCTACGAGCAGAACTACGGCAGCTCGCCCGCGGCGGGCGGCGGAGGAGGCTCCTACGGCGGAGGCTCGGGCAGCAACGGCTCCTATGACTCCTACGACAGCGGCTCCTCGGGCGATACGTCGCGCCACGGCTACACCACCTGCAAGGCGTGCGGCGGTACGGGGTTGTGCCCGGCCTGCCACGGCAACGGGCACTTCGTGGGTCGCGACGGGGATGTCTATCCCTGCCTCTCCTGCAACCGGTCCGGACAGTGCCGCGTCTGCCACGGTCAGAAGCGAATCCGGTACTGATTGTTGACGGAGGATACGCGCCGCCGGGCGCATGCAAAAAATGAAGGGAAGGCTGGACAGGAGCCTTCCCTTCATCTGTTTTCCGGGCCCGGTTTTTGAGTGGTGTATGGCGCCGCTTGCCTTTTGGGAACGGCCTCTGCAAACACCCGGCCGCCGCCCGCGCGGCTACTTCTGCTTGAGGTTGCGCGCGATGGTGAGCACCGAATCTTCGGGCAGCTCGCCGCGGCGCTTCATCTCCCAGATGGTGTGCTCGAGGTAGCGCTCGATGTCGTTGTGCAGCCGCTTGTAGAGCGGGCAGCGCGTATAGTTCTCGTTGTCGAGCAGCACGTCGCGAATCGACCGCAGCGAGTTGGTGTAGTTCGACATCTCGTTCTTCAGGGCCACCCCCTTCTTGTCCGACGAGGTGATTTTGGCCACCGACATCTGGCGCAGCTTCTCGCAGACGGTGTTGAGCAGCACGAGCACCACGTTGTCCATGAGCGTGTGGCCGTGCATGAAGAGGTAGGTGTTCTCGGGTCGGAGCCCCCGTGCGCGGAGCTGCTCCTCGAACTCCTTCATCGGCTCGACCATCCGCGGGTTGCGGCCGCGCAGGTGCCGCTCGCGCTTCTCGACGTTGCGCCGCACCCAGGCCAGCGTGTTGGCGCCGTTCTCCTCCATGTCGAGGTAGCCGATGCGCACCGTCGACTTGAAGTCGGCCAGCGTGAAGACCCCCTCGGACGAGAGGCGCGCCGAGTAGGCGTACCAGAGGAAGGCGGGGTAGATGGCGCACGAGTATTCGTGCATGAAGCGCACGAAGTCGAAGATGTGGGTGTCGTTCTTGGTCGCCTTGACGCAGACGTTGTGCAGCGAGGGGGCGTAGCAGAGGTAGTTCTCGGTGGCGTAGGCGTAGGTGTGGAACATGAAGGTCGAGCCGTTGACCTCGCGCGACTGCTCGGTGGCCTGGTCGAAGAGGTAGTCGAAGTCCGAATCGACGCAGAGCAGCATCTCCTCCGACGAGCGGGGAATCATGCTCATGAGCACCTTCTTGCCCTTGGGCAGGTCGGCGCGGTTGGGCACCGAGATTTCAAACCGGAGGTAGGGGTTCTGGAAGTGGTCGAAGACGCCGCGCCAGAAGGCCACGTCCTCGTAGCCCTCGACATAGACGTGGACCAGCCGTTGCGCGGGGTCGGCCGGCGGCAGGGGCCGCGGCAGCTCCTCGAGCGTCGCCGGGCGCGCAAAGGGGTTCCACCGGCGCAGTTTTTCGCTGAAGTTGGTAGCCATACGCAAACAAAGATAATAATTTTCGTATTTTTGCGCAAAATATAACACCCCCTCCGACGTTAGATTGCTACGTTCGGAGCAATTTTTCCGACCCCGATTCCACCATGGCAGACAACGACTGGAAAGCCCGGCTCGGGATGGTCTACTCGACCGACCCCGACTATCACTTCGAAACGGCCCGCGAAGAGGAGCCCGCAACGCTTCCCCCCGCGCAGCAGGAGCTGCGCGTATGGCTCGACCGCAAGCAGCGGGGCGGCAAGCAGGTGACCCTCGTGCGGGGCTTCGTCGGCACGCAGGCCGACCTCGGCGAGCTGGCCCGCCTGCTCAAGAGCCGCTGCGGTGTCGGCGGCTCGGCCAAGGAGGGAGAAATCATCATCCAGGGTGACCACCGCGACCGCGTGGTCGAAATCCTGCTGCAGAACGGATACCGGTGCAAAAAGGCGGGCGGAAAGTGAAACGGCTGGTGGCCATACTGCTGCTTGTCGGCGCCCTCTGCTGCGTGCACCGCGCCTCGGCCCAGTACTACACGTGGGGCTCGGACCCCGTCGGGCTGAAGTGGAGCACGATGCGCTCGCGCGATGTGCGGGTCATCTATCCCGACACGGCGGCCAACATCGCCCGCCATACGCTCTTCTACATCCGTACGGTGCAGCCCGACATCTCCTACGGCTTCACCCACGGCCCGATGCGGATTCCCTTTGTCATCCACCCCGAGAACTTCCAGTCGAACGGACTGGTGATGTACCTCCCCAAGCGCGTCGAGTTCCTCTCCTCGCCGGCCATCGACGGCTACTCGATGCCGTGGCTCAAGCAGCTCGTGGCCCACGAGTACCGCCACGCCGTGCAGTACAACAACCTCGACCGGGGCGTCATCCGCGCGCTGAGCTACCTGCTCGGGCAGCAGGGGTCGACCATCGGCCTGCTCTGCATGCCCTTCTGGGCGATGGAGGGCGACGCCGTGATGTCCGAGACGCAGATGTCGTCGTTCGGGCGCGGACTGCAGCCCTCCTTCACGCTGGCCTACCGCGCCATGGAGCGCGTGGGCGACGGGCGGCGCAACATCGACAAGTGGTTCTGCGGCTCCTACCGCGACTACATACCCGACCACTACGAGCTGGGCTACCAGCTCTGCTCCTACGCCTGCGAGCGCTACGGTCCCGAGGTGTGGAACAACGTGGCGCGCTACGGCTCGCGCAACCCCTACGTCTTCGCCATCACGCGCGTGGCGCTGGGCAAGTACTACGACACGAACGTCTCGCGCCTCTTCCGCGAGACCTTCGACGATTTGCGCCACCACTGGGATTCGCTTCCCGCGCAGGACGACAGCGCGCAGTCGCTCGTCCGGCTGCCCGAGGGCAACCATACCACCTACCGCTGGCCGCTGCCGCTGGGCGACACGGTCGTGCTGGCGCTCAAGGAGGATTTCGACCGCCCGGCCCGCTTCGTGCGGGTCGATACCCGTACGGGCGAGGAACGCACGGTCTGCTACGTCGGGTCGGTCTCGACGCGTCCGGCCCTTGCGGGCGGGCGGGTCTGGTGGACCGAATACCGGCGCTCGAAGCTCTTCGAGCAGCGGGTCAACTCGCAGCTCTGCTACATGAACCTCGCCGACGGCCGTCCGCGCACCTTCGCCGGGCGGCGCAACGTGCTCTATCCCACCAGTGCGGGCGACGATGCGCTGGCGTGGGTCGAATACAACCCCGACGGCCGCTACACGGTGGTGCTCCGCCGCGGGGAGCGCGAGGAGCGCTTCGCCATGGAGGGGCTCACCGAGATTCACGGACTGGCGTGGGATGACCTTACGCGGGCGCTCTACGTGCTGGTGACCGACGACTCGGGCATGTGGCTCGGACGCATCGGTGCCGGGGGGCTCGAGCCCCTCACGCGCGGAGCCTACATCACGCTGAGCGACCTGCGGGCCGGCGGCGGCCGCCTCTGGTTCGGCTCCATCCAGTCGGGACGCGACGAGGTCCACTGCTTCGACCTGGAGCGCGGCACCGAGTACCGCCTCTCGACCTCGAAGTACGGCTCCTTCGAGCCGATGCCCGCCGGCGGCGAGGTGCTGATGACCACCTACGACCGGCTCGGATACCGCCTCACGCGCCAGGCGGCCGACAGCCTCGCCTGCCGCGTCGAGCCGGCACGGCTGCCGCTCAACCTCGTCAACCCGCCGCGCCGCTCGTGGGGCGTCGTCAACCTCGACACGGTGCACTTCGTCTATACCGACTCGCTGGCCGCGGAGCCGAAGTTCCGCACCAAGCGCTATCCGAAGCTTCCCAACCTGGTCAACGTCCACAGCTGGATGCCCGCGGCGTTCGACCCCTTCGAGGTGGCCGACGAGAAGAACATCAGCCTTAATTTGGGCGTGACGCTTGTCTCGCAGAACCTGCTCTCGAACACCGAAGGCTTCTTCTCCTACGGCTGGAACCGCTCCGAGGGGTCGCTCTTCCGGCTGGGCGTCCGCTACTTCGGGCTGGGCGTGCGCTTCGACCTCGATGCCGCCTACGGCGGCAACCAGATGTTCTACGGTCTGGGCGGACAGCGCACGCCCAGCCCCGACAAGTACTACTCGGTGGGGCTCACGGCGACGCTGCCCCTCTACCTCCAGCGCGGCTACCATACGCGGCAGTTCTCCGTCGCCACGGGGTGGAACTTCTCGAACGGCATGGTGGCCAACGTGGGCAACATCCGCTGGGACGAGGAGACGGGCTCCATCACCAATATCGAGCACATCGGCTTCCGCGAGGGGCTCCACAGCCTCTCCTTCTCGGTGGGCTACTCCGACCTCACGCGGCTGGCCCACCGCGACTTCGTCTCGCCGTGGGGCTATACGGTGAGCGCCGGCTATACGTTCAACCCCTCGGACCGCCACTTCAGCGACCTGCTCTCGGGCTACGTCAAGCTCTACACCCCCGGATTCCTGCCCCACAACTCGCTGACGGTGGCCGCCACGTACCAGACCTCGGTCGGCGGCTACAAGTTCCCGTCGGGCTATGCGCCGCTGAGCTACCGCTCGACGCGCCTCGTGCCGCGCGGCTTCACGTCG
This sequence comes from Alistipes sp. An31A, assembly GCF_002159425.1. Lineage (NCBI taxonomy): Bacteria > Pseudomonadati > Bacteroidota > Bacteroidia > Bacteroidales > Rikenellaceae > Alistipes > Alistipes sp. An31A. The sequence goes on from NZ_NFIO01000001.1 coordinate 172,835, forward strand.
GCCGACATCGTCTCGAACGACTACTTTGCCGCGGCCGTCGACTACCAGTTCCCGCTCTGCTATCCCGAAGGGGGCATCGGTTCGGTGCTCTACTTCAAGCGCATACGGCTCAACGTGGGGGGCGACTACGCGCAGTTCCTCACCACCGAGCCGTGGCGCTACCGCGCTACGCCCCCCGAGGGCGGGGGGCAGATTTACCCCGGCGCCGCAACGCGCCGGCGCATCTGGTCGGTGGGCGGTGACCTGATTTTCGACGTCAACCTCTTCCGCATGCCGGCCTCGGCCACCTCGACCGTCAAGCTCTCGTGCTACCGTCCCAGTACGGGCGGCGTGTGGATTACTGCCGCGTTGGGGCTTCCCTTCTGAGAAAAATTCGTACCTTTACCGCAAAATTCGGTCCCATGACACAAAACAATAAGGCGGGAGCCCGCTCCCGGTTCATCAAGGCTTCACCCCGGCTCATCCGCTGGCTCTGGATTATTGCCTTCGCACCCGTGGCGCTGCTGGTCTTCCTGCTGCTGCTGACGGCGACGGGCCTCTTCGGACGGCTGCCGTCGTTCGAGGAGCTGGAGAACCCCAAGAGCAACCTGGCGACGGAAATCTACTCCGAAGACGGCAAGGTGCTCGGCACCTTCTTCGTCCAGAACCGCTCCTACGTCCAGTACGACGAGCTCTATCCGGCCGACTCGACGCTCCACATCCGGCTGGGCGGCCATGAGGTGCCCCCCGTCGTGGCGGCGCTCATCGCCACCGAGGATGCCCGCTTCCGCAGCCACTCGGGCATCGACATCCCCTCGCTGGCCCGCGTGGCGGTGAAGACCGTGCTGCTGCAGAACACCTCGCAGGGCGGCGGCTCGACCATCACGCAGCAGCTGGCCAAGAACCTCTTCCCGCGCGACACGGCGCGCCACCGCGGCAAAATCGCCCGCACGTCGAAGCTCGTCGTCTCGAAGCTCAAGGAGTGGATTACGGCCCTCAAGCTCGAATACAACTACACGAAGGAGGAGATTGCCGCCATGTACCTCAATACGGTGGCCTACGGCTCGAACGCCTACGGCATCAAGTCGGCGGCCCATACCTTCTTCAACAAGGAGCCCCATGAACTGAACGTGCAGGAGGCCGCCGTGCTGGTGGGGGTGGTCAACGCCCCGACGCGCTACTCGCCGGTGCGCAATCCCGAGAGCGCTCTGGCGCGCCGCAACCTGGTCCTCACACGCATGCAGCAGGCCGGGGCGCTGACGCGCGCCCAGGCCGATTCGCTCTCGGCGCTGCCCATCGTGCTCAACTACAAGCCCGTCTCGCACAACGAGGGGGCCGCGACCTACTTCCGCGAGATGCTTCGTCTGGTGATGAACGCCGAGCCGCCCCGCCGCAACCAGTTCTACAACGAGTGGGACTACGAGGTGGCCCGCAAGGAGTATGAGCAGAACCCCATCTACGGCTGGTGCCTGAAGAACCGCAAGGCCGACGGCACGCCCTACAACATCTACCGCGACGGTCTGAAAATCTATACCACCATCAACTCCGTCATGCAGGCCTACGCCGAGCAGGCCGTGCAGCGGCAGATGGAGCGGGAAATTCAGCCCAAGATGGATGCGCAGTACCGCCGCACGAAGGTGCTCTTCGTCGATGCCGACCGCGAGGAGCGCGAGCGCATCATGCGCCAGGCCATACGCTACTCGGACCGCTACCGCGAGATGCGCGACGCCGGGGTGAGCGAGCGCGAGGTGCTGGCCAGCTTCGACAAGCCCTGCGCGATGAAGGTCTTCACCTACAAGGGCGACCGCGACACGGTGATGACGCCGCGCGATTCGATTCTCCACCACAAGCGCATCATGCGCGCCGCCTTCGTGGCCGTCGAGCCGCGCACGGGCTTCATCAAGGCCTATGTGGGCGGCCCCAACTTCCGCTACTTCAAGTACGACATGGCCAAGCAGGGCAAGCGCCAGATTGGCTCGACCATCAAGCCCTTCGTCTACACCTTCGCCATCGACCACCTGGGGCTGAGCCCCTGCACGCCGGTGCCCAACCTTCCGGTGACCATCGAGACGGCCAACGGTACGGCCTGGTCGCCCAAGGAGGCGGGCCGCGTCGAGCAGCTGGGCGAGATGCACCCGCTGAGCTGGGGCCTGGCCCACAGCCGCAACAACTACTCGGCCTGGATTATGAAGCAGGCCAAGCAGCCGGCCGCCGTCGCTGACTTCATCCACAACATGGGCATCCGCAGCTACATCGACCCCGTGCCGGCGCTCTGCCTCGGCCCCTCGGAGTCGAACGTCTACGAGCTGACGAGCGCCTTTGCCACCTTTGCCAACGAGGGCGTCCATACGGACCCGATTTTCGTCACGCGCATCGAGGACCGGCAGGGCAACCTCATCGCCAGCTTCATTCCCCAGTCGCAGGATGCCATCAGCGAGCGTACGGCCTATACGATGCTGACGATGCTCCAGGGGGTGGTCAACGGCGGAACAGCCGGGCGTCTGAAGTGGCAGTTCGGCCTCGACGGTGTCGAGCTGGGTGGCAAGACCGGTACCTCGAACAAGAACCGCGACGCGTGGTTCGTCTGCGTGGCTCCGAAGATTGTGGCCGGAGCGTGGGTAGGCGGCGAGGACCAGTCGGTGCACCTGCTGGCGCGCGGTGAGGGCAGCGTCGTGGCGCTGCCCATCGTGGGCGACTTCCTCAAGCGGGTCTACGACGACCCGCGGCTGGGCATCAACCGCACGGACCGCTTCGTGCGTCCGGCCATGATGCCCCACTACGACTGCGACGAGGAACTCACCACCTCGTCGGGCGGCGAGCTCGGCGACGAGGAGGAGGACGAGATGTTCTTCAACTGACCCCGGGGCCGCAGGTCGGGGGCGGATGCACACCGGGTGCCTGCTGATCGGTGGCGGTCCGGAGGGGACGCACACCGAGGGCCGGAGAGGGCCGGAGCTGCCGCACTGCACTGCACCGCATCGGACCCGTCGGCGCGGCAAATTGGAAACAAGAAAGGTTTTAATATAAAGGTTGGTTATGAAAATTGCTATTGTGGGGGCCAGCGGCGCCGTTGGCCAGGAGTTCCTCCGGATTCTCGAGGAGCGCGAACTTCCCATCGACGAGCTGCTTCTGTTCGGCTCGCAGCGCAGCGCGGGGCGGAGCTACCGCTTCCGGGGTCGCGACCTTACGGTGCGGCTGCTGCAGCACAACGACGATTTTCGGGGTGTGGACTTCGCCCTCACCTCGGCCGGGGCCGGCACCTCGCGTGAATTTGCCGAGACCATTACGCGCTACGGTGCGGTGATGATTGACAACTCGAGCGCCTTCCGCATGGATGCGGACGTGCCGCTGGTGGTTCCCGAGGTGAACCCCGAGGATGCGAAGAATGCGCCGCGGCGGATTATCGCCAATCCCAACTGCACGACCATCCAGATGGTCGTGGCGCTGAATGCCATCGAGCGCCTGTCGCACATCCGCCGCGTCCACGTCTCGACCTATCAGTCGGCCAGCGGTGCGGGTGCCGCCGCCATGGACGAGTTGGTGGCGCAGTATGCCGACCTGGGGGCCGGCCGCGAGCCGCATGTCGAGAAGTTCGCCTTCCAGCTCGCCTATAACGTGATTCCCCACATCGATGTCTTCACCGAGAACGACTACACGAAGGAGGAGATGAAGATGTTCAACGAGACGCGCAAAATCATGCACTCCGACGTGCGGGTGTCGGCCACCTGCGTGCGTGTGCCCGTGATGCGGGCCCATTCGGAGAGCATCTGGCTCGAGACCGAGCGTCCCGTCTCGGTCGAGGAGGCGCGCCGGGCCTTTGCCGAGGCTCCGGGCGTGGTGCTGATGGACAACCCCTCGGAGAAGGTCTATCCCATGCCGCTCTTCATCGCGGGCAAGGACCCCGTCTACGTGGGCCGCATCCGCAAGGACCTCACCTGCGACAACGGTCTGACCTTCTGGTGCGTGAGCGACCAAATCCGCAAGGGTGCGGCGCTCAATGCCGTCCAGATTCTCGAGACGCTGATTTAACGTGGCCGGCGGCGGCCGATGCCGCGGCAAACGATACAAAGCGGGCTCCCGGATTGCCGGGGCCCCGTTCTGTTTTTGGAACAGTGAAGCGGCGGCGGACAAGACCGGATGCCCGGGTTCGGTATGCCGTTCGGCGGAAGGGTGTCCGTGCCGGCGCTTGCGGCCGGGACCCGGTCGGCCGGGAAGGGGAATGAAGACGGTGCATGAAAAAGGTCCGGCCGCAGTGGCCGGACCTTGTCGGTTTTCAGCGTCTTTCGGACCCGCTCCCCGGATTTGCCGGGGCGGAGCCGCGGAGGCGTCAGATTTTCTCCAGCTCCACGGTGAAGTGGCGCAGGATGGGGGCCTCGAAGGTGATGCGGTAGCCCGTCGTAATCGACTCGCGACGCTCGTAGATGTTGCGGCAGGCGGCGGCAATCACGCGGATGTGGTTGTCCGTGTAGACGCGGCGCGGGATGGCCAGACGCAGCAGCTCGAGGGCCGGGTAGCGGTTCTCGTGGGTCTCGGGGTCGCGGTCGGCCAGAATCGAGCCGATTTCCACGCCGCGGATGCCCGCCTCGACGTAGAGCTCTATGGCCAGCGTCTGGGCGATGAACTGCTCCTTGGGCAGGTGCGTCAGAATCTTTTTGGCGTCGAGGAAGATGGCGTGGCCGCCGGCCGGACGCTGGTAGGGCACGCCGTATTCGTCGAGCAGGTCGCCCAGCAGCTTCACCTGGCGGATGCGGGCGTCGAGCTGCTCGAATTCGGTATTCTCGTCCAGACCCACCGCCAGTGCGTCCATGTCGCGGCCCGACATGCCGCCGTAGGTGACATAGCCCTCGAACATGATGTTGTACATCATCGCCGAGCGGAAGAGCTCCTCGGAGCGCATCGCCACGAAACCGCCCATGTTGACCACGCCGTCCTTCTTGGCCGAGATGGTCATGATGTCGGCGTAGGTGTAGATTTCACGCACAATCTCCTTGATGCTCTTGTCGGCGTAGCCCTCCTCGCGCGTCTTGATGAAGTAGGCGTTCTCGGCGAAGCGGGCCGAGTCGATGAGCAGGGGCACCCCGTAGCGGCGGCACACCTCGGCCGTCTCGCGGATGTTGCGCATCGATACGGGCTGTCCGCCGGCCGTGTTGTTGGTGATGGTCAGCACCACGCAGGGAACCTTCTCGCGGGGGTTCTCCTTGAGAATCTTCTCCAGCTTGGCGGTATCCATCTCGCCCTTGAAGGGGATTTCAAGCTGCGTGTCGGCCGCCGCGTCGATGGTGCAGTCCACGGCGTGGCACTTGCGGAACTCGATGTGGCCCTTCGTGGTGTCGAAGTGCGAGTTGCCCGGCACGATGTCGCCCGCCTTGAGCAGCGCCGAGAAGATGACGTTCTCGGCTGCGCGGCCCTGGTGCGTCGGCAGGAAGTAGGGCATGCCGAAGATGCGCTCGATGGTCTCCTTGAGCCGGAAGTAGGAGGTGGCTCCCGCATAGCTCTCGTCGCCGGTCATCATGGCGGCCCACTGGCGGTCGCTCATCGAGCCGGTGCCCGAGTCGGTCAGCAGATCGATGGTCACCTGGTCGGCGTGCAGCTTGAAGAGGTTGTAGTGCGCCTCGCGAATCCAGGTTTCGCGCTCCTCGCGCGTGGAGGTGCGGATGGCCTCGGTCATCTTGATTTTGTAAGGCTCGGCATAGGGTAGTTTCATAATGAAAAATGGGTTTTAAGGTTACGGTTTGTTGGCTTTTCCTTCAAAAATAGGAAAAATTTTCGACAAACACGCCGCCGGCATCCTATTTGTTCGCAAAAAGAGGCTTTCCGTTCCGCATGTGCCGAATTGCCGGCCGTCAGCGGAGCGGAGTTCACGGATAATTGACCAAACCAAAAACGGAATAACACCATGACGAACGATGCAATGAAGAGCTCCCGCTTCGAGATTGAGGAGCTGCCCTACGGCTACGATGCGCTGATGCCGCAGATTTCCGAGGAGACGATGCGCTACCACCACGACCGCCACTATGCGACCTACGTTGCCAAACTCAACGAACTGTCGCTCGACACCCCCTTTGCCGGCCAGCCGCTCGAGGATGTGGTCCGCTCGGCCGACGGTCCCCTCTTCAACAACGCCGCCCAGGCGTGGAACCACGCCTTCCTCTTCCGTTCGCTCTCGCCCGCGCCTCAGACGGCGCCCGACGGGGCGCTGCTTGCAGCCGTAGAGCGCGACTTCGGCTCGTTCGAGGCGCTCCGCACGCGGATGATTGACACGGCCGTCGGCCTCTTCGGCTCGGGGTGGTGTTGGCTGTCGAAGGACTCCTCGGGCCGCCTGCGGGTCGAGGCGCGCGCCAATGCGGGCAATCCGCTCTGCGACGGGCTGGTGCCGCTGCTCTGCATCGACGTCTGGGAGCACGCCTATTATATCGATTACCGCAACCGCCGCGCCGATGCCGTCAAGGCCCTCTGGGAGCGCATCGACTGGCGCACCGTCGGCGAGCGCTACGGGCGGTAGCGCCGTGGAGCGGGGCACTGCGGAGAGGCGTCCCGGCGGGCGGCGCTGCGGCTATGCGCGTCCGGACGGGCAGTGCGGCGATACGCGGTGGTGCGGCGGTGTGAAGGTGTGGTGGTCCAGCCGGGTGAGCGGTTCTGCTCCGTCGGGCCTCGGGTCCACGACGCCCGGCATGGCCCGTCCGCTGTCCGTTGTCCGTTGTCCGCTGTCCGTTGTCCGTTGTCCCGTCTGTTTCCGGCGGACCCTCCCGCCGGCCTTCCCGGCTTGGTCCGCCCCCCCCCTCCTTTGCCCTGCCTTTTGCGCTCTGCCTCTTGTGCGTCCGCCGGCTGCAGCCTCCGCCCCTGCCGCGCGGGCATAAAAAATCCGGAGACCCCGCTCGGGGCCTCCGGAAATTGTTTGCGAAGCGCGCTTCGATTAAGCCTTGCCGGCCGAACCGAGGACGTTCTCGCACTTGTGCTTGTAGAGCTTCTTCAGCTCGTCGCGAGCCGGACCCAGGTACTTGCGGGGGTCGAACTCTGCGGGCTGGTCCACGAAAATCTTGCGGATGGCAGCGGTCATGGCCAGACGGCCGTCCGAGTCGATGTTAATCTTGCAGACAGCGCTCTTGGCAGCCTCACGCAGCTGCTCCTCGGGAATACCTACCGCATCCTTCAGCGCACCGCCGTGGGTGTTGATGATGTGGACATACTCCTGCGGAACGGACGACGACCCGTGGAGCACGATGGGGAAGCCCGGGATGCGCTTCTCAATCTCCTTCAGAATGTCGAAACGCAGGGGGGGCGGAACGAGGATGCCGTCGGCGTTGCGGGTGCACTGCTCGGGCTTGAACTTGTTGGCGCCGTGCGACGTACCAATCGAGATGGCCAGCGAGTCAACGCCGGTCTTCGATACGAAGTCAACCACGTCGTCGGGGTTGGTATAGTGCGAGTGCTCCGAAGCGACCTCATCCTCGACACCGGCCAGAACGCCCAGCTCACCCTCGACCGTTACGTCGAACTGGTGTGCATAGTCAACCACCTTCTTGGTCAGGGCGACGTTCTCATCGTAGGGAAGCGCCGAACCGTCAATCATTACCGACGAGAAGCCCATCTCGATGCAGCTCTTGCAGAGCTCGAACGAGTTTCCGTGGTCGAGGTGCAGCACAATGGGAATGTTCTTGCCCAGCTCCTTGGCGTACTCCACGGCGCCCTGCGCCATGTAGCGGAGCAGCGTCTGGTTGGCATACTTGCGGGCGCCCGACGATACCTGCAGAATCACCGGCGACGAAGCCTCGACGCAAGCCTGGATGATGGCCTGCATCTGCTCCATGTTGTTGAAGTTGAATGCAGGAATCGCGTAACCGCCTTTGATTGCCTTGGCAAACATCTCACGGGTGTTTACCAGACCCAAATCTTTGTACGATACCATAAGTAATGAGTTTATGTGAAAAAATTGTTAGTCTCAAAAACCGCCACAAAGTTAATAAATATTCTTAAGAAACGGAGTCTCCGCATAAAAAAATCGCCCGCGGCGAGCGCGCGGCCTCGCTTCGCAGGCGAGGATTTATATATCGGTGGGGGAGGAGCGCGCCGGGGCCGCCGCGCGGGGCCCGGCGCCCTCCGCTCGGGAGGGCGGAAAAAGGGGAGGAAAGTGCTCCGGAGCGCTCTGCCGTGGGGTTTTTCGAGGGGTTTTGCGGGCAGCGGCCGGAATTTTTACACTCCGGTTTCGCCGGTTTGTGAAAAAAATAACAATCCGCCCCGTTTTGTTGCGGTATTTCGGGAGAATTTTGTATTTTTGCGGTGACCGAAGGGGGCGACGCGCCCCCGGCGGACTACACAACCAACAACGGCAAACAACAATATAATCATAACGAGCCATGTCTGAATTCATCTATCAGGAGCCGTTCCCCGTCGGGGAGGACAAAACCGAGTACCGTCTTTTGACGAAGGATTACGTGAAAGTGGTCGAGTGCGACGGCCGCAAGGTGCTGAAGGTCGACCCCGCGGGCCTCGAGCTGCTCTCGAAGGCCGCCTACAGCGACGTGTCGTTCTACCTGCGCTCGGCGCACCTGCAGAAGCTGCGCAACATCCTCGACGACCCCGAAGCGACCGACAACGACAAGTTCGTCGCCTACACGATGCTGCTCAACCAGTGCGTGGCCGCCGAGGGCGAGCTGCCCACCTGCCAGGATACCGGTACGGCCATCTGCATCGCCCACAAGGGTGAGGACGTATGGACCGGCGCCGACGACGCCCGCTGCATCGCCCGCGGCGTCTACGAGACCTACAAGGAGCGCAACCTCCGCTATTCGCAGGTGGTCCCCTTCTCGATGATTGACGAGAAGAACTCGGGAACGAACCTCCCGGCACAGATTGACATCTACGGCGGCAAGCCCGGCATGGAGTACGAATTCCTCTTCATCACCAAGGGCGGCGGCTCGGCCAACAAGACCTTCCTCTACCAGCAGACCAAGGCGCTGCTCAACGAGGAGTCGCTCACCAAGTTCATCAAGCAGCATATCTTCGACCTCGGTACGTCGGCCTGCCCGCCCTACCACCTGGCCATCTGCATCGGCGGCACGTCGGCCGAGATGTGCCTCTCGACCGTCAAGAAGGCTTCGGCCGGCTATCTGGACGAGCTTCCGACCTCGGGCAACGAGGGCGGCCGCTGCTTCCGTGACCTGGAGTGGGAGGAGAAGGTGCTGAAAATCTGCCGCGAGAGCGGCGTGGGCGCCCAGTTCGGCGGCAAGTACCTCGTACACGACGTGCGTGTCATCCGCGCACCGCGCCACGCCGCATCGTGCCCCGTGGCCATCGGCGTCAGCTGCTCGGCCGACCGCAACATCAAGGCGAAGATTACCCCCGAGGGCATCTTCCTCGAGCAGCTCGAGAAGAACCCCGCCCGCTTCCTGCCCAAGGAGGCTCCCGCCATGTCGCCGGCCGTGGACATCGACCTGGACGAAGGCATGGACAAGGTGCGCGCCATCCTGACCAAGTACCCCATCAAGACGCGTCTGAACCTGCGCGGTACGCTCATCGTGGCGCGCGACATCGCCCACGCCCGCATCAAGCAGATGCTCGATGAAGGCAAGCCCATGCCCGAGTACTTCAAGAAGCACCCGGTCTACTATGCCGGTCCGGCCAAGACGCCGCAGGGCATGGCTTCGGGCTCGTTCGGCCCCACGACGGCCGGCCGCATGGACCCCTACGTGGACCTCTTCCAGAAGCATGGCGGCTCGATGGTGATGGTGGCCAAGGGCAACCGCTCGCAGGCCGTGACGGACGCCTGCAAGGCCAACGGCGGCTTCTACCTGGGCTCCATCGGCGGTCCGGCAGCCATCCTGGCCAAGAACTCCATCAAGTCGGTTGAGGTGGTTGACTTCCCCGAGCTGGGCATGGAGGCCGTGCGCAAGATTTACGTCGAGAACTTCCCCGCCTTCATCATCGTGGATGACAAGGGCAACGACTTTTTCGCCGAATTCAAGCACTAAAATCCTCCGCTCGCATATAATAACGGTGCACGGGCGTCGTTATAGTTGCAAAAAGCGAGTCTATACGAATCGATGAGAGCATTCTTAGCGAAAATATTCTTGACGGCACTCACCGTGCTGGCGGTCTTCTCGGCGTACGGCGCCGAGAAGGTCACTTTTGAGACCCATGCTCCCTTGACGGTAGCCGTGGGCGAGGCCTTCCGCGTGGAGTTCTCGCTCAACGCCAAGCCCGACGAAAGCACCTTCTCGGCCCCCTCGTTCGAAGGGTTCGACGTGCTGGCGGGCCCGGCCGTCTCGAAGGGGCAGCGGATTTCAATCGTCAACGGCTCGATGGACAAGACCGTCGAATACAAAATCACCTACGTGCTGCTGCCGCAGGCCGAGGGCAACGTCACCATCGGCAGCGCCTCGATTGCCGTCGACGGGACGACCTATTCGACCGACCCCGTGCCGGTGGAGATTGTCCGCGAAGCGGGCTCCGGCTCCTCCGCGCAGCATGGCGGCAGCGGCGGCCAGTCGGCCGCCCCGGACAGCGGTCAGACAGCCGCTCAGGGGCAGCTGGCCAAGGACGACGTGCTGCTGCGTGCCGAGGTGTCGCGCACGTCGGTCTACAAGGGTGAGCCGCTGCGCGTGAGCTTCAAGCTCTACACGCGGGTGCCCATCGTCGGTTCTCAGGGCGAAAGCTGGCCCTCGTTCAACGGATTCTGGGCCCAGGAGCTCGACGTCAACTCCGTGCCGCGTGCCGGCCGCGAGACGCTGGGCGGCAAGGTCTACAACGCCCAGGTGGTGCGCGAATACCTGCTCTACCCCCAGCAGGCGGGCAAGCTGGTCATCGAGCCGGCCGAGCTGACGCTGCTGGCACAGGTGGTCGTGCAGAACAGCCGCAACATGGACCCCTTCTTCGGAGGCGGCCCCGACATCTACAACGTGCCCCGCAAGGTGGCCACGCAGCGCGTGACGGTCAACGTCAAGGAGCTGCCGGCCGGTGCGCCCGAGAGCTTCAGCGGCGCGGTGGGCAACTATACGATGGAGGCGACGCTGCCCGAGACGCATCTGGCCGCCAACTCGGCCGCGACCTATACGGTGAAGATTTCGGGTACGGGCAACCTGACCTTCGTGCAGGCGCCCAAGCTCACGCTGCCCGGCTCGTTCGAGCAGTACAACGTCAAGACGACCGAATCGCTCAAGAGCTCCGTGGCCGGAACGTCGGGATACCGCCAGTTCGAGTACCCCTTCATCGCGCGTGCCGAAGGGACCTACGACATCGAACCGGTCGAGTTCTCCTACTTCAGCCCCGAGCGGATGCAGTACGTGACGCTCCGCTCCAAGGCGCTGACGCTCGACATCACCCCCGATGCCAAGGGGGGCGGCGACGCGGCGCTGGTCATGCAGGGACGCGGCATGTCGAAGGAGGAGGTCAAGCTGCTGGGGCAGGACATCCGCTTCATCAAGCTGGGCGGAGCCGGCTTGCGGCCCATGCGGTCGCCCTTCCTCTTCAGCGCGGCCTACTGGGTGCTGCTGGGGGGCATTCTGCTCCTCTTCGCCATGGCCTACGTGGCGCTGCGCAAGCGGATTCGCGACTCGCAGAACGTGGCCCTGCTGCGCGGACGGCGCGCCAACAAGGTCGCCGTGCAGCGCTTCCGTGCCGCCAAGCACTACATGACCGAGCAGAACCGCCACGCCTTCTACGAGGAGATGTTGCGGGCGCTGTGGGGATACATGGGTGACAAGTTCAACATCCCCGTGGCCAGCCTCACGAAGGAGAACGTCCGCGAGGAGCTCCACAAGCGGGGCGTGCCGGCCGAGGACTCGCAGCGCTTCACGGCCATCATCACGCGCTGCGACGAGGCGCAGTATTCGCCCGTCGAGTCGTCGCGCATGAGCGACGTCTATGCCGAGGGTGTGGACCTGATTTCGCACATTGAGTCAATCATCAAACGGTAGCGGCGTGCGGGAAACCAAGTGTATGACTGAACAACGGAGAGCGATGAAAGCGATGAAACGATATGCAATCTGCGCGGTGGCGCTGCTCGGCATGGCGGTGACGCTCCGGGCTGCGGAGCCTGCCGACTCGCTTGCGGGCGTGCCGGATACGGTGCAGACGGCCGCCGCCGAGGGGGCCGAGGGCGATGCGGCGGCAACGGCCGCCGCGGCGCAGACGGCGGACAAGGAAACGGCGCTGACCGAGGCGCAGTTGTGGGACAAGGCCAACACGGCCTACATCAACTCGGATTTCCATACGGCCATCGACGTCTACAATCAGATTTTGGCCCGCGGACTCGGCTCGGCGAAGCTCTACTACAACCTGGGCAACGCCTGCTTCAAGGACGAGCGGCTGGGTGAGGCGATTCTCAACTACAACCGCGCGCTGCGCTTGGCGCCGGGCAACGACGACATCCGCTACAACCTGGGGGTTGCCGAGGCGATGACCAAGGATAACATCGAGGCGATTCCGGAGTTTTTCCTCGCCTCGTGGCTGCGCGCCGTGCGCCACGTGATGGGGTGCACCTCGTGGAGCATCCTCTCGCTTGTGGCGCTGCTGGCGGCGCTGGGGCTCTTCCTGCTCTACCTGCTGGCACAGCGGCTGCCGCTGCGCAAGGCGGGCTTCTACGGAACGCTCGTGGCCTTCCTGCTCTTCGTCGTAACAACGTGGTTTGCAGCGGGCGAGCGGCATGAAATCCTTGACGACACGCAGGCCGTGGTGATGACCGCGTCGACGGCCGTCAAGAGTTCGCCCGACAAGTCGTCGACCGACCTCTTCGTGCTCCACGAAGGGACCAAGGTGACCGTCACCGACCGTCTGGATGATTGGTGCGAGGTGGTCATTGCCGACGGCAAGAAGGGGTGGCTCGAGCGCTCGAAAATCGAGGTCATCTGACCCTGCGGCAGCGCCGGGGGGGGGAGATACAGGCTCCGGGGCGGAATGGAGGACCCGGGAGGAGTTGGGCTGAAGGCTCGGATTCGGAAGGAGTGGGGCCGGAAGGCTCGGCCTCGGAAGGAGATGGGCCGGAGGTTCGGCCTTGGAAGGCTCGGAATTGGAAGGATTGGGCCCGGAAGGATTGGACCCGGGCCGCAGATGTAGAACTGTTTAGAACGAGATAAGACATTGTCACGACTTCTTCAGGATGTCGTCGGCGAGCTGATGAAGCTGCCCGGAGTGGGGCGCCGCACGGCGTTGCGGCTGGCCATCCACCTGTTGCGCATGGAGCCCGAATCGGTCCACGACATGACCCGCAGCATCAACCGCTTCCGCGACGACGTGAAGTATTGCGCGCAGTGCAACAACCTCTCCGACGAGGAGATTTGTCCCATCTGCGCGGACCCCGAACGCGACCACTCGACCATCTGCGTCGTGGAACAGGTTGCCGACGTGCTCTCGATTGAGAACACGCACCAGTACCGGGGGCTCTACCATGTGCTGGGCGGCGTGATTTCGCCCATGCAGGGCATCGCCCCCTCGGACCTGAAAATCGACCTGCTTGTCGACCGCATCGCACGGGGCGGCGTGACGGAGGTGATTCTGGCCATCTCGACCTCGGTCGAGGGCGAGACGACGCTCTTCTACCTGATGAACCGCCTCAGGCAGTTCGAGGGGCTGAAGGTGACGGCCATCGCCCGGGGTATCGGCTTCGGCGACGAGCTGGAGTACGTCGACGAGCTGACCATCGCTCATGCGCTGATGAACCGCCGCGAGGTGGAGTAGGGTGCCGGGCCGCATGGCGGGGAGAAGGGTGCCGGGCCGCGAGAAGTCCCGCAGGGGCTCCCGGACCGCCGAAAGGTTCTGCCGGGTGGGTGGCTGAAGATGCTGCCGGGCCGCGGAAAGTGCCGTCGGGGCTGTCTGGATGCGGAAGTGCCGCCGGGGCCGTCGGAATGAGCGGCGATTGGTGCTGAAATGTGTCGACGGCAGCCTGCGACTTCCCGGACTGAGGAACCTGCCGCCGGAAACGACCGACGAAGCGGAGGTCGGGACGGGAGGCCGGGATGATGGAAAAGAGAAACGAAAGACGTTTTACAAAAAATAGGTGTTCAACTTTTAAAACAGAACGATTATGGAATTTCTGACGAACGAGAAACTGACCATCGTCGGCGCAGCCGGCATGATTGGTTCGAACATGGCACAGACGGCTCTGATGATGCGCCTTACGCCGAACATTTGCCTCTATGACCCCTTCGGTCCCGCACTGGAAGGTGTTGCCGAGGAGCTCTACCACTGCGCCTTCGAGGGTGTAAACATCACCTGGACGACCGACGTGAAGGAGGCTCTTACGGGCGCTGCCTATGTCGTATCGTCGGGCGGTGCAGCCCGCAAGGCCGGCATGACGCGTGAGGACCTGCTCAAGGGCAACGCTCAGATTGCCGAGGATTTCGGTAAGAACCTCAAGGCCTACTGCCCCGATGTAAAGCACGTGGTCGTTATCTTCAACCCGGCCGACATCACGGGTCTCATTACCCTGATTTACTCGGGTCTGAAGCCCTCGCAGGTGACCACCCTCGCCGCTCTTGACTCGACGCGTCTGCGTTCGGAGCTGGCCAAGTACTTCAAGATTTCGCCCGACGAGGTGAAGAACTGCCGTACGTACGGCGGCCACGGCGAGCAGATGGCCGTATTCGCATCGACGACGATGGTTGCCGGCAAGCCCCTGTCGGAGCTCATCGGCACGAAGATGCCCGTTGAGGACTGGCACGCACTTCAGCAGCGCGTCATCCAGGGCGGCAAGCACATCATCGACCTGCGTGGCCGCTCGTCGTTCCAGAGCCCGGCATACGTCTCGATTTGCATGATTGCAGCAGCCATGGGCGGCAAACCGTTCGACTATCCTGCCGGTGTTTATGTACACAACGGCGAGTTCGACCACATCATGATGGCCATGGAGTGCGAGATTACGAAGAACGGCGCCCACTACAAGGATGTAAAGGGAACTCCCGAGGAGCATGCAGCCCTGAAGGAGAGCTACAAGCACCTCTGCACGCTGCGTGACGAGGTGATTGAGATGGGTGTGCTGCCCGCTATGGACAAGTGGGGCGAGCTGAACCCGAACCTCAAGTAATCGGAGTCACCTCCGGACAAAAAGAAGCCGGCTTCCCGTCAGGGGGGGCCGGCTTTGTTGTGGAGCGGGGTGAACTGTCGGAACGCGGACCGGAGCGGACCAGAGCGGACCGGGTCGGAACGAAGCGTTGGCGGAACCGGGGTGGCCGGGTGGACCGAGGCGTGGCCGGAGCCTCCGGGTCTTCGGACCTCCGGGCCTTCGGACCTCCGAGTCTTCGGACCGCGGAACCTCTGACCCGCAGAGTCGCGGGACCGCGGGAATGGCGGTGCCTCCGGAGGTCGGGCGCTATTCCGATTTGGCCGGTTTGGCCTGGAAGACCGCCTTCAGGTCACCGTTGGAGAGCAGCAGCAGCATCGGACCGTCCATCTCGTAGTGGGTGGTCGACTCGATGGCCTCGGCAAAGGCCGCTTCATCGGCTCCGTCGGGGCAGGCCATGCGTGTCGAGGCGAGCGGCGAGATGCTCAGCGCGCGGCGTTCGCCCAGCGTGTAGCTTCCCGTCAGCTGGTTGCAGGCGCCGACGCCGGCCACGCGCCGCTCCTCCTCCAGAAAACAGAGCGTGTAGCGCCCCTCTTCGGGCTGGAAGTGGCGTCCGCCCAGCTGGATAAGCTGCCATTCGGTCCCCACGAGCGGCCGCTGCGTGCGGCGCTGGTAGGAGCGGCAGGGGCAGCAGCCCGCCGCTGTGAAGAGCACGAGCAGTGCGGCCAGACCGCTCTTGAAGAGAAGATGTTTCATGACGTATGTCTTTTTTGGTCGTTCGAAGCCCAAAGATACGGATTGTTCCGCGGACGGACAACTTCGGGGACGCTTTTCCTCCGATTCGACCCGGCGGAGGTTGTAAATGAGCGGACGATTCCGTATCTTTGTCCGAAACAACCACCCTCCACTATGAAAAAGATTATTGCATCGCCCCTGGCTCCCAAGGCCGTGGGTCCCTATTCGCAGGCCGTCGAGGCGGCAGGCACCATCTACGTTTCGGGGCAGCTGCCCATCGACGCCTCGACGGGCCGTATGCCCGAAGGCATCGAGGCGCAGACGCGCCAGTCGCTGACCAACCTGCGCCACATCCTCGAGGAGGCGGGCAGCTCGCTCGAGGCGGTGGTCAAGACGACCGTGCTGCTGCAGGACATGGGCGACTTTGCCGCCATGAACGCCGTCTATGCCGAGTTCTTCACGCAGCAGATGCCGGCGCGCATGTGCTATGAGGTGGCCCGGCTGCCGATGGGCGCCAGCGTCGAGATTGACGCCGTGGCGGTTCGCTGATTCGGCGGGCTGCAGGCTCGAACGCGCTCCGGTGAGGCCGGGCGCGTTTTTTTGCGGTGCTGTAGATAACTTTTCATAAAATTGATTTCTTTTAATTGTTTTTTACCGAAAAAAACGGCAAATTTGTAAAACCGTATTTTGAGACGAAGTGTTCCAACTGACTGATAAACCGAGAAAAAGATAAATCATATGTCAAAAACCGAAACAACCGCACCTTTGAAGAAAGTTGCCTACAACGATGCGGTTGCCGAATCGAAAAAATACTTCGACGGGGACGAACTGGCCGCCACGGTGTGGGTGAGCAAGTATGCGTTGAAGGATTCGTTCGGCAATATCTACGAATCTTCCCCCCGCCAGATGCACGAGCGCATCGCCGCCGAAATCGAGCGCATCGAGCGGAAGTATCCCAACCCCATGTCGAAGGAGGAGGTTTTCGAACTGCTCGACCACTTCCGCTACGTGATTCCCCAGGGCGGCCCGATGACCGGCATCGGCAACAACCTGCAGGTGGCCTCGCTCTCGAACTGCTTCGTCATCGGCCACAAGCATCCGGCCGACAGCTACGGCGGCATCTTCCGCATCGACGAGGAGCAGGTGCAGCTCATGAAGCGTCGCGGCGGCGTGGGTCACGACCTCTCGCACATCCGTCCCACGGGCAGCCCGGTGCTCAACTCTGCGCTCACCTCGACGGGTATCGTCCCCTTCATGGAGCGCTACTCCAACTCGACGCGCGAGGTGGCGCAGGACGGCCGCCGTGGTGCGCTGATGCTGACGCTCTCCATCAAGCACCCCGACGCCGAGCGCTTCATCGACGCCAAGGTCGACACGGGCAAGGTGACGGGCGCCAACGTCTCCATCAAAATCGACGACGAGTTCATGCGTGCCGCCATCGAGGGCAAGCCCTACCACCAGCAGTTCCCGATTAATTCGCCCGCGCCGCTCTACCAGCAGGATATCGACGCCCGCAAGCTGTGGGAGAAGATTATCCACAACGCCTGGAAGTCGGCCGAACCCGGCGTGCTCTTCTGGGATACGATTATCCGCGAGAGCGTCCCCGACTGCTATGCCGACGAGGGCTTCGTGACGGTCTCGACCAACCCCTGCGGCGAGATTCCCCTCTGCCCCTACGACTCGTGCCGTCTGCTGGCCATCAACCTCTTCAGCTATGTGGACAAACCCTTCACGAAGGAGGCCAGCTTCAACTTCGAGCGCTTCAAATCGCATGTGAACAAGGCGATGCGCATGATGGACGACATCATCGACCTGGAGCTGGAGAAGGTCGAGCTCATCATCGCCAAAATCGAGGCTGACCCCGAGGACGAGGATATCCGCAGCGTGGAGCTCAACCTCTGGAAGAAAATCCGCACGATGGCCACCAAGGGCCGCCGTACGGGTCTGGGCATCACGGCCGAGGGCGACATGCTGGCCGCTCTGGGGCTGCGCTACGGCTCGGACGAGGCCATCGACTTCGCCGTCGAGGTGCAGAAGACCCTGGCGCTGGCTGCCTACCGCGCATCGGTGACGATGGCCGGCGAGCGCGGCGCCTTCCCCATCTACAGCACCGAGAAGGAGCGCAACAACCCGATGATTGCCCGCATCCGCGAGGCCGACCCGGAGCTCTACGCCGAGATGGCCGAGAAGGGACGCCGCAACATCGCCCTGCTGACCATCGCCCCGACGGGCACCACGTCGCTCATGTCGCAGACCACCTCGGGCATCGAGCCGGTCTTCCGCACGGTCTACAAGCGGCGCCGCAAGATTAACCCCTCGGACGTGGACACGCATGTGGACTACGTCGACGAGACGGGCGAAAAGTTCCAGGAGTACAACGTCTACCACCACAACTTCGTCAAGTGGCTTGAGGCTAATGGCTACGACACCTCGAAGCTGGCGACCATCTCCGATGCGGAGCTTGACCGCTGGGTGGCAGCCTCGCCCTACCACGGCGCCACGGCCAATGACATCGACTGGGTGGCCAAGGTCAAGATGCAGGGTGCAATCCAGAAGTGGGTCGACCACTCGATTTCGGTGACGGTCAACCTGCCCAACAACGTTTCGGAGGAGCTGGTGGCCCAGGTCTACCGGACGGCATGGGAGAGCGGCTGCAAGGGCGTGACGGTCTACCGTGACGGCTGCCGCGACGGCGTGCTGCTCGACAAGAACTCGCAGAAGAAGTCCCGCTGCGAGGAGCATCCCGGACAGGTGCTCAAGCGTCCCAAGTCGATTCCGGCCGACATTGTGCGTTTCAAGAACGGCTCGGAGGACTGGATTGCCTTCGTGGGTCTGCAGGACGGACGCCCCTACGAGATTTTCACCGGTAAAATCGAGGAGGACGCCATGTACATCCCCCGCAAAATCACCAAGGGCAACATCATCAAGGTGCGCGAGGCCGACGGCACGAAGCGCTACGACTTCCAGTATACGGACCGCTACGGCTATACGAACACCATCGGCGGCATCTCGCGTCTGTTCAACGAGGAGTTCTGGAACTATGCCAAGCTGATTTCGGGTGTGCTGCGCCACGGCATGCCCATTGAGAAGACCGTTTCGCTCATCGAGTCGCTCCATCTGGACAGCGAGTCCATCAACACCTGGAAGACGGGTGTCTGCCGGGCGCTCAAGCAGTATATCGTCGACGGCACGAAGACCAAGGGCAAGTGCCCGAGCTGCGGTCAGGAGAACATGGCCTACCAGAACGGTTGCATCACCTGCATGTCGTGCGGCTATTCGAAGTGCGGTTGATGCCTCATAGCGGGAGGGGCAAATGGGCCTCTCCGGGCGGCAGAGGGGCCGGGATGCGTATCCCGGCCCCTTTTTTTAGTGCCGAGACCGACTTTTTTTGCGTGCACGATATGTAAACCGCAGATTTATCGTTATATTTGTAAAGAATTTTAATATTCGTTTCGGACTTAAATCAAATGAGAAGCATGAAAAAACTATTCCTGACATGTGTCTTGGTTGCAACGGCTTTCGCTGCAACGGCAGGTGAGGAACCCAAGCATCCGAGTTGGTCGGGTTTCGTCACCAACGGTTTTTGGGATAACTGGGAGGTTTCGGTCGGCCTCGGAGCCGGAACCGCCTTCACGACGGGCACCAACGCCGGAAGTTTCGGCGAACGGCTCGGTTTCGAGGGCAACGTCTCGCTGCTGAAGTGGCTCAACCCCGTGCTCGGAGTCCGCGGTCAGCTGCAGGGCGGCAAGCTCGGTAACTTCGACCCCGACCTGGGCAAGGCCAGATGGCCCTACCTGTTCGGTCACGTCGACCTGGCGGTCAACCTCTCGAACTGGATTGGCGGCTATCGCGACGACCGGGTCTACTATGCCGTCCCCTTCGTCGGCTTCGGTTACATGGTCAGCAACTTCACCGACGAGATTCAGTCGAAGTTCGCAACCTCGACGCAGGATGACTTCGCGGTGGCCTACGGCCTTCTGAACAAGTTCCGCGTATCGCCCGCCTTCGACATCAACCTCGAGCTGAAGGGCTTCATCACCCACGACCGCGTCTGCCCGGCCAAGACGTCGAGCACCGTGCTGCTCGGTCTGGGTGCCACGGCAGGTGTGACCTACCGCTTCAACCGCCGCGTCTGGGAGCGTGGTGTGCCGGGTGTGACCGAGGAGCAAGTGGAGGCCTTCCAGCGCGCCGTGGCCGACGGCAATGCCCGTCTGGAGGAGGCCAAGGCCGAGAACGAGCGTCTGAACAGCGAACTTGAGGCTGCGCGTGCCGATGCCGAGCGTGCCGACGCCGCTGCCCGTGCTGCCGAGGCGAAGGCTGCCCAAGCTGCCGCCCAGGAGCTCAATCCCAGCCCGATGTCGGTGATTTTCTACGACTACAGCATGTCGAAGCTCACCTCGAAGGAGAAGACCCGTCTGCTGCTGATGGCTGAGGTCATCAAGAACGGTCCCGAGGAGCGTGTCTACAAGATTCAGGGCCATGCCGACAAGCAGACCGGTACGCCGGCCGGCAACAAGCGTGTGGCCGAGAACCGCGCCAAGAACGTTTACGACTTCCTGGTGGCCAACGGCGTCAACCCCAAGCAGCTGACCTACGAGGGTCTGGGTGACTCGGAGAGCCCCTATGACTTCAAGGAGGCCAACCGTTCGGTGATTATCAAGTAACGGGCGACCGATATCCTCCCGGCGGGTTTCGTCGGGTCGGGCGCATTCCGCTGCAGCGGGATGCGCTCTTTTTTTGTCGCCTGTGTGCCGGCTTTCGAGAAGGGGACCGTCGGCCGGCGCCGGAAGCAGCCTGCCGGGTGGTGCCGGGCGTGTCGCCCGGCTGGGTGCAGGGGTGGGGCAGGGAGGATGCTGTGGATGGAAGTGGCGTGTCTCCGGCTCAAGGGGTGTGTGACCCGGCAGCAGGGTGCGGGCGTTTGGGCTATCTGCGGTGTCTGCGGTGTCTGTGGTGTCTGTGGTGTCTGTGGTTTGCGGTTTGTGGTTGTTGGGATGCGGCAGAGGCGTCGGGCCTGCGATATGGGGTTGTCGGGATGCGATGGAGTAGTGGCTCTGGCCTGCGGATATGGAGATGCGTAGCGCTGTTGCTGCCGCAAATTCGAAGGAGAGCATGAAAAAACGAGGGACCGACACGGTTGTCGGTCCCTCGTTTGGGGTTGGATGGAGCGCTTCCGCACCTCCGCCCTTGTCAGTTGATGTTGCGGCGGTCGGGTTCGCGGTTGGGCGATGCGGCCTCCATGTCAATCTGGAGCTTCACCATCTGGATGGCGGCGGCAGCGGCCTCGTCACCCTTGTTGCCCAGACGGCCGCCGCAGCGGTCGAGTGCCTGCTGCATGTCGTTGACCGTCAGCACACCGAAGGCGATGGGCATGTTCCACTGAATCTGGAGCTGGGTGATGCCCTGCGTTACGCCCTGGCAGATGAAGTCGAAGTGGCGCGTGTCGCCCTGCACGACGCAGCCCAGTGCGATGACGGCATCCACGTCGGTATACTCGGCGAAGAACTGGGCGCCGAGCGAGAGCTCGAACGTGCCGGGGACATACTTGATTTGGATGTTGATGTCGGGGCAGCCGGCGCTGCGCAGCGTCCTGACGGCGCCCTCGAGCAGCGCCTCGGTCACTTCGCGGTTCCACTCGGCCACGACGATGCCGAAGCGCATGTCGGCGGCCGAAGGCAGCGGCGAATCGAACTGCGAGAGGTTGTGGTTTTTCGTTGCCATGTGGTTGCTCCCTTGTTAGTTGATGCTTCCGAGGAGTTTCTCGGCCTCACGGGCCTCCATCGACGAGGGGTAGTTGTCCAGAATGCGCTGGAAGAGTGCGGCAGCACGCTCGTTGTTGCCCTGGGCCTTCTCGGCCAGACCTGCCTTGCGCAGGTAGAGCGGAGCGGTCATGTTGTTGTCGGCTGCCTTGACGGCCTTCTCGTAGAACTTCACCGCTGCGGCATAGTTGCCCTGCTCGACGGCTACGTCGCCCTGCAGCCCGTAGTTCTGGGCGTTAATCAGCGCGCCGGGAAGACCCTTCACGGGGGAGAACTTCGCCAGATAGAGGGCTGCCTGCTCCACATCGCCGCTCTTCAGGTAGCAGATGCCGGCGTAGTGCTTGGCCAGGTTGCCCGAGGGGGTCGAGCCGTACTGGTCGATGACGTCGAGGAAACCGGCGCCGTTGGCGTCGCCGTTCAGGGCCAGCTCATAGTCGGGGTTCTCGGCCTCGAAGCGGGCCTGTGCCTGGGCAATCATCTCGGCGGCCTTCTCGGCACGCGGCTGCACGATGAGGGTGCGGTATCCGAAGATGAGGGCTGCCAGGATGAGCAGTCCGAGGAAAATGTACGACATCAGTTTGCCGTTCTTCTCGAAGAAAAATTCCGTTTTGTTCATCGCCGTGCCGAGAGCTTCCTGCCCGGCGACTTGCTCCTTTGCCATAGAAAATATCGGTGTTTTGGGTTTATAATTTCATACAGTAGGCAGCAAAGATACAAAACTATTCACAAAGTACAATGCCGTGCTCCGATTTTTTTGCCCTGTGCGGCGTGCCGAAGTGGGCCTATTTCAGTGCCGAACGCAGCCGTCCGAGCGTGCGGCGCGTCATCACCCGCGTGTTGAGGAACGAGACGATGTAGCCGGTGATGCAGGCGGCAATGACCGTACCCTCGCGAACCCCCTCGATGCGCCCCGAGAAGAGCAGTCCGAGCACCACGGCGATGAGCACCAGCGTGATGTCAAACACCACCTTGACACGGCCGAACTCCCGCCCGTAGCGCTGTGCGGCGTATTTGACAAAGGCCTCGGCGCTCATCATCGCCACGCGGGGCTTGAGCTCGAGCACCACGCCTACCGACTGCACGAGGCAGCCGAAGAGCAGCAGCGCCAGCGAGGCGGCGTAGCCTGCCGGAACGAGCCCTTCGGTGAGTGCCATGTTGAGGTCGATGAAGAGGGCGAAGATGAACGAGAAGGGGAACTGCAGCAGTATCTCGACCGTGTCGCGGCGGGTCGTGCGGCCGCGCAGCAGCCAGAACTGCCCGCCCATGAGGATGAGGTTCGTCAGAAAGGTCCACCAGCCCAGCGTGAGGGTCGTGTGCAGACTCAGCACGTAGTTTTCGCTCGATATGGGGGTCGTCCCGAGCGACGAGCGGACGATGAGGACGATGCCGAGGGCCAGAAAGTAGAGCCCTGCGATGAAGATGGCGTAGCGTTTGGCCAGCTGTTTCGGTTCCATGGGCAGAATCTTTTTTGGGGAAGGGCCGGTCAGGACCGGTTCCAGCCTGCAAAGGTCTTGCTTTTTGGGCAAAAAGTATTGACCGTATCCGTCCTTTTTTTGTCAATCGGGAAATAAATCGTACCTTTATAGAGTAAAACCAACCGCCCGATGAGTGAATTGCGAACCTACGATAATGCGCAGCTGCTGCATCACTGGCCTCAGCTGCCGCATCTGGACGACGAGGTTGTCTGTTTTGTGGGCAATTTTGACAACCGTCGTTATCCGCACAACGAGCGGTACTTTAACCGCGAGCTGATGCTGGTGCTGCTCACCGCGGGACACTCCGAAATCCGCCTCAACGGGCGTCCCGTATCGTTGTCGGCAGGAACCGTCCTGCTGCACGGTCCGGACTATCTGACCGACCACCGCAGTTTGTCCTCCGACCTCGAGTATATGGCGTTGTCGCTCTCCGAGTCGCTCTGGGCCGAGGAGCCGGCCCTGTCGCGCATCGTTGCGCAGCTGCTGCTCACCATGCGCCGCGACGACGACTGCACGCTCCGTTTGAGCCCCTATGCCGCCGAGCATCTGCGCAGCGAGCTCGAAGCGCTGATGTCGCTGCTCGATTCGGACCACCGCTTCCTGCGGCGCAGGGTGCAGGTCCATTGCGAGGCACTGCTGCTCGATGTGGCCGACTGGCTGTCGCACAAGACGGTGGTGCGCGAACATGTGAGCCGCCGCGACCGACTGCTGCGTGAGTTCCACGCCCTGGCGACGAAGCACTTCCGTGAGGAGCACTCCGTGGGCTTCTATGCCGACCGGCTGGCCGTGAGCCGGCAGTATCTGACGCGCGTGCTGCGGGCCGAGACGGGGCGCAGCGTGAACGAAATCCTCAGCGAGTTGCAGCTCATGGAGGCGCGCAACCTGCTCCTCACGACGACGCTGCAGGTGGGTGAGGTGGCGGCGCAGCTGGGCTTCGGCGATGCGGCCGTCTTCTGCAAGTTTTTCCGCCGCCATGTGGGCTGCACGCCGCTCGCCTTCCGCCGTAGCCGTGGAGTCTGATTGCGTCAGATTCCGTTGGCGGTTGAAATAAATTTGGCGGTCCCTGCCGCTTGTCGTATCTTTGTACCTGAAACGGCGCGCCGGAGGCGCACCTGCATAATGTCCGATTGGCCATGTATCTCAAGAGACTATCGCTGCTCAACTTCAAGAATGTTGCCCAGGAGGAGCTCCGGCTCTGCCCCGGCGTCAACTGCTTCGTGGGGGACAACGGCGCCGGCAAGACCAACATCATGGAGGCGGTCTACTACCTCTCGATGTGCAAGTCGTCGCTCGGCATGACCGACGGTCAGAGCATCCGCCACGGCGCAGATTTCTTCGTGGTCGAGGGGAGCTACCTGACCGACGCCGGACGCACCGAGCAGGTCTCCTGCTCCTTTGCCCGCAAGGGGGGCAAGGTGCTCAAGCGCAACGGCAAGGAGTACGAGCGGTTGTCGGACCACGTGGGGCTCGTCCCCGTGGTGATTGTCTCGCCGGCCGACTCGGCGCTCATCAGCGATGCGGCCGACGAGCGGCGCCGCTACCTCAACGGCTTCATCGCGCAGCTCGACCGTCCCTATCTGGCGGCCGTCATGCGCTACAACGCCGTGCTGGCCGAGCGCAACCGGCTGCTCAAGCACATGCCCGACGAGACGATGCTCTCCATCTACGACCGCCAGCTCGCCGAGCAAGGACGGCTCATCCATGCGCGGCGCGGCGAGTATGTCGCCCGCCTGAGGCCCTTCGTCGAGGAGTGCTACCGCCGTCTTTCGGGCGACAGCGAGCAGGTCGAGCTCACGTACCGTTCGGAGCTGAACGACCGCCCCTTCGAGGAGCTGCTGCTCGCCTCGCGCGCCCGCGACCTGGCCAACGAGTTCACCACCTCGGGTATCCACCGCGACGACCTGGTGCTCCGCATCGGCGGCTATCCGCTGCGCAAGTACGGCTCGCAGGGGCAGCAGAAGTCCTTCCTCATTGCCCTCAAGCTGGCGCAGTACGCCGTTGTGGCCGAGGCCTGCGGCGAGCGCCCCATTCTGCTGCTCGACGACCTCTTCGACAAGCTCGATGCCGGCCGCGTCGAGCAGCTCATCCGCCTGGTGTCGGAGGAGCGCTTCGGGCAGATTTTCATTTCAGACTGTAACCCGACGCGTCTGCGTACGATTCTCGACCGCGCAGGCGCCGACTATACCCTTTTCGAGGTCGAGCATGGAACCATCAAACAATGAGACGGACGAAGACCATGCTGATGGGCGACCTGCTGGAGGAGTTCTTCAAGCGCCCCTACGTTGCCGCCAAGGTGGCCGAAGGCAAGCTGCCCGATACGTGGCGTGCCATCGTGGGTGAGGCGGCCGCTGCCCAGACAACCTCTCTGCGCCTGGAGCGGGGCGTGCTCTACGTCACGCTGCGCTCGAGCGTGCTGCGCTCCGAGCTGCTCTACCAGCGTGAGGCGCTGCGCGATGAAATCAACCGCCGCTCGGGGGTGGCACTCGTCCGCTCGGTGGTCGTCCGCTGACCCGGGGGAGGGAGACGGGGCGTGTCCATGTTCGGTACAGCCGCCGCGATGCTCCTTATGCAAAAAAAGTCCGGTGCTCCATCTGGAGCACCGGACTTTCTGTCTGCTGAGTGCGGGGTGTTACTCGACAACCTCGATGCGCGGGCTGTCCTTGTAGCCCGTATCCTCGGAGCTTGCCCAGCGGCACGTACCGCCGTTGGGGTTCTCCAGTGCCAGGTTGCCTCCCGTGCAGTTGGCGGCGCAGATGAAGCGGAACTGTACCTCGCCGTCGGGGATTGCACGCTTGAAGGATACGGTGGCCGATACCTCCAGGTTCGGCGTGCTGGTGGGCAGGATGTGGGTGTAGGAAATCTCCTCACCGTTGAAGGTGGCCGTCTTCAGCTCGGTAGCAGCCTTCCACGTCGTACCGTCGAGGTACTCGAGTCTCCAGTACTTCTGACCCGTACCCGAGATGCGGCTGACGCCCGAGAAGCGGACGTTGGTGCCTGCCTTGAAGTTCTTCACCGGTACGCGGAAGAGCCAGTAGTCGCCCGGCCATGCACCCGTGATGTAGGGCTGGCCCGTACCGCCGATGAAGCGCTCGCAGTCGGGGTCGGGGTTACCCTGGCTGTCGACGTAGGTGTGCGTGTAGGAGAGGTATCCGACGCCCGTGACGGCGCGCAGGTTGTTCTCCTCGACGAACTGTTTGGTCGGCGTGGTGTAGTCGGTGCCCGAAGCTCCGTTGAAGAACCACTCCACGGGGCTGTCCAGACCCGTCATCGGAGCGCTCGACCCGGCGCCGGTCTCCTGCGAAATCGTGATGTCGAAGGTGGCGCTCACGCCCAGCACCTCGGCCGTGCGGATGGATACCATGCCGTAGCGCATGTCGCCCGTGTTGTCGGTCGGCGTGATGGTGAGCGTGTACTCCTGGTCGGCCTCACCCGCAGCGGGCGATACGCTGTACCAGGCGTCGGCCTCCGTGGTGGCCGTCCAGTCCCAGTTGGACTTGATGGTTATCGAGAGCGGCTTGGCGCCCTGTGCGGCGAAGGGAGGCAGCGAGTTGTCCGACGTGTCGAGGTCCTCGCTCGTCACCTCAATCTTCGGGCGAATCGTCTGCAGGATGTCGATGCGGTTGGTCGTCGACTTGTACTCGCCTACGCCCTCGAAGGTGATGGCGCAGCTGCGCTCGAGCTCGGTCGGCTGCTCGGGATAGGCCGCAACCTCGAGCTTGAAGGTGCCGTTGCCCGTCTCGGTGAGCTTCGCCCAGTCGTTCTGCTCCATCGAATAGAAGAAGTCGACGTTGGCGTTCACGTTGATGTCGTAGCTCTGTGCGGCGCGTCCGGCGACAATCTCCGTCGTGGCCGTGTTGTCGACCGAGATGGTGATGTGCGGAACGTTGGCTGCCTGTACCACCGCCAGTGTAGCCTCGGTCTGGCGGCCGTCGGCGTAGCGGAATACGACCGTCGTCGAGCGCGGCAGCGGGTTGTCGTTGTCCGTTACGCAGAAGCGTACCTTGCCGTCACGCGACCCGTGGTCGGGCCAGATGAGGAGCCAGTCGGCATCCTCGGAGTTGGCCTCGACCGTCCAGTCGCAGTTCGAGCGGATGTCGTAGCGGATGAGCTCGAGCGTCGGGTCGCCGACCATGGCCTCCACGTTGAAGCCCAGTTCGGACGACGAGGTGACCATCTTGCTCGACACCACCACGTTTTCGAGTCGGAAATAGGGTGTTCCCGTCGACGTGTCGTCGTCGTTGCACGACGCCGAGAACAGCGTTGCCAGCAGGAGCGTTGCAACGCCCGCCCCCCGGCGTATCTTGCGGAATAAATCTATGGTTTTCATAATCGTTCTGCGGTTGAAGGATTATTCGATTTGGCTCTCGTCGGCAATGATGTTGTGACGGAAGGAGTGCTCCCACGGCGTACCGGCATCCTTGGCGACGGCCTGGCCGCTCCACCATACGGGCAGAATCATGTTGTTGTCGGCCAGCGTGGCGCCCTGCTCGGCAAAGGCAGCCTCGTAGTTGGCGCGGTTGTTGGCCACGGCAATCTGCGGGTAGGCGTAACGGGCGATGAACTTGCCGTCGGTGTAGCCCAGGTCGATGGTGCCCTCACCGGTCATGCACTCGGGATAGCCCGTGCGACGCATCTCGTGGTACATCTGGAAGCCGACCACCCAGAACAGGGCCAGCCACTTCTGCTCGGCCAGACGCTGCTCGGTGCCGTCCCACTTGCCCTCGTCGCTGGCCAGGAAGGCGGAAATCTCCTTCGAGCCAATCGAGATGGTCGAGAGGGTCAGCGTGCCCGATTCGTTGAGCATCGGGTAGGCGGCATACTGTCCGTACTCGTTCCACTTCTCGCACGATGCCGTGATGGCTGCCTCGTAGTACTCCTTCGCTTCGCCCGAAATCCACCCCTTCATCGCCGCCTCGGCCTTGATGAAGAGCAGCTCGTCGTAGTCGAGCATGTGGTTGGGGTTGGTGTCGCGTACGAGGGTCTCGTAGTGCAGATAGGGCTCCTTGTCCGAACGAATCGAGTTCGAGTTGAACTCGATGGTGCAGCCCGAAAGGGCACCCACCATCTCGCGGATTTCGTTGTTGACGTAGCGCGGCTTAATCCAGACGTACATGCGCGGGTCGGCGAATCCCGTCTCGGCATTGTAAATCATGCCCAGGAACTGGCTCGATACGTGGTGGTCGCCCGAAAGGCTCGTGTCGTTGGGGAAGGTGGTGGTGTTGAAGTAGTTGCGGTAGTAGATTGCCGTGCCCGAGAACTTCACCGTCGCGTTGTCGGCGTTCGACGTGAAGACGGGATAGGTCGTCGGGTCATCGATGATGGTGCGGATGCGTTCGCCGACCGTCGGAGTGAAGGCGTCGTTGCGGCCGCTCACACGCATCAGAAGACGCAGGTGCAGCGTATTGGTGAACTTCTTCCACTTGGAGATATCACCGGCATAGATGGCATCCTTGGTCGGGTCGTCCATCTCCTGCAAGGGGTCGTAGAGCGAGTTGGCGGTCTCCAGGTCGGCCATCATGGCCTCGTAGACCTCCTTCTGCGAGTCGATGTGGGGCTTGAGGATGCCCTCGTCGCCGCGCAGACCCTCGGTGTAGGCTACCGAACCGAACATGTCGGTGCAGATGGACATGTAGTAGACCTTCAGCGTGAGGCCGATGGCCTGGAAGTTGGGCTGGTTCTGGTCGACGGCCAGCTCATACATGTGGTCGGCATTCTTGGCCCACTTGTAGCAGAGATTCCAGATTTGCTGGAAGTTCTGGTTGCTGAGGTTGTAGCAGTGCTCGCGGCGCGGCGTCGACTTGGCGACGGTCACCTGCGAAATCTCGTTGGCGATGGCGAGCATGTAGTCGTCGAACGAGTTGGTAGCCGAGTAGAGCAGCGGTTCCAACATCGAAATGGGGGTGATGGAGCCCTGCGTAAGCTTGTTGGGGTTGGTGTTGTACTCCTCGAAATCCCCCGTGCAGGCCGTCACGGCCAGGGCGGCCAGGGCGGCGTAGAGCGTATGTTTCAAGTATTTCATGGCTTGCATCGTTTTAGAACTGAAGTTTGAGGTTGAAACCGTAGGTGCGCGTCATCGGGAAGGTGACGGTCTCGATACCGGGGTAGATATCCGTGCCGTTCACGAGGCTGGCAGCCTCGGGGTCGTACTGCGGCCAGTCGGTGATGCAGAAGAGGTTCGTGGCGAAGAAGCCAATCGAAGCACCCTGCAGGAAGCGCGTCTTCTTGACCAGGTTGGCGGGCAGCTGATAGTCCAGGCGCAGCTCCTTGAGCTTGAGGAAGTCGGTGCTGAAGGTGTTCGTCCGGGCGTTGTCGCGGTTCCACTTGTAGGTCTGGTAGTAGGTGTAGACGTTCTCGGTGATGGTCGTGTTCTTCTTGTAGGTCACGTTGCCGTCGGCGTCGGTCACGGCGTTGACACCCGGAACAATCAGACCGTCGTCACGTCCCTCGAGCGAGTTCTTCAGCTTGCCCTGGTAGGAGAGTGCGAAGTTGGTTGCCGAGTAGGCGTTGCCGCCGACCTGTGCCGTGAAGGTGGCGCTCAGCGAGAGCCCCTTGTAGCGGAGCGTCGTGCCGAAGCCGGCGCGCCAGTCGGGGTTGACCTGTGCGATGTACTGGTCGGGGTCGGTGAAGGAGGGATACCCCGTCTTCTCGTTGATGATGGGCATGCCCGAGCAGTCAATCTGCTTGCCGTTCTCGTCGGTGTAGTAGGAGCCCTCCGGGGCGCGTACCCAGTCCTTACCGTAAATCTGGTGCATGGCCTGACCTACGTAGGAGTAGATGTAGACACGTCCGCCGATGGTCGTCGAGGTCGAGGTCTGCAGCGGCGTCTGGGGGTCCCAGCCATCCTGCAGCTCGCACAGCTTGTTCTTGTTGAGCGACCAGTTACCGTTGATTTCCCACGTGAAGTCCTTCGTGCGGACCGGCACGGCGCGGAACGAAACCTCGATACCCTTGTTCTCGATGCGGCCGGCGTTAATCTTCATTGCCGTGGCACCGATTTCGGCACTCTGCGAGGCGCTGATAATCTGGTCGGTGGTCGAGGTCTTGTAGAGGGCCAGGTCGATGTTGAGTCGGCTCTCGAAGAACTTCGTGTCAAGACCGATTTCCCAGCTGTTGGTCTTCTCGGGACGAATCAGGGCGTTGGGCAGCGTGGTGGGCAGCGTGAATCCGCCGGGGTAGTCCGTGGTCGAGTAGTCGGGGTAGAGCGAGAAGACGCTCGTGTCGTTACCGACGCTTGCCCACGATGCGCGCAGCTTGACCATGTTGACCCAGCGCGAGTTGAACTTCAGCGCCTTGTCGAGCAGGATGCTGGCGCTCACCGAAGGATAGAAGTAGGACCACTGCGTGGGGTGGAGCGTCGACGACCAGTCGTTGCGGGCCGTCACGTCGAGGAAGTAGGTATCGTCCCACGAGAGGTTCAGGAAGCCGTAGAGGCTGTGGATGGCCTTGTTGCTGCGGTAGGGCGAGACGTCAAGCGCTACGGCCGAGTTGGCGAACGAGTACATGCCCGGGCCCTCGACCAGCAGCTGCGAAGCCTCCGTCGTAATCGAGTAGTACTTGTTGCGCAGCGTGCTGCCGCCGAAGGCTGCCGTCAGGTGGAAGCGGTCCCAGAAGCTCTTGTCGTACTTGAGCAGGAAGTCCGACGAGTACTCGTACTGGCGGATTTCCTTGGTGCGGTACATACCCTCGGGGTAGTCGAGCGACATCTTGGGCTTCTGCTGCGAGCGCCATTCGATGTTCATGTCCACGCCGCCGCGCAGGTTGAGCGTCAGCTCGGGGAGAATCTCGAAGGAGATGTTCACGTTGCCGAACATGCGGTCGCGGTCGAGCTTGTTGAGCTCCTCGTAGAGCGTACGGAAGGGGTTGTGGCCCTCGAGGCTGTTGTAGACCAGACCCGAGGTGACGTTGTACTTGTCCTCGGAGTTACCGGCATTGAAGTTGGCCATCGTGTAGCGGCCCTTCATGTACTCGTCGCGGTAGGCCGAAATCGGGTTGACGTTGTAGCCCCAGATAAGGCCGTACATGGGCGATGCCTGGCTGTAACCCGACATGGGCATGTTGTCACTGTCCTTGCGTATGTAGTTGACTTTGGCCGAGAACTGGATGCGCTTGCTGATTTTCTGGTTCAGCGCCAGGGCGAACGACTGCTGGTTGTACCCCGTGTTGGGCATAATCCAGTCGTTGCGCGTGTCGGTGAACGAGAAGCGGGCGCTGGTGCCCTTGCCCGTCGAGCCGTCGATGGTGACGCTGTTGGTCCACGTCACGCCCGTCTCGAAGAGGCCCGTATACCAGTCGTCGGCATAGACCCACGGCAGGCGGGTGAACTCGCCCGTCTCCCAGTTCTTCGACAGATAGAGGTAACGCATCTTGTTGGGGTCGAAGTGCTCACCGTAGGTGTAGCGCGAAATCTGCTGGCGAACGGCGACGCCGTCGTCGGTCATCGAGGCGGGAAGACCCCAGGCCGAAGCCTCGCGGTTGGTCAGCGACGTGGTGACGGCCGAAGGTCCGTACTCGGTCTGGAAGTCGGGCCAGAAGCCGGCCTTCTCGAACGATACCGTACCGTTGTAGGTCACGCCGATACCCTTCTGCTCGCGGCCGCGCTTGGTGGTGATGAGGATGACGCCGTTCTGGGCCATCGAACCGTAAAGGGCGGCTGCGGCCGGGCCCTTCAGCACCGAGACGCTCTCGATGTCGTCGGGGTTGATGTCCGTCACGCCGTTACCGAAGTCCACCGGGGCATCCGAGTTGGCGTAGTTGGCGCCCGAGCCCGAAGCGACCGTGTTGCTCATCATCGGAATACCGTCGATGACGTAGAGTGCCTCGTTGGCGCCGTAGTTGAGCGACGAGTCGCCGCGCAGCGTGACACGCATCGTGCCGCCGGGGCCCGTACCGGCCGACGACATGGTCAGACCGGCCACCTTGCCGTTGAGGTTGCTCACCCAGTTCGAGGTGGTCGACTGCGTGAGGATGTCGCCGTCGACCTTCGAGATGGCGTAACCCACCGATTTCTCGGAGCGGGTCAGACCGAGGGCCGTCACGACCACTTCGTCAATCTTCTGCGAAGCCTCCTTGAGCGTTACGTCGAGGCGTGTGCGGGGGCCGACCGTAATCTCCTGCGAGTCGTAGCCCAGGGACTGGAAAATCAGGGTGGCATCGTCGCCCGGCACCTCGATGGTGTAGCTGCCGTCGATACCCGAGATGACGCCGTTGGTCGTGTTCTTGACCAGAATCGTGGCTCCGACCATCGGCGTTTTGCCGTCCGTGTCGTAGACGATACCCGTAACGCGTCGGCTCTGCGCCCATGCGCTGCCCGCAATCAGTACGAGCACGAGGGTCGCGAGTAAGTTCCTTAGGTAAAATTTTAGCTTCATATCGCGTTTCTTTGTTTATTAGTTCGGATGGAAACGGGGCGACGGCTGCCCGACGGAGTCTCCGTCGCCCCGGTATTCGGCTGGTTAGTGCACCACTTCGATGCGCGGGCTGTCGGCCGTTCCGGCGCCGGCCCAGCGGCTCGTGCCGCCGTTGGGTGCCGAAAGTGCCGCTTCGTTGCTCGACTGTGCGTTGGCCATGCAGATGAAGCGGAACTCGACGTTGCCGCTGGTGATGGCGTTGGAGTAGGTCACCGTGACATCCACACCGATGTTCGTTTTTCCGTCGTCTGCCATGGCATGCGTGTACTCGACCGTCTGGCCGTTGACTTCCTTGGTCAGAAGCGTTGCGGCAGGCTTCCACTCACCGCCGTCGTTGTAGACCAGTTTCCAGTACTTCTGTCCGGTTTTGGATGTGCGGGTCAGGCCCGTGAAGTGAATCTTCGTCCCGGCTGCGAGCGAGGCGACGGGTACGCGGAAGCTCCAGTAGTCACCCGGCCATGCACCGGTTATGTAGGGATGGCCCGTGCTGCCGACCAGACGCTCGCACTCTTCGGGCAGACCCGGATAGTTGTGCGAGAAGGAGATGTAGCCCGGACCCTGGTCGGCCGGAAGTGCGTTCTTGGCGGTCGGGTCGCTGGCCAGGCCCTCGAAGAACTCCTTGTAGTTGCCCATGTTGTCGGCGGAGAAGTTCCACTGGACGGGAGTTGCGAGGTCCCACATCTCCTCGGGCGAGTTCTGCGTCACGGTGATGGTCTCGGTGACGGGCTCCAGTCCGGCGGGCTCCATGCGGAGGTTGAACGACCCGGTGCGTGCGGCGCCCTCGTTCTTCTCGACGGCGCTTACGGTCACCTCGACGGCCTCTCCGGCGGCTCCCTGCAGGGGCGATACCGTGTACCAGCTCTCATCCGAGGGTACCGTGGCCTTCCAGTCGTGGGTACCCTTCACGGTGAAGGTTACGCTTGCATCGCTCGATGCGGGGTCGGCGGCAAGCGAGAGGCTGTTGCCGGCAAGTCCCGTGATGTCGAAGCTGGCGGGGTCACCGGCCTCCTGCTTCACGGTAATCGTCTCGATGGTCTGACCCTCGGCCTGGATGGTGATGTGACCCGTGCGGGCCTCGGTCGTCTTGTTTTCGCTCACGCTCAGAAGCGTCTGGTTGTAGGGAAGAGCCGTGCCCGAAACCGTGGCGACGCCGTTCGAGAGCGATGCGCCGTTGTCGGTGCCCGTACCGGTCGAGCCGCAGCGTACGGCCGTGATGGTGAGCCAGTCGCAGTCGCTCTGGGCGCTCCATGCCTTGTTCACGCGGACGGAGTAGAGCAGCGTGGCACCCTCCTTCGAAACCTCGTTCGATGCGTTGTAGGTTCCTGCGGGCGAGTTGTCGACAATCTCCTTGTCGAGCGGCGTCTCCACATCCTCGGGTGCGGGAGCCTCGGCCCCTTCATCGGCTGCACGCGTGATGGAGATGTTGTCCAGATAGAGGCGGCACTTGACCGTACGCTCGCTGCCGAAGGTAATCTGCGTCTGGGAGGTTGCTCCGTAGACGAGTACCGAGTAGCGTTTCCAGCTCCAGACGTTGGTCACCTCGATGGCTGCCTCGCTCTGCTCCAGGTCGCCGATGGTGGCCGGAGGCGTGACGGATACATAGAAGTGCGTGTCGCCGTTGTCGACCGTTCCGCCGGCCGAAGAGTAGGCTGCAGCGTCGAACTGCACGAGCAGCGTTGCCGCCTTGTCGGCGTCGATGCCGGAAAGGGCGGGCGTGGTGATGGAGCCCATGGTGGCCGTCTTGCCCAGCTTGATGTGTCCCTCGTAGCGGGCATAGACCGAAGCGCTGGTGGTGTAGCCCTTCTCGGCAACCACCGGTGCAATCGACGAGTTGGTCAGTGCGAATTCGTTGTTGTTCTTGCCGTCGATGGCAACCGACGGCCAGCCGTACTTGGTGTAGGGCTCAACCCAGTTTGCGGTAATCCAGCTGAAGTCGTCCTTCAGAAAGACGGTGCCTTCGGGGTGCGTGTCGGCGGGCGGCATCTGGATGAGCTTGATTTCACGCGTCGCGGTGTTCTCCGAGAGTGCCGGGTCGGCAACGGTGATGGTCATCGTGGCCTCGTGGCGCTGGCGGTCGGTGCTGGGCGTCGGGGTCACGCGGACGGCCGTGCGCTCCAGAGCCGTGCCCTGCATCGGCGAGACGCTCACCCACGAGTCGTCGCTCAGGGTGATGGTCCAGTCGAAGGAGCCCGTTACGTAGAACGTCGTCGGAGCCGACTCTTCGGCCATGAAGACCATCTGGTCGTCGGTTATCCCCTCGACGGTAAGTCCTGCGGCGTTGAAGGCGTCCTGACGCAGCTGGACCGTCATCTCGGTGTAGACCGGATGGAGGTGGTTGCCGCTGTTGGCGCGGATGGTGAATTCACCCGTGCGCTCCTCGCCCGTGTTCTCGTTGGCAATGACCGAGATTTCGAGCCCGGTGCCGGCCTCACCCTCCTTGGGGGTGACGACAAACCAGCCCTCCGTCTTGGTGATTTCCCACGGGGCGTCGCTGCTCAGCAGGAAGGTCTGGGGCTCCTGTGCCGTATAGAGGAACGAGAAGCCCTGGTCGGGTATGTTCTCGGTGGTTATGGTCGGGGGCAGCGGCTCGCGCGAACTGCTCTCCGTCTCGTCCTCCGAGCAGCCTCCCGTTGCCAGGAGCGCTGCGCAGAAGAGCGGCAGAAACCATTTGTTGCGTAATCTTTTCATGGGTTATGATTTTTGCGGTTAGAAATCGGACTTGAACGCCTTGGGGCGCGTCATGCTCTCGGTGTAGACGTTGCCGAAGCGGTCGGTGACGGAGATTTCGAGCGTCGAGTTCGCGGACGAAGCCGTCACGGAGAAGATGTGCGGGCAGTATCCCGAGGGGAAGGTGAGCGAGTTCGAGACGCCGCGCGGGATGTCGTAGGAAATCGTGTGGAGCGGGTCGCGCATCCATACCTGCTCGACGTCGAGCTGGCGGCCGTTCTCCGTCACGGTGATTTTCCAGCCCGGTTCGTAGGCCCAAACGTTGATGAATACCTCGTTTTCGCCCACCGAGTTGTAGTCGTTGCGGCGGTTGGGCAGGTTGCCCGAATCAAAGGCCTTCTGCGCCTCCTCGTCGGTTGCCCAGTAGTTCTTCACCTCGTTCATGTCGTAGGTCATGAACTGACGCTCGACGGGCAGGTCGACGCCCTTGTACTGCCACTTCATGTCGGTGCCGTTGACCGTGTAAATCTTGTAGCCGGCCGGCGAGCCGTCCGTGCAGATGTTGATGCCGGCGTAGTTGCGCGTCCACCACCAGGTGCCGCAGACGGCCGCCACGTTCTGCTCGTAGACGTTGCTGAACGAGGGCGACTGGATGTTGCGGTTGACGTGCGTGTGGCCCGTGACGAAGGTGACGTTCTTAAAGCCGTCGAAGCAGCTCAGCACCTCGCTCACGTTGGTTACGGCGGTGGTTACGCGGTCGATGCCCGAGTAGTTGTAGAGCGGGCAGTGTGCGCCGACCACAATCGGGGTCGACTTGTCGACGTACTTGAGCTCCTCGCGCAGCCAGGCAAGCTGCTTGGCGGTGAAGGTGCGGTTGTACTCACGGTCGCCCACGACGCCCTGCGAGCCGCCGTCGTTGGTATACTGCGTATCGTCGAGCATGATGTAGTGAATCTTGCCGATGTTCATTGCGTAGTAGACCGGGCCCATGTACTGGCGGTAGGGAGCCTCGGCCAGGAAGTCATCGGCCACGTAGGGGTCGTTGTCGTGGTTGCCCATGGCGGACCATACCTGGAAGTTGAAGTCCTCGATGGCAGCCTTGCACTCGGGCAGCGCCCACTTGTTCGAATACCAGTAGAGGTCCCACGAGAAGTCGCCCAGGTTGAGCATGTAGACCTTGCCTGCGAAGCTGTTGTAGTTGGCCGTAATCTCACTTACGAAGCCGTCGGCGAACTGTACGTGGTCAAGCGGCGTGTTGCGGTTGGCCAGGTGCATGTCCGTAGCCACGAGCATCGTGTGGTTGTCGTTCTGCGTCGGAATGAGCTTGAAGTCGAGCTGCTCGCAGGTCGAGGCGTCGAGCGTGCAGGGCTTCCAGAACTGCGGCATCGCCTTCTGCGTCGGCACGTCGTAGCCCGAGGGCAGGATGATGAAGGCCAGCTGGTTGCGCTTCTCCGAAGCGAGCCAGTAGAAGCCGTTCTCGTCGGTCTGGGTAATCAGGTCGCCGTCCGATACGAGCACGTTGGGAATGCCCTGTCCGTTGCTGTGGACGATGCCCTTGATGGTCATGCCCTCCTTGTCGGGAACGACGGCCGAGGTCGAGAGGAAGAGTTCGGTCGTGCCGAGCTCCTGGGTCTCCTCGCCGCGGCGCAGCGTGAAGGTGCTCTCACCCTCGGCGACGCCCTCGGGAATGATGAAGGTGACCGACTGGTCGTCCACCTCGCTGGGCGTGATTTCATGCGAGCCGCCGGCCTGGTCGAGCACCAGCACGTCGGTCATGCGGAATCCCTCGCCGCGGATGACGGCGGGAGCTCCCCACGAGGCCGACATCGTCTCGTCGAGTTCGACGTTGATGACCAGCTTGACGGTCAGCGTCGAGGCGCCGAGCACCTGGTAGTCGTCGCCGCGGAGCAGGACGAATTTGTAGGTGTGTCCGTCCTCAATCTCGTCGGGGAGCGTGAAGGTCAGAAGGTTCGACGAGGAGACCTCGGTCGTTGCCTCGAGGTCGGTCTCGGCGCGGAGCATCATCTGGTCGCCCGATTCGAAGCCCTGGCCTTCGATGGGGACCTCCATGCCCTTGAACACATCCATCGATGTGTTGATTACCACGTCGGATACCAGTCGCCCCTCGTCCACATAGACGGAGTCGCCGCTGTCCTCGCATCCCGAGATGCAAAGCAGCGTACACGACAGCGACAGAATGGTAAGTAGTGTAAGGAGTTTTTTCATACGGTATTGGGTTTTGGTTTTTTACATAGGGTTGTTATTGTTTCGAGCGGGTCACCGGAGGCGGAGCTGCTCGGTGTATCGGCGTCCGAAGCGGTCGGTGGCAACGACGGTGACCGCGTGGGCGTCGGCCGAGGGTCGGGCCGCAAAGTAGAAGTTGGTGGGGCGGGCGCTCTGTGCATGCGCGAGCCGTACGCCGGCGCTGCGCAGCGAGTCGAGGCGGGCCGTATAGTCGGGGTCGGCGATGTGGATGCGCTGCATGGCGCCGCGGTAGCGGCCGTCCTCATACCAGACCACCGTCCAGTGCGGGTCCCAGTTCCACGCCTTGACCACCAGTCGGTCACCATAGCCCTCGACCTGACCCGGGAGCCAGAGACGCAGCTGCCGGTCGGCCGGTTCGTCGAGGCTCTGGTACTGCCACTCGAAGTCGTCGCCCGACTCGCGGAAGAGCTGATAGCCCTTCGGCGTGCCGTCGGCATTCATCGGGTCGTGCCAGAGGTTGCCGCAGAGCTGCGCCACGTTGTGCTCCGTGACGCCGTCGCGCACCTCGTAGTTCGAGTTGATGTGGGTGTGGCCCGTGATGAAGTGGAGTTCGAAGCCGGCAAAAGCCGCCAGAAGCGGCTCGATGCTCTCCATCGTGTGGTTGAGCCATGACTTGTAGACCGGTGCGTGCATGGCGATGCAGACGCGCGAGCCCGTCGGCAGCAGGCGGGCATAGCGGGCGGCCCAGGCGAGTTGCAGCGTGTCGAGCTGCTCGTCGTAGTGTTTGTCGCCGTGGTAGATGATGTCGTCGAGGACGATGTAATGGGTGCGGCCCAAATCGAAGGCGTAGTAGGTCGGGCCGAAGCAGCGGCGGTAGTTCTCGGCCGAGGCGTCGTCGTCGCTCACCGCGCGGTCGTGGTCGTGGTTGCCGATAAGCGGGTAGACGGGGATGCCCAGCTGTCCGAAGAGTCCCTTTACGCCGGCCATCAGCTCGGGCGAGTCCCAGACGATGTCGCCCAGAATCAGCGCGGCCTGCGGCCGGTCGGCAGCCGCGGCGCGGGCGCATCTTTTATTTAATATAGGTATTATTTCCTGCTCCAGCCGTTCGAAGTGGTTGCGGCTCTTGGGCTGCGGGTCGGCGATGGCCAGCAGTTCGTATCCGGCCGTGGGGGCCTCCCAGCGCAGCAGCTCGAAGTCGTAGCGCGACGTGCGCTCCTCGACGGCGCGGTAGAAACGTGGAAATCCCTCCTCGGCGGGGGCGACGTAGCCCGCCGGGGTCACCATCGCAACGAAGTGTGCACCCTCTGCGAGGTCGAGTTCGTAGGCTCCGTTCGCATCGGTGCGGGCAAAGGTATGGCCGTCGGTAAGCAAGACGTTACCGACAGGCTCTTTTTCGCAGGTGACGCGGCCCTTCACAGGGCGTGCAACGGTTCCGAGCCAAAGAATGCTTGCCAGAAGGCAAAGAAGTATTCTTTTCATGGACAGTGGGCGTTTTTTAACGGAGTAGTTGCGATGCGTAATAATTTTTATTTTATTTCAAAACAAATGTAGGGATTATATTTTATATTTCAAAATAGATAACGATTCTTTTGCAAAGAATTCACTGCTTTGTAACGAAGAGGCGCTTTCGGCGGGATAATAGCCCCTTGTCGTGGAAGTTATTGGAACAAAGGATATCCTTTTTGCACTCCATTTTGTCGAAAGGGAGTATAGATTCGTTCAAAACGGGCTCTGTATTGTTACAATTACGGCCACGGGGCTCACCTCTTACGCCACTTCAGACGGTGTACTTCGGGTGACATTTCCTTGCTTTCTGGTCGTTAATGGCTTGTTTCGAGTTTGAAATTGGTTTGGAGGAGGCGGAAAATCATTTCAAAACGAAACTTTCGCGCTCTTTTCGCCCCTTTTCAGAGGCTTCGGAAGAGAAAAACGGACGCTCCCGCATTCGAGGAGACGTCCGTTTTTAAAAATTTATAAAATCGGTTCAATAGAGCCCCAGGTTGTCCAGGAAGACCAGCAGCAGGATGATGGGGCAGACCCAGCGCAGCAGGAAGATGAAGAGCCCGTAGATGCGGAAGC
Source organism: Alistipes sp. An31A (assembly GCF_002159425.1). Taxonomy (NCBI): domain Bacteria; kingdom Pseudomonadati; phylum Bacteroidota; class Bacteroidia; order Bacteroidales; family Rikenellaceae; genus Alistipes; species Alistipes sp. An31A. The sequence goes on from NZ_NFIO01000001.1 coordinate 212,130, forward strand.
GGAGCTCCCCGCCGTTGGTTACCTCGTCGTGCAGCCGCGCGGGGTCGAGCTTCCAGCCGACGAAGAGGCAGGTGAAGAGACTGCCCAGCGGGAGCAGGATGTTGGCCGTGGCGAAGTCGAGGGCATCGAAGAGTGTCAGCCCGAAGATGCGCCAGCCGCCGAGCACTCCGAGCGAGAGCGAGGCGAGCGTTGCCAGCAGTGCCGTGGCGCCCGTGGTGAGCCAGGCGGCCGCGCGGCGCGAGAGGTGCCACTCCTCGTGCAGGTAGGCCGTGATGACCTCGTGCAGCGAGATGGTCGAGGTGATGGCGGCGACGACCAGCAGCAGGAAGAAGACCGTCGACCAGACCATGCTCAGCGGCATGCCGTTGAAGATGCCGGGCAGCGTGATGAAGACCAGTGAGGGGCCCGACGTGGGGGCGATGCCGGCTGTGAAGACGGCCGGGAAGATAATCACGCCGGCCAGTACGGCCACCAGCGTGTCGAGCAGCGAGACGTTGAGGGCCGTGTGGCGCAGGTTGGTGTCGGGCTTGAAGTAGGAGGCGTAGGTCACCATGGTGCCGATGCCTACCGAGAGCGAGAAGAAGGCCTGGCCCAGCGCCGTGAGCAGCGTCGAGGCGGTCACCTTCGAGAAGTCGGGGTAGAAGAGGAAACGGAGCCCCTCGCCGGCGCCGGGCATCAGCAGCGCGTGAATCGAGAGTGCGATGAGGATGACGAAGAGCAGCGGCATGAGCACCTTGGCTGAGCGTTCGATTCCCTTCTGGACGCCGAGCGCGATGACGGCGTGGGTGGCCAGGATGAAGAGCAGCGTGTAGAGCAGCGGCCGCCATGGATTGGTGATGAAGCGCTCGAAGAGCGAGGCATACTCCTCGGCCGTCGTATGGCGGGCCAGCTCGCCCGTGAGCGAGTGGACCGTATACTCGACCGTCCAGCCCGAGACCACGAAGTAGAAGCCCAGGATGAGGAAGGCGGCCAGCACGCTGTTGTAGCCGATGAAGCTCCAGCGGCGGTCGAGCGCGTGGTAAGCGCCCACGGCATTGCGGCGCGTCGAGCGGCCGACGGCGAACTCGGCCACCATGATGGGGAGTCCCAGCAGCAGTACGCAACCTATATATATCAGCAGGAAGGCTCCGCCGCCGTTCTCTCCGGCGACGTAGGGGAAGCGCCAGATGTTGCCCAGCCCTACGGAGCTCCCGGCGGCGACCAGCACGGCGCTCAGTTTGCCGCCCAGTGTGACGCGATGGTGGTGGTGTGTCATGGTATTCTATGATTTATGGATGCTTTCTGCTCTCGGTTGCTGTGTGGCAGTCGCAGCGGTGCCTGGTTCCCCGGCGGCGCGGTTGTTGCGCGGTGCCAGGTTCCGGACCCCTGTGTTGCGGCGGTCACGGGGCGCCTGCTCCTGAGGCCCCGGTGGGGCGGCTGTTGCGCGGTGCTCGCCCCCCCCTGCGGTGCTGCCCTTCACGGATACGGCAAGCGGAGCGGCCTTGCCTTCCGTCGGGAAGGGTCAGGGTCGCTCCGCTCGTCCTGGCTGCGTCGGGATGCCCGGCCCTTAACGCTCGAGCACGACGCTGACCTTCTCCAGCTTGCCGCCCAGCGGCGGTGCGAGCTTCGAAACCCTGCATTTTACGTGCCGGATTTGGGCGAAGTCGGCGTAGAGCGCCTCGATGATGTTGGCGGCCACCCGCTCGATGGTCCGCTGCGTGATGCCCATCTGGCGGCGGACCGTCTCGTAGACGGTCAGGTAGTTGACCGTCCGCGTTACGTCGTCGCGCTCGGCGGCGTCGCCCAGCTCGGCCGTGATGACCAGGTCGACCGTGAAGCGGTTGCCGACCTGCTGCTCCAGGTCGTAGCAGCCGTGGTAGGCCCGGAACTCCATGCGTGTCAGTTCGATGTCGTAGAGCATGACCCCTTCGGAGCTATTCGGCGATGACCAGGTAGTAGTTCTTCTTGCCGCGCTGTACGAGCAGGTACTTGCCGGCGATGAGCTCCTCCTCCGTGACGATGCGCATCGGGTCGGTGACCTTCTCCTTGTTGAGCGACACGCCGCCGCCCTGGACCATCTTGCGGCACTCGCCCTTCGAGGGGAAGATGTTGGTCCGTCCGGCGCAGAGCTCGATGAAGGGGAGCGTGCCGAGCTCCGAGCGGGCGATGCGGAACTGCGGAACCCCCTCGAAGACCTGCAGCAGCGTCTGCTCGTCGAGGCGGCGCAGCGCCTCGGAGGTCGAGCTGCCGAAGAGGATGTTCGATGCCTCGAGGGCCTTCTCGTACTCCTCGCGCGAGTGAATCATGGTGGTCACCTCCTCCGCCAGCCGCTTCTGCAGCACGCGCAGGTGGGGCGCAGCCTCATGCTCGGCGATGAGCGCCTCGATGGTCTCGCGGTCGAGCAGCGTGAAAATCTTGATGTAGCGCTTGGCATCCTCGTCGCTCACGTTGAGCCAGAACTGGTAGAACTTGTAGGGCGACGTGTAGCGTGCATCGAGCCATACGTTGCCGCTCTCGGTCTTGCCGAACTTCGTGCCGTCGGCCTTGGTGATGAGCGGGCAGGTGATGGCGAAGGCCTCGGCCTCGGGACCCAGCTTGCGGCGGATGAGCTCCGTGCCGGTGGTGATGTTGCCCCACTGGTCGGCGCCGCCCAGCTGGATTTTGCAGTTCATCGTCTGGTAGAGGTGCAGGAAGTCGTAGCCCTGCACGAGCTGGTAGGTGAACTCGGTGAACGACATGCCGTCACCCTCGCCGTTGAAGCGCTTCTTGACCGAATCCTTGGCCATCATGTAGTTGACGGTGATGCACTTGCCGATGTCGCGGATGAAGTCCAGGAAGGTGAAGTCCTTCATCCAGTCGTAGTTGTTGACCATGCGTGCGGCGTTGGGGGCGTCCGAGTCGAAGTCGAGCAGCTTGGCCAGCTGCCGCTTGATGGCCTCCTGGTTGTGGCGCAGCGTCTGCTCGTCGAGCAGGTTGCGCTCCTGCGACTTGCCCGAGGGGTCGCCAATCATGCCCGTGGCGCCGCCCACAAGGGCCAGCGGACGGTGGCCGCACAGCTGGAAGTGCTTGAGAATCATCACGCCCACCAGGTGGCCGATGTGCAGCGAGTCGGCCGTGGGGTCGATGCCCAGGTAGGCCGTCGTCATCTCTTTTTCGAGTTGTTCCTTTGCGCCGGGCATGATGGTGTGAATCATGCCGCGCCATTCGAGTTCTTCGATGAAGTTTTTCATATCGTTTCGTTGTCTTTCTTGCTTCGTTGTGCGGTTGCCGCGCGTCGGTCGGGGCGTCGGCCTCCTCTCCGCGGGGTGGGGCGGCGTGCCGCCCGTCTTATTCCGCCTCGAGGTCGAGCGCCTTGCGCAGCTCGGCCACCAGCGGATTCTTTTCGGTTATGTAGCGCATGCGGTCCTCCAGCTTGATGGGGCGCGAGGCGCGAATCTGTTCGTTGACCTTGACCTCGAGGTCGATGGTGCCGTGGATGCCGGCCAGCTCGACGATGCGCATCAGCATCTCGGTCTTCGAGCGGAGCATCTCTTCGCGCAGCGCCGCCGTCGGAACGCTCACGCAGATGGTGTTGCCGATGAACTGCATCTGCTCGAAGGCGGCCACGAAGCGGGGGCGCTTCTCTCGGATGAGGGCGAAGATGGCTTCGCGCGCCCGCTGGAGCTTTGCCTCGCTCTGGGGGTCGATGACCGGTGCGGCAGCCGTGGCCTCTTCGGCCTCGACGGCGGGGTCCGTCGTCGCCAGCAGCTCCGAGAGGGATGTCCCCAGCGGGCTGCGCCGCGGCCGGGCTGCGGCTGTTCCCATGCCCGAACCAGCGGCCGGACCAGCGGCCGGAGCGGTTGTTGCGGCGCTTGGAGCGCCGCCTGGTTGCGCGGAGGCAGCCGTTGCGTTGCTGCGGGCCGGGGCCCCTTCCGGATTCTGCGGTTGTGCCGCAGCCGTTACGGCCGGGGCGCCCGCTGCGGTGCGGGGTGCCGTCTGCGGGGCCGCTGCCGGGGTCGGGGCTGCCGCGGGTCGGGAGGCTGCTGCGCCGGCCGGTTGCGGTGCGGGCCGGGTGGCTGCCGGGGCAGTTGACGCTGCTGCTGCGGTTGCCGTATGCTGCCGCGGTGCGGGTCCGTCGAGCTCCGGAAGCGGGTAGTCGGCGTCGGTGGTCAGGGGATTATTTTTTTTTTGGCCGAGACCTGAGATTTTCATCAGGCCCAGCTCGACAAGCAGCCGCTGGTTGGACGACTGCCGTATCTTTCCGTCAAGCTCCGTCAGAATGGAGATGGCTCCGAAGAGGAACTCGACACTGCAGGCCTCCGCCTGCGTGCGGTATCGTTCGAGCAGCGTGCCCGTCATCTCGATGAGGCGCAGCGTCTCGGGACGCTTGGCCATCAGCAGGTCGCGCATGTGGCGGTTGAGCCCCGCCATGAAGGCCTGCCCCGAGAAGCCGCGGCAGAGCACCTGGTCGAAGGCGACCAGCGCCTCGACGTAGTTGCCCTCAAGCAGCAGCTGCGTGACGTTGAAGTAGGTGTCGTAGTCCAGCACGTTGAGCGTCTGGGCCACCTCGGGGTAGCGGAGCGTCGTGCCGCAGAACGAGACCGCCTTGTCGAACATCGACAGCGCGTCGCGCATGCCTCCGTCGGCCTTCTGGGCGATGAGGTTGAGCGACTCCTCGTCGTAGGTGATGCCCTCCTGCGAGGCGATGTACTTGAGGTACTCGACGCCGTCCTCGACGCGGATGCGGTTGAAGTCGTAAATCTGGCAGCGCGAGAGAATCGTCGGGATGATTTTGTGCTTCTCGGTGGTGGCGAGGATGAAAATCGCATGGGCGGGGGGCTCCTCGAGCGTCTTCAGAAAGGCGTTGAAGGCGGCCGCCGAGAGCATGTGGACCTCGTCGATGATGAAGACCGAGTAGCGGCCCACCTGGGGGATGACCCGCACCTGGTCGATGAGCGTGCGGATGTCCTCGACCGAGTTGTTCGAGGCGGCGTCGAGCTCGTGGATGTTGAGCGAGCGCCCCTCGTTGAAGGCGCGGCACGATTCGCACTCGTTGCAGGCCTCGGCTCCGTGGGGGTGGAGGCAGTTGATGGCCTTGGCGAAGATGCGGGCGCAGGTGGTCTTGCCCACGCCGCGCGGGCCACAGAAGAGGTAGGCATGGGCCAGCTGTCCCCGTTCGATGGCGTTGCGGAGCGTGGAGGTGATATGTTTCTGCCCGACGACCGAAGCGAAGGTCGCGGGGCGGTATTTGCGTGCGCTGACGATGAAATCACTCATGATGCAGCAAAGATACGAAATATGCGTGAAGAATCGAACGCGGCCTTCGATTTTTACCGGCAATCTTTCGGGGATGGCAGGGCGGAGGCGGGGACGGAGGCGGAGCGGATGTCCGGCGACGGCCCGGCGGAGGCGCTCCGGCGAAGGGCGGGGTTGCCCATTGGAAAAAATCCCTGCGGAGGGTATTGTTCTCCGGCCGAATTTTCCTATCTTGCCCCTCCCCCGAGGGGCAGGCGGATGGATGGCTGCGCCGGCCGTGCCCCGGCTCGATTATTCAACTATGGTTTAACCTTTCAAAAAAAAGAAAAGTTATGCGTACGATTCGAATGATTGCCGTGGCGCTGGCGGTGCTGCTGTGCGCTGAGTGGAGTTCGGCCGCGGAGCCGGGTTACCGGCTGAGCACCCACATGCTCGACGTCTCGCTGGGAAGGCCGGCGTCGGATGTGGCGGTGGTGCTCGAGGAGCTGCAGGGGGACGGCCTCTGGCAGCGGGTGGCCGAGCGGCGGACCGATGCCAACGGCCGGGTGGCCGACCTGCTGCCGGCCGGCGAGGCCCGCAACGGCCTCTACCGGCTGCGCTTCGAGACCGAAGCCTACTTCGCCCGGCAGGGGCTCCGCTCGATTTACCCCTGGGTCGAGGTGACCTTCCGCATCGAGGGCGACAGCCACTACCACATCCCCATCACCATGTCGGCCAACGGCTACGCCACCTACCGCGGCAACTGACCGCCGGCGAAGCCTTCCTATAATAGGAATTGCCTGTTCGCTCTTCGCCCTTGTGCGGCGCCGTGTGAAGGCCTGCAACCCGCCTGGGCGGCGGTTGCAGGCCTTTTTCGTTTGCTGACAACCCTTTTCGTGTCGGAGCCGCCATTTTGGCGGACACATGGCAGTCGTGACGTGACAAAAGGTGTCAAAAAGTGACAAAAAGCCCCTCCGGAGCGTCTCGAAACGCGTTTTTATGGCCTGGCAGGGGTTTTGCGGGTATGGAGGGCGAACATTGAAACTAACAAAAACAACGCAATATGAATATCAACACTTTAACCATCAAGGCGCAGGAGGCGTTGCAGGCTGCAATTACTCTTGCACAGGAGCGGGGGCAGCAGGCCGTGGAGCCGGTGCACCTGCTGAGCGTGCTGATACGCGAGGACAATGCGCTGGCGACCTTCCTTCTGGGCCGTGTGGGCGTCAATGTCAAGATGTTGCGCGAGGAGACGACCCGTCTGCTGGGTTCCCTCCCGAGGGTGCAGGGCGGCGGTGAGCAGTATTTCGCGCAGGATACGTCGAAGGTCGTACAGCGCGCCGTCGATTTCACGAAGAATTTCGGCGACAAGTATGCGTCGGTCGAGCACCTGTTGCTGGCGCTCGTGGCCGAGCGCGGTCAGGTCTCCGAGCTGCTCAAGCGCTACGGCGCATCGGAGAAGGAGCTCATCGAGGCTATCCGCACCTTCCGCAAGGGGGCGACGGTCGACTCGCAGACCTCCTCGCAGGAGTTCGACGCACTGGGTAAGTACGCCATCAACCTCAACGAGCAGGCTCGTTCGGGCAAGCTCGACCCCGTTATCGGGCGTGACGAGGAGATTCGCCGCGTGCTGCAGATTCTTTCGCGCCGTACGAAGAACAACCCTATCCTGGTCGGTGAGGCCGGTGTGGGCAAGACGGCCATCGCCGAGGGCATTGCCCACCGTATTGTCGACGGCGACGTGCCCGAGAACCTCAAGTCGAAGGTGATTTACTCGCTCGACATGGGTGCGCTGATTGCCGGCGCGAAGTATCAGGGCGAGTTCGAGGAGCGACTGAAGGCCGTCGTGCAGGAGGTCGTTTCGAGCGAGGGCGAGATTCTGCTCTTCATCGATGAGATTCACACGCTGGTCGGTGCCGGCAAGTCGTCGGGTGCGATGGATGCCGCCAACATCCTCAAGCCGGCGCTGGCACGCGGCGAGTTGCGCACCATCGGCGCCACGACCCTCGACGAGTACCAGAAGTACTTCGAACAGGACAAGGCGCTCGAACGCCGTTTCCAGAAGGTGATGGTCGACGAGCCTTCGCGCGAGGATGCCATCTCGATTCTCCGCGGTCTGAAGGAGCGTTACGAGAACCACCATCAGGTGCGTATCAAGGATGAGGCGATTGTGGCCGCCGTCGAACTCTCGACGCGTTACATCACCTCACGGTTCCTCCCCGACAAGGCCATCGACCTGGTCGACGAGGCCGCCTCGCGGCTGCGGCTCGAGATGAACTCGATGCCTGAGGAGATTGATACGCTCGACCGCCGTGTCCGCCAGCTCGAAATTGAGCGCGAGGCGATTCGCCGCGAGAACGACAAGGAGCGTGTCGAGACGCTGACGCACGAAATCGACGAGCTGAAGGCCAAGGATTCGGAGCTGCGAGCCAAGTGGCAGAGCCAGCGCGACCTGCTGAAGAAGATTCAGTCGAACAAGGACGAAATCGAGCGGCTCAAGATTGAGGCGCAGCAGGCCGAGCGTCAGGGCGACTACGGACGTGTGGCCGAGATTCGCTACGGCCGGATTCAGGAGGCCCAGAAGCGGATTGCAACCCTGCAGGAGGAGTTCCGTCTGGCTTCGGCCGGCGGTGACGCCATGATTAAGGAGGAGGTCGACGCCGAGGATATCGCCGAAGTGGTATCGCGTTGGACGGGCATCCCCGTACAGCGCATGCTGGCTTCGGAGCGCGAGAAGCTGCTCCACATGGAGGAGGAGCTTCACAAGCGGGTCGTAGGCCAGGACCAGGCCATTGCCGCCATCTCCGACGCCGTGCGCCGCTCGCGTGCCGGGCTGAACGACCCGCGCAAGCCGATTGGTTCATTCATCTTCCTCGGTACGACGGGTGTGGGCAAGACCGAGCTGGCGAAGGCGCTGGCCGAGTTCCTCTTCAACGACGACTCGATGATGACGCGAATCGACATGAGCGAATACCAGGAGCGTCACAGCGTCTCGCGTCTGGTCGGTGCGCCTCCGGGATACGTCGGTTACGACGAGGGCGGACAGCTCACCGAGGCCGTGCGGCGCAAGCCCTACTCGGTCGTGCTGCTCGATGAAATCGAGAAGGCGCACCCCGATGTCTTCAACATCCTGCTGCAGGTGCTCGACGACGGACGACTGACCGACAACAAGGGTCGTACGGTCGACTTCCGCAACACGATTATCATCATGACGTCGAACATGGGCTCGCAGATTATCCAGGAGAACTTCGCCTCGGCCTTCCACGGCGACAAGCTCCCCGAGGAGGTCATCGAGAAGACGCGCCGCGAGGTCATCGAACTGCTCAAGCAGCAGCTCAAGCCCGAGTTCCTGAACCGTATCGACGAGATTGTGATGTTCGAGCCGCTGACGCATGCCGACATCGAGCGCATCGTCGACATTCAGCTGGGCATCGTGCGCCACATGCTCGAGGAGAACGGCATCAAGCTCGAGTATACGGCAGCCGCACGCAAGTGGGTGGCCACGGCAGGATACGACCCGCTCTACGGAGCCCGTCCTGTCAAGCGTACCATCCAGCGCTACATCGTCAACGATTTGTCGAAGCGGATTCTGGCCGGCGAGGTACATCGCGACAAGCCGATTCGAATCGACGCCGACGACAAGGGTCTGACTTTTGCCAATTAGCCGAAAACCGTCCTCGGACGGTGCGGAGCCGGGAGCAATCCCGGCTCCGTTTTTTTTGTCCATGTCCGAAGGGACCTTTGCGGGCGCGGCTTACGCTGTTTTTTGTGGTTGGGGGTGGGTGTGGATGTGCTGCGGCGGAGGTTTCGGCCGGGGGGAGGGGGTTAGAGCAGCGGCGAGAAGAGCCGCATGAGCGACTCGGCGAAGCGGCGCGAACGGGGGCGGTGGAACCACTCGCCCGGGGTGACGAGCCGGCTCTGCTCCATGTCGCGGCGGAAGATGTCGGCCATCACGGCGGCGAAGTCGCCGTCGTAGACGAAGGCGTTGATTTCGAAGTTGTGCTCGAAGCTGCGGAAGTCCATGTTGGCCGAGCCGATGACGGACAATCCGTCGTCGATGAGCAGCAGCTTCGAGTGGAGGAAGCCCGGCTGGTAGAAGTAGACCTTCGCCCCGGCCTTGAGCATGTCGTCGAGGAAGGAGTGGGTCGCCAGGTCGACCACCCGCGAGTCGGAGCGGGCCGGGAGGAGCAGCCGCACGTCGATGCCGGCCAGCGCGGCGGTCTGGAGCGCCGTGTTGAGCACGTCGGAGGGGAGGAAGTAGGGGGTCTCAATCCAGATGCGCCGGCGGGCGTTGGCGATGGCGTAGCTGTCGGCCTGGAGCAGCGTGCGCCACTTGCCGAAGGGGCCGCTGGGGAGCACCTGCATGATGTTGTGCGTGAAGCGTTCGGTGCGGGGGTAGTAGCGTTCGTCGCGCAGGCGGATGCGCGTGGTGGCGCCCCAGTCGCTCAGAAACGAGGCCTGAAGCCCCGCCACGCCGGGCCCCTCGACGCGGAAGTGGGTGTCGCGCCACGTCCCCCAGTCGGTGCCGACGACGTAGCGGTCGGCGATGTTCATGCCGCCGATGTAGCCCGTGCGGCCGTCGATGACGGCAATCTTGCGGTGGTTGCGGTAGTTGACCTTGCTGGTGAAGAGCGGGAACTTGACGTGGAGGAAGGGGCGCACCTCGATGCCGGCGCGGCGCATCTCCTCGAAGAAGCGCTTGTGCACGCTGCTGCTCCCTACGTCGTCGTAGAGAATCCGGATTTCGACCCCCTCGCGCGCCTTGGCCATCAGGGCGTTGCGCAGGCGGAGCCCCGTGGTGTCGTCGTTGAGGATGTAGTACTGGAGGTGGATGTGCTCGTGCGCTGCGGCGATGTCACCCAGCAGCGCCTCCATCTTCGAGGCGCCGTCGACGTAGGGGGTGATGCGGCTTCCGCAGAGCGGGATGGAGTGGCCCGCGTTGCCGAGCAGGCGGGCCAGCGGCCGGTACTGGGCCGGGAGCTCCTTCCGTTCGTCGGGCCCGGCCTCGAGCAGCTGCATGTGGATGCGCTTGCGCATGCGGCGCGAGAGGATGCGCAGCTTCGAGAGGTTTTGTCCGAAGAAGAAGTAGAAGAGCAGCCCCACAACCGGTGCGAAGAGCAGCACGACAATCCACGGCACGGTTTTCAGCGGGTTCCGGTTGTCGGTGATGATGACCAGAACGATGCCGAGAATCGTGACCGCGTAGATTCCGAAGAGGAGGTATGTCAGCAGCGGGGGCATCGGCGGGGCGGGGGTGGAAGGTCGGTCGGCGGGTCGGAGGCTCAGTCGGGGAACTTCACCAGATAGAGCAGATGTTCGACGCCGCGCATGAAGTTGCGCTTGTGCAGGTGGGGCGAGTAGACGTAGCAGTCGAGCGTGAAGACGCGGCCCGTACGCTCATCGACGGTGGTGTAGCTGACGTAGGGACCGCCCATGAAGTCGCCCTCGACATCCCAGAAGCCGCGCATCTCAATCCAGACGCGCCCCTCGAGCTTGAAGATGCGGTAGCCCGGCACGAAGAGCTCCGAGGTGGTCATGTAGGAGCCGTCGGAGGGTCCCGGAATGCGGGCGGCGAACTGGTTGCGGGCGGCGATGAGCGCCTCGGGGGTGAGCGCCTCCTTGCCGGCGTAGGGGTAGGAGTAGATGAAGAAGCCCTGGCTGGCTTCGGGGTACTCGAAGCGTGCCCAGAGGAAGTCGGGCTGGTCGGCGGCCAGGATGTAGCCCTTCGGCACGGTCATCTCGACGCCGAAGTTCTTGAGGATGGCCTTCTGGATGCCCGTCTCGTTGTAGCGCAGGGCGCTCTCGATGGCGCGGTCGCGCTCGGCCTTCTCGAGCACTGCGAGCAGCTGCTCGCGGTGGGCCGAGACGTAGTCGGTCAGGTGGCGGTTGTCGGGGCCCTGGAGTGTGAGGACAATCTGCGGCCGTGACGTCACGTCGTACTGGACGGCCACCGTGGTCGAGTCGAGCTTCGGGTCGGTCGCCACCTTGAGGATGTTGCGGTGGTCGGCCACCATTCCCGAGAAGCCCCGCTCGGTGACGCGCAGCACGTCGAAGTGCGGTTCGGTCTGGTTGAGGTAGGGGACGGGGGCCGTCAGCACGCTGCGCAGCGTGTCGCCCAGTTCGCCCGTCCATTTGTCCTGCGGGCAGACGACAATCAGTTCGTAGGGGCGCCCCTGGGCGCTCTTCTTATGGTCGTTGTTGAGTTTGTGGAAGGCGTCGCAGCCGGTTCCCGCCAGGGCGACGAGGGCAACCAGTGCGAGCAGCAGTCTCTTTTTCATGGTATGGTCGGTTAATGGATTGAGGTGTGCGGCGCTCTGTGCAGACGGAGTACTGCACACCCTACAAATATAGATATATTTTTTCGGAATGGGAGGGATTTTCACTATTTTTGCTTCGGGAACCGATTGCCATGCGACTCAAACCACCGAAAATAATCCGGCGTCTGATGCCGGACCTCATCTGGGAAATCGACGATGCGGAGGGGGTCTTCCTCACCTTCGACGACGGCCCGACGCCCGGCATTACCGAATGGATTCTCTCGACGCTCGACAAGTACGATGCCAAAGCGACCTTCTTCGTGCTGGGCAAGAACGTCGAGATGTATCCCGACCTCTTCCAGCGCATCCTCGACGCCGGCCACAAGGTGGGCAACCATACCTACTCCCACCAGAAGGGGTGGGGCATGAGCCTGGAGCGCTATACGGAGGATGTGGATTTTGCCAACGATTTTATCCACAGCGAGCTGTTCCGTCCGCCCTATGCCCGCATCACGCCGGCGCAGGCGCGGCTGCTCGGCCAGCGCTACAAGCTGGTGATGTGGGACATCATCTCGCGCGACTACAACCGCCGCCTCTCGCCGCGCTCCTGTCTGAAGAACGTGACCAAGTATCTGGCGCCGGGCTCCATCGTGGTCTTTCACGACAGCGAGAAGTCCTTCCGCAACATGCGCTATGCGCTGCCCCGGACGCTGGAGCGGATTCGCGAGATGGGGCTCCGCTGCAAGTCGATTGAACTGTAGACGGAGGGCCCGGTGTTGCTTCCGGCCTGTTAGGTAGAGGGCCCGGTGTCGCTTCCGGGCGGTTCTGCGGCGGGCTGTTCCGCCACCCCTCCCCTTGCGTCCGGCCCGGTACTGCCGGCCCGGCTGTCCTTTCGTCGGTCGGTTCTGCGTCCGGCCGTTCTGTCATCGGCCCGTTCCGTCGTCCTCCTCTTCTGTCTGCTCCCCCTCCTCCGCTGCCGGCTGTGCCGCCGCCCGATTGCCTTGTGGAAAAATGAGAGACCGGCTTTCCCGTTCGGGAAAGGCCGGTCTCTTCGTTGCTTGGGTCCGTGTTCCTGCGGAAGTGTGTGTCGCTACGACCAGTCCTCCACGCGGCAGGGGACCGTGCAGCTGCCCGACACGCGGTGGCCGTAGCCGTCCTGCAGCGAGATGTCGAAGACGCAGGTGCCGTCGCCGTTGTTGGTTACCTTCACCTCGCCGCCGCGCAGTGACGCCTCCAGCTTCCCGGTGGTCGAGAAGAACCACGTGCCGAAGTAGCCGCCGTAGGTGGGGTCATAGATGCCGCTCAGCGCGGTGTTGGGGTAGAAGTCGATGGCCGTCGAGGTGTCGACGACCGTGTAGCTGCCCGACGGAATCCCATCCGTGCTCCCGGGGGTGACGTTGAGCGTCAGCATCAGGGCGTCCGAGGCTCCGTAGTTGACGTCCAGGTCGTAGTCCGGTCCGGCGATGATGATTGTGTAGTAGTCCGACGTGTTGGTGAAGGCTGCCCCGTAGTAGCCGGCCAGCGCCTGCGTCATGCCGCTCAGCGTGACGTCGCCCGTGAGGTTGCTCATCTGCCCCTCGTCCGAGCGGTTGAGGAACGACAGCTCGCCGACGAACGAGTAGTCGTAGTCGGAGTTGTCGCTCAGCGTCAGGTGTGCGTCGATGCAGTAGTATCCTTCGCGGAGGGCTACGGTGACCGTTCCGCCCGTGATATCGAAGTTCTCCGAACCGCCGCCCTCGGCGTAGCGGAGCAGGTAGCTGTCGCCGTAGGCGACGTTGAGTGTGAAGGCTTCGTGGCTGTCCGACGCATAGTTGCACGTATAGGTGCCCTCGGCCAGCGTGGCGAAATCGGCATTCTCGGCCAGCGTGGTGTTGAAGTCCAGACAGAGGATATAGCCCGGACCGACGTAGTCGCCCTCCGACGCGTCGTACTCCATCTTCGAGATGAAGTTAATCCAGAGGTTGCCCGTTGAGGTGCCGTAGAGGTCGCCCTTGTAGTAGGCCTCCGTCGTTACGTCCTGCGTGGGCACGAGTGTCGTTCCGTCGCCGCCGCCGTCGGGGGAGGGTGTCGGGTCGTTGTCGCCCGAATCCGAGCAGGCTGCCAGCGTGAAGCTCAGCAGCGCAATGCCCAGGAGGTGGAATAATCGAGTTGCGTTTCTCATAAACTTAACCTTTTGTTGTTAATAAAACCAGACACAAAGGTAAAAAAACGGGACGAATTAGGCAACTTTCGAGTTTCGAAAGGAAACTTCCGGGACGCCTGCCGCTTCGGAAGGTGCATTTGTGGCGGTTTCGACGAAAGGCCGCGGGGCGGGGTGGTGGAAAATTCAGATTTTTTTACTAACTTCGCGGCGCGAATACAAACATAAAAAGATAATCCTATGGCAACGACTGCAGACATCAAAATCGGCATGTGCATCGAGCTGGACGGCAAGACCTTCCAGATTGTGGACTTTCAGCATGTGAAGCCGGGCAAGGGCCCCGCTTTCGTACGTACGAAACTCAAGAACCTGGAGAACGGCCGCGTGGTGGACAACACCTTCACTGCAGGTGCGAAGATTGAACCCGTGCGCGTGGAGCGCCGCCCCTACCAGTTCACCTACGAGGACGACCTGGGCGCCCACTTCATGCACACCGAGACCTTCGAGGAGATTAACATCGACAAGAACCTCATCCAGAACTACGACCTGATGGCCGACGGCCAGATTGTCGAGGTGATGTTCCACACCGAGAAGGAGACGGTGCTTTCGGCCGAGCTTCCTCCGATTGTCGACATGGAGGTGACCTACACCGAGCCGGGCATCAAGGGCGATACCGCCTCGACCAACTCGCTCAAGCCGGCCGTTGTCAATACGGGTGCCACGATTCGCGTGCCGCTCTTCATCAATACGGGCGACAAGATTCGTGTCGATACCCGCACGCGCGAGTACTACGAGCGCATCAAGTAATTATATAGGTGCGGCATGCGTCGGAAAGCCTCCGGCGCAACCCCTTTCGAGCTGGCGGACGGAGCATCGTGCTCCGTCCGCCTCTGTTTTCCGACAGCGGGGGCTGCCGGCTCCGGTGAGCACTGTTGTCGGGCCGGGGCGGGCAAAGCGTCCCCCTCGCCAGCTTCGACCCGGTAAAAGGCCGCCCCTCCGCAGGGACGGATGGGGGGTAAGGCCTTGGCCATCGGCAGCAAGGGACGGACGGGGCGTAAGACCGGGAGTGTTCGGGGTTGTCGAAGGGACGGTTGGAGAAAGAGGGCCTGTGGAAGGCCGGGAGCAGGTCGGGAAAGATAGTGAACGGAGGAAGAACGGGGAGCGGACGGAGGGGTGCCGTGCAGGTGTCGGGCCGTTTGTCCGCTTTGGCCGGAAAATGTTGCGGAAAGGGAATTTTTACTCGGATGTGGACCCTTTCGGCGTTTTTTTTCGGAGGAGCTTTTGGTTTTTCAGGCGGATTGACTATATTTGTAGGTCCGCATCCGCTGAAAACCAAATCCGGGCGGCTTTATAGTATGAAAATTTGGACTAAATTCGTAATCGTGATGTTTGCCGCTTTCGCCTTGAGCAGTTGCGGCGGTAGTGATGACAACAAGGGCGGCGGTTCGCCGTCGGGCAACGACGGTATCGTCGGCGACTGGGTGCTTGCTTCGTATGCCGGGTCGCAGGAGATGGCCGAGAAGGTCTATATCCGCTTCAACGAAGGGGGTACCTTTGCACTCTATCAGAACATCAACGAGGCCGGTTATACCGAACTGACCGGCAACTACAACTATAGCGGCGGCTCGCTCAGCGGAACCTATTCCGACGGCAAGGCGTGGAAGGAGAGCTATTCGGTGAAACTTTCGGGCAGCTCGCTGACCCTCACCGAGTCCAACGGCAAGGCGGCTCAGTTCAACGCGACGACCATTCCCGACTGGGTAATGACGCGCACGGCCTTTATCGAAATTCCGGCCGAGGAGCGCTTCCTCTAACAGACAGCATCAGATGCAACGAGGCGGATGTCCGGGTACGGGCGTCCGCCTCTCTTTTTGTCTCCGGAGGGGGCGTCGCTCCGTGTAGCAGTCTCTCCGAATGTCCGGGGCTCGGGACCTGCCCGGCCGGGGTCGGGAGCCCTGTTCCGTGGGGAGGCGGGTTGTTTGGCTTTGTTCCGCGGGAAGGAGAGTTGCCCGGCCGGAGCTGTCTGGGCGGGGTGAGAGGTGGCGGCTCTTCGGTTTGGCAGGACCCGAGGGTGGGTCTTGCCAGTCGTTGTCCGGTGTCGCAACAGCCGCCCGGCAGACTCTCTTGTCGGATACAAAAATCCCGGTTCTGGATGGAACCGGGATTTTTTCGCGTGTCGCGGAGGAGCGGATTTTTTTGTTTTCGCTTTTCTTTTTTCTTCTCCCCCCCCTCTCCTGGGCTGCCTACAGCCGGGCCTTGATGGCCTTGGTGGCCTCCTCGTAGCCGGGCTTCTCGAGCAGCGCGAACATGTTCTTCTTGTAGGCCTCGACACCGGGCTGGTCGAAGGGGTTGACCCCCAGCAGATAGCCGCTGATGCCGCACGCCTTCTCGAAGAAGTAGAGCAGGCTGCCGATGGCGTGCTCGTCGATGGCCGGAATCTCGACCCGCAGGTTGGGAACGCCGCCGTCGAGGTGGGCCATCTGGACACCCAGCTCGGCCATGCGGTTCACCTCCGAGATGCGCTTGCCGGCCAGGTAGTTCAATCCGTCGAGGTTCTCGGCATCCGCCTCGATGCGCACCTCGTGGGCGGGCTTTGCCACCGAGATGATGGTCTCGATGAGGATGCGCTCACCCTGCTGGATGTACTGACCCATCGAGTGGAGGTCGGCCGTGAGGGTCACGCTGGCCGGGAAGAGCCCCTTGCCATCCTTGCCCTCGCTCTCGCCGTAGAGCTGCTTCCACCATTCGTTGATGTACTGCAGCCGGGGCTCGTACGAGCCGAGAATCTCGATGCGCTTGCCGCTGCGGTAGAGCTCGTTGCGCACCACGGCGTAGCGGGCCGCGGGGTTCTCGGCAAAGGGAACCTCCTCGCCCGTGGCGTGCTCCATCTCGCGGGCGCCGCGCACCAGCTCGGCGATGTTGACGCCGGCGACGGCCAGCGGCAGCAGCCCTACGGGGGTGAGCACCGAGAAGCGTCCGCCTACGTCGTCGGGGATGACGAAGGTGGGGTAGCCCTCCTTCGTGGCCAGCGTCTTGAGGGCGCCGCGAGCCTTGTCCGTCACGGCGACGATGCGCTCGGCCGCCTCACGCTTGCCGTAGCGCCGCTCGATTTCGGCCTTGATGAGCCGGAAGGCGATGGCCGGTTCGGTCGTCGTGCCCGACTTCGAGATGACGATGGCGGCAATCGAGTGGTCGCGGACCGCATCGAGCAGCTCGTAGGTGTAGTCCTCCGAGATGTTCTGCCCGGCGAAGAGTACGGTCGGCCCCTGGGGAGCCTTGTGCAGCAGACGGAAGGGGTCGCTCATCGCCTCGAGCACCGCCTTGGCGCCGAGGTACGAGCCGCCGATGCCGATGCAGATGACCACGTCGGCCTTGGCGCGCAGCTTGGCCGCCTCGGCCTCGATGGCCTCGATGTCGGCTGCCGAAATCGACGAGGGAAGGTGCACCCACCCCAGGAAGTCGTTGCCGGCGCCCTTGCCCGAGTAGAGCAGCGCATTGGCTTCGAGCGCCGCCTTCTCCATGTCGGGGGTAATCGTGACGCCCGACTTGGTGATGTCCAGTTTTAACGCATTCATATCTCAGATAAGTTTAGAAGTCAGTTCCTGCATCAGCCGGCGGGGCGAAGCTCCGTTGTAGAGCACCTCGTGGACCATCTCGGCGATGGGCATCTCGACGCCGTGGCGCGTGTTGATGTGGCGGATGCACTCCGAAGCGAAGTAGCCCTCGGCGACCATCGTCATCTCGTTCAGGGCGCTCTTCACCGTGCAGCCGTGGCCGATGAGCAGCCCCAGCCGGCGGTTGCGGCTGTAGACCGAGTAGCAGGTCACCAGCAGGTCGCCCAGATAGGCCGAGGCGTGGGTGTTGCGCGGTGCGGGGTAGCTCTCTTCGAGAAAACGGTCCATCTCCATGGCGCTGTTCGAGATGAGCACCGCCAGGAAGTTGTCGCCGTAGCCCAGCCCCACGGCGATGCCCACCGCCAGGGCGTAGATGTTCTTCAGGATGGCTGCATATTCGATGCCATAGAGGTCGGTCGAGTAGCTCAGCCGGATGTACGACGTGGCGAACATGGCGCCCAGCCGCCGGGCGTTCTCCTCGTCGGCGCAGACGGCCGTCAGGTAGGAGAGCTTGCCGCGCGAGACCTCCTCGGCGTGCGAGGGGCCCGTGACGATGCCGATTTGGCGGTAGGAGAGCCCGTAGTGGTCGTGGATGTACTCCACGACGGTCTGGTAGTCGCCCGGAACGATGCCCTTGATGGCCGAGACCACGAACTTGTCGCGCAGCGGTACGGTCAGCGGCGCCAGAAAATCCTTGAGATAGGCCGACGGAGTGGCCAGAATGACCACGTCGGCGGCGGCAACCACCTCGTCGAGGTTGTCCGACGGTGCGATGCGCGCCGTGTCGAACTCCACGTCGCTCAGATAGCGGGGGTTGCGCCCTTCGGTGCGCAGCGATTCAAGCACCTCGGGGTTGCGTACGTACCATCCGGTGCGGAGGTTGTTTTCGGTGAGCAGGCGGACGATGGCCGTCGCCCAGCTGCCGTACCCGATGACGGCGCAGCGGGCCTCGTGTCCGATTGGGTGTTCCATGCGGTCGGTTGTTGTTTGCCATACAAAAGTAAATAAAAAAAACTTAATAAAAAATGTAAAAATCCCCCTGCTTTTTGCTACCTTTGTCCGTGTATATGCTCCTGGGGAGGCGTGCCCCGGGAATTTTTACGGATACGAACTCTTACCTGTTTGACAATAAGAAAGTTGAGCGAATAAATATGGGAATGTTTTCTTTGACACAGGAGTTGGCCATCGACCTCGGAACGGCCAATACGCTGATAATCTATAACGGCAAGGTCGTGGTGGACGAGCCCTCCATCGTGGCCCTCGACGTGCACACCGGCAAGGTGGTCGCCATCGGTCATCAGGCCCGCCAGATGCACGAGAAGACCAATCCGAACATCAAGACCATCCGTCCGCTCAAGGACGGCGTGATTGCCGACTTCAACGCCACGGAGCTCATGCTGCGCGGCATGATTAAGAAGGTGAAGACCTCGGGCAGCCTCTTCGCCCCCTCGCTGCGGATGGTCATCTGCATCCCGTCGGGTTCGACCAACGTCGAGATTCGCGCCGTGCGCGACTCGGCCGAGCATGCCGGCGGCCGCGAGGTCTACATGATTTACGAGCCGATGGCCGCGGCGCTGGGCGCCGGACTCGACGTTGAGGCCCCCGAAGGAAACATGGTCATCGACATCGGCGGCGGTACGTCGGAGATTGCCTGCATCTCGCTCGGCGGCATCGTCTGCTCGGAGTCCATCAACGTGGCCGGCGACGTCTTCACGAGCGACATCCAGAGCTACGTCCGCCAGCAGCACAACATCCGCATCGGCGAGCGTACGGCCGAGGCCATCAAGTGCGCCATCGGCGCCGCAGTCTCCGACCTGGAGGAGGAGCCCGAGGACTTCGTCGTGACGGGTCCCAACATGCTGACGGCCCTGCCGCAGACCGTATCGCTCAGCTACCGCGAAATCGCCTATGCGCTCGAGAAGTCGCTGACGAAAATCGACGCGGCGCTGATGACTGTCCTCGAGTCGATGCCCCCCGAGCTCTATGCCGACATCGTGAAGAACGGCATCTACCTGGCCGGCGGAGGCGCCCTCATCAAGGGGCTCGACCGTCGTCTGAGCGAAAAGACGGGCATTCCGTTCCACATCGCCGAGGACCCGCTGCGCGCCATTGCACGCGGTACGGGCATCGCGCTCAAGAACATCAACCGCTTCTCGTTCCTCATGCGGTAACGGGAAAACGCTCCCGGGGCGGGCCGTGCCGCGAGGCGGCGGGGTGTGCCGGACGGGTGCGCGGGAAAATGCGGGCCGCAGAGCCGCTCCCGAATGGGGCGTCGCTGTAACCTGCTTAGGGTCAAACCTATGGATTGCGGGCAATTGCTGTCCGCAATCTTGATTAAAACGACGGAACCTTGCATAAACTTTTGGCCTTCATACGGAGCATCTACGTAGTGCTGCTCTTCCTGCTGCTGGAGGGTCTTGCCGTGCGCTACTACGCCCACTCGACGGCCTACACCCAGGCCCGCCTGCTTTCGCGTTCGAATCAGGTCGTGGGGAGCGTACAGGGATTCTTCGCCGGCATCCGCCACTACTTTACGCTGGGGGGCGAAAACCGCCGCCTGCTCGACCGCGTCGTCGAGCTCGAAACGCGTCTGGCCCGCTACGAGGCGGCCGACGAGCAGGCGTGGCAGGCCTCCTGCGTCGATTCGCTGCCCAAGTCGCCCTACCGGCTGATGACGGCGCGCGTGGTCTCCAATACGGTCAACCGCCGCCGCAACCTCATCACGCTCGACAAGGGACTGCGCGACGGCGTGGTGCCCGACATGGCCGTCCTCTCGTCGGACGGTGCGATGGCGGGTTACGTCATCGACTGCTCGGAGCACTATTCGGTGGCCATGTCGGCGCTTAACACCTCGTTCCGCGCCAGCGGAAAGCTCGATGGCGAAGAGTACTTCGGCTCGATTTACTGGGACGGCCGGAACCAGTACGAGGTGGTGATGGACGAACTCTCGAAGTATGCCGACCCGCAGCCCGGACGCGAGGTTGTCTCGACGGGCTTCTCGGAGTACTTCCCCGCCGACATCCTCATCGGATGGGTTGAGCAGGCCGAGCTGGACGACACGAAGACCACCTACCGGGTGCGGGTGCGTCTGGCGGCCGAGATTTCGAGCCTTTCGGATGTGATTCTGGTCGAAAACACCTCGCTTGCCGAGACGCGCCGTCTGCGTGAGAGCGAGCGTGTCAAACAACAAAACGAACGAAACGAACGCGAATAGCCATGTACAGAACATTGCCCTATGTCGCCCTGTTTGCCGTTTCGGCACTGCTCCAGGTCTTTCTGTTCGACAACCTGGCCATCAGCGTCTACCTCAATCCGCTCATATATGTCGCCTTCATCATCCTGCTGCCGCTCGACATTCCGCCCGTCGCGCTGCTGCTGCTCGGACTGCTGACGGGGGTGACGATGGACTGGGCTACGGGCGGTGCGGGGCTCAACACCGCCGCCACGCTGCCCGTGGCGCTGCTGCGTCCGGCCCTCATTGACTCGTTTTACGGCCATGAGAACGCCCGCGAGGGGGGCATCCCCTCGGTGGCCCGCTTCGGCTCGCGCCGCTTCCTGGAGTACCTGGTGACGATGGTGGCCGTACACCACGCCCTCTTCTTTCTGCTCGAGTCGCTCTCGTGGAGCCATCTGCTGCATACGGTGGTGCGCATTGCGGTGAGCGGCGCCGTATCGGTGGGCTTCATCTGGCTCATCGCCCGCATATTCACCTCGAAACTCTCCGTACGCGTATGACCGGTGGTGAAGGAATGGCCCGCATGCGGGTGTTGCAGGCGGTGGTGCTCGTCATCTTCGGGGTGATTGCCCTGAGGCTGGCCTACATCCAGCTCTTCGACCGTCGTTACGTCGAGCTGGCCAAGGCCAACGCCCTGCGTCATGTGGTTGAGTACCCGACGCGCGGCGAGGTCTTCGACCGCAACGGCGAATTTCTGGTCCAGAGCCGCGAGTGCTACGACCTGATGGTCGTCTACAGCGAAATCGACAAGGCGGGCTTCGATACGACGCGCCTCTGCTCGGTGCTGGGCCTTCCGCGCGAGAAGCTCGAGCGGGAGCTCGCCGCCGCACGCCGCTGGCCCCGTGCCGCGCGGCTGGTGATGAACTTCATCCCCAAGGAGGACAAGCTGCGTTTCGACGAGGGCAACTTCCGGGGCTTCTATACCGTCTACCGCACCGTCCGTCAGTATCCGCGCAAGGTGGGCGGCAACCTGCTGGGCTACGTGGGCGAGGTCAACGCCGACATGATTCGCCGCAACCCCTCCTACAAGCCGGGCGACTATGTCGGCATGAGCGGCGTGGAGTCGGCCTACGAGCCGCTGCTGCGCGGCCGCAAGGGGGTGCGCATCCAGGAGGTCGACACGCACGGCGCCATCAAGGGCTCCTACATGAACGGCATGTACGACACGCTGCCCGAGTCGGGCAAGTATCTGGTGAGCACCATCGACGCCCGCCTGCAGCTCTTCGCCGAGGAGCTGATGGCCGGCAAGGTGGGCGCCGCGGTGGCCATCGAGCCCTCGACGGGCGAGATTCTGATGATGGTCTCCTCGCCGACCTACGACCCCGACCAGATGGTGGGGCGCGAGCGCAGCAAGCACTACGCCGAGATGGTGCGCAACAAGCGGCGCCCGATGTTCAACCGCGCCGTGCGGGCGAAGTACCCTCCGGGCTCCACCTTCAAGCTGGTGCAGGGCCTCATCGGTCTGCAGGAGGGTGTGCTCAAGCCGTCGGACCGCCACATCTGCAACCAGGGCTACTCGGCCGGCCGGCTCAAGATGCGCTGCCACGCCCACCCCTCGCCGCTCGATTTGCGTTTTGCCGTTTCGACCTCGTGCAACGCCTACTTCTGCTACGTCTTCCGCGACATTCTGGACAACCCGAAGTACGGCAGCGTGAAGGAGGGCTTCGACGTCTGGCGCAAGTATGTCGAGAGCTTCGGCTTCGGCCGCAAGCTGGGGTCGGACTTCTTGGGCGAGGGCAACGGCTACGTGCCCGACCGCGCCTACTACGACCGCGTCTACCGCGGCTCGTGGAACTCGCTCACGGTGCTCTCGCTCTCGATTGGCCAGGGCGAGCTGGGCTGCACGCCGCTGCAGATGGCCAACCTGGCGGCCATCATCGCCAACCGCGGCTACTACTACATCCCCCACATCGTCAAGAAAATCGAGGGGCAGGATTCAATTGACCGCCGCTTCTACGAGCGCCACTACACGATGGTCGAGCCCAAGTATTTCGAACCGATTGTCGAGGGCATGTGGCGCGGCGTGCATGTCGACGGAACCTCGCGCATGGCGCGTCTCGACGGGTGGGACGTCTGCGGTAAGACGGGTACGGCGCAGAACCCCCATGGCCGCGACCACTCGACCTTCCTCTCGTTCGCCCCGAAGGACAACCCGAAAATCGCCATCTCGGTCTATGTCGAGAACGGCGGCTTCGGCGCCACGACCGCCCTGCCCATCGCCAGCCTGCTCGAGGAGTACTACCTGACCGATACGGTCAAGCGCCCGCAACTGGTCGAGTATATCAAGAACATGAAAATCTACTACCCCGCATATGACCGCTAACCGGACCAACTCGATTTTCTACGGCGTGGACCTCGGTACGGTCCTGCTCTACGTGCTCATCGTCATCGCGGGGTGGCTCTCGATTACCTCGGCGTCGTACGAGGAGGGGACGAGCGACTTCTTCTCCTTCTCGCACTTCTACATGAAGCAGCTCATCTGGGTCGGCGTGGCGTGGGCCACGGCCGTCGTGCTGCTGCTGCTCGACGTGCGCTACTTCCACATGTTCGCCTATCCGGCCTACTTCATCGGCCTTGGGCTGCTGGTCGCCGCCCTGCTCTTCGGCCGCGAGGTCAACGGTGCCAAGGCGTGGTTCGAGTTCGGCTCCTTCCGCGTGCAGCCCGTCGAGTTCGCCAAGATTGCCACGGCGCTGGCCGTGGCGCGCGTCATGAGCGCCTACTCCTTCTCGATTGACCGTCCGGGCAACCTCTTCAAGGTGGGGATGGTCATCTGCATCCCGCTCTTCATCATCATCCTGCAGAACGACACCGGCTCGGGTGTCGTGCTCTGCTCGTTCCTCTTCGTCCTCTACCGCGAGGGGCTGAACAAGTGGCTCTGCATCCCGGTGCTCTTCGTCGCCGCCCTCTTCATCCTCTCGTTCCTGCTGGCGCCGATGACGCTGCTCGTGCTGATGATTCTGGTCTGCACGCTCTCGGAGGCGATGATGAACGGCCGGTGGCGCTCGCGTCTGGTCTTCCTCGCCGCGCTGGCCCTCGCCTCGGGGCTGCTCTACGTCATCCTGTCGCTCGTGGCTCCCGGCGCGATGGACCTCTACCACTGCCTGCTCACCGTGACGCTCCTCTCGCTGATTTTCGTCGCCGTCTACGCCTACCGCGCCAACCTGCGCAACATCTTCATCACGATGGGGCTCTTCGTCTGCTCGATGATTTTCCTGCCGACGACCGACTACATCTTCAACTCGATTCTCAAGGAGCACCAGCGCAACCGCATCCTCAGCTTCCTGGGCATCATCAGCGACCCGCGCGGGGTGGACTACAACGTCAACCAGTCGAAAATCGCCATCGGCTCGGGCGGCCTCTTCGGCAAGGGGTTCCTCGAGGGGACGCAAATCAAGTACGGCTTCGTGCCCGAGCGCCATACGGACTTCATCTTCTGCACGGTGGGCGAGGAGTGGGGCTTCGTGGGGACGATGGTCGTGCTGACGCTCCTCTGTCTGCTCATCCTGCGGCTGATGCGGATGGGCGAGCGGCAGGAGGAGCCCTTCGGCCGCATCTACTGCTACTGCGTGGCGGCCATCCTGCTCTTCCACGTGATGGTCAACGTCGGGATGACGGTGGGGCTGATGCCCGTGATGGGCATTCCGCTCCCCTTCATGAGCTACGGCGGCTCGTCGCTCATCGCCTTCACCATCCTGCTCTTCATCGCCGTGCGGCTCGATGCCTCGACGCGGCAGTTCGGCCTCAACAAGTTCTGAACCCACAAATACCTCCTCCCGAATGAAAGATTACAACCCCCGGGGACTTACCCCGCAGCAGGTCGCCGAGAGCCGGCAGCGCCACGGCGACAACGTCATCACGCCGCCGAAGGACGACTCGGCGTGGAAACTCTTCATCGACAAGTTCCGTGACCCCATCATTCAGGTGCTGCTCTTCGCGGCGGTGCTCTCGCTGGCCATCGCCTTCGTCGAGAAGAACTTCACCGAATCCATCGGCATCATCTGCGCCATCATCCTGGCCACGTGTGTCGGCTTCTGGTTCGAGTGGGACGCCATGCGGCGCTTCCGCCGGCTCAACCAGGTCAACGACGACATCCCGGTCAAGGTGGTGCGCGACGGTGCGGTGTGCGAAGTGCCGCGCCGCGACGTGGTGGTGGGCGACGTGGTCTGCATCGAGAGCGGCGAGACGGTACCGGCCGACGGCGAGCTGGTCGAGGCCGTGTCGTTGAGCATCAACGAGTCGACGCTGACGGGCGAGCCGTCGGTCGACAAGACCACCGACGAGGCCCACTTCGATGCCGAGGCCACCTATCCGTCGAACGTGGCCATGCGCGGCACGACGGTCGTCGACGGCTACGGCCGCATGGTCGTGACGGCCGTGGGCGACCGCACCGAGGCGGGGCGCGTGACCGAGCAGTCGACCATCGAGAGCGACGAGCAGACGCCGCTCAACCGCCAGCTCACGCGTCTTTCGCGCCTCATCGGCAAGCTCGGCATCGGCCTCTCGTGCGCCATCTTCTGCGTCATGCTGGGCAAGGCCCTCTTTGCGGGCCATCTGCTCGAGGGCGACTGGCTGCAGATTTCGCAGCATGTGCTCCACATCTTCATGATTTCGGTGGCCATCATCGTCATGGCCGTCCCCGAGGGGCTCCCCATGAGCATCACCCTCTCGCTCGCCATGTCGATGCGCCGCATGCTCAAGACCCACAACCTGGTGCGCAAGATGCACGCCTGCGAGACGATGGGCGCCGTGACGGTCATCTGCACCGACAAGACCGGTACGCTGACCCAGAACAAGATGCACGTCGACGAGCTGGTCTGCTACGACGAGTTGCCGGAGCAGGCCTTCGACGAGCTGATTGCCCTCAACTCGACCGCCTTCCTCGATGCCGAGGGCAAAATCATCGGCAACCCGACCGAAGGGGCGCTGCTCGAGTGGATGCGCAGTCGCGGCGTGTCGTACGAGCAGCTGCGCGAGGGGGCGAAAATCATCGACCGCCTCACCTTCTCCACCGAGCGCAAGTACATGGCGACCATCATCGAGAGCGGCCTCTCGGGGCGCCGCATCCTCTGCGTGAAGGGTGCCCCCGAGATTGTGCGCTCGATGTCGCTGCCCGACGGGCGCGACGAGGAGGTTCAGACGCGGCTGCTGGCCTTCCAGAACCGCGCCATGCGTACGCTGGGCATTGCCTGGCGCGAGTGCACCGAAGAGGATGCCCTTCAGGCCGTCGAGGCGGGCGGACTCCGCTTTGCGGCCGTGGCGGCCATCTCGGACCCCGTGCGCGAGGATGTTCCGGCGGCCGTCGCGCGCTGCCTCGGGGCCGGCATCGCCATCAAGATTGTCACGGGCGACACGCCGGCCACGGCGCGTGAGATTGCCCGCCAAATCGGCCTGTGGAACGACGCCGTCGACGGCGAGCACAACCACATGACCGGCACCGAGTTCGCCGCCATGAGCGACGAGGAGCTGCTCGAACGCGTCGGCGAGCTCAAGATTATGTCGCGCGCCCGCCCGCTCGACAAGCAGCGGCTGGTGCGTCTGCTGCAGCAGCGCGGCGAGGTGGTGGCCGTCACGGGCGACGGTACGAACGACGCCCCGGCGCTCAACTTCGCCAACGTCGGCCTCTCGATGGGGTCGGGCACCTCGGTGGCAAAGGATGCCAGCGACATCACGCTGCTCGACGACTCGTTCGCCTCGATTGCCACGGCCGTCATGTGGGGACGGTCGCTCTACCGCAACATCCAGCGCTTCGTCCTTTTCCAGCTGACCATCAACTTCGCGGCGATTGTCATCTGCTTCGTCGGGGCGATTTTCGGCACCGACATGCCCCTCACGGTGGTGCAGATTCTCTGGGTGAACATCATCATGGACACCTTCGCCGCCATGGCGATGGCCTCGCTGCCGCCCAACCCCGAGGTGATGCGCGACCGTCCGCGTCCGCGCAACGAGTTCATCATTACGCCCGCCATGGCGCGGACGCTCTTCACGTGCGGCGGCGTGATGGTGGTCGTGCTGCTGGGCATGCTCTTCTACTGGTCGTTCGGCAGCGGTGAGATGACCGTCCGCGAGTTGACGCTCTTCTTCTCGACCTTCGTCTTCATGCAGCTCTGGAATATGTTCAATGCGAAGGGCTTCGAGACGCGCCATTCGGTCTTCAAGGACTGGCACGGCTGTCGTGAATTCTTCCTCATCCTGCTGGTGATTGCCGTCGGGCAGGTGCTCATTGTCGAGTTCGGCGGGGCGGTCTTCCGTACCGTGCCGCTCTCGTGGGGCGAGTGGGCCGCCGTCATCGGCTCCACGTCGCTCATTGCCATCGGCGGCGAGGTGGTTCGTACCCTCGGCCGGCGCCGCCGGGCGCGGTAGTTTGCGGGTCGGGGTTCCGATACCCTCCGGAGCCTGCAGCCCGAATGTTTGATGTGCGGATGTGTGTGTTGCGGGGAGGTTTGGCCCCGGTTTGCGGTATTGTCCCGACCGGAGACAAAACGCGGATATCCGGTAAACAGGTTTCGAAACAGTGATGACACGAGCCCTTTTACTGCTCGTGTTGGCGGTGCTCTTTGCACCCCGGCACGCATGCGGCCAGATTGCCGACAGCACCGGCCGCACTTGCCTTGTCCCCGCCTCGGCCCTCCTACGAGCGCCGCATCGACCGGCGCCGCTCGACGCGCGCCTACCGCATGACCTTCGTCGCCATGCCGCTCATCGTCGGGGGCCTGGTCATGAAGCCCTTCGATGACGATTTCCGCGAGCTGCGCAACGACCATGCCCGTTCGTTCGACTACCACTACGACGACTACGTGCAGTACCTCCCCATGGCCACCATGTTCGGTATGAAGGCCTTCGGCGTGCGAAGCCGCAGTTCGTGGGGGCGCATGCTGGTCTCGGATGCCTTCTCCGCCGCGCTGATGGCCACGGCGGTCAACTCGCTCAAGTACTCCTGCAAGGTGATGCGCCCCGACGGCTCGACGCGCAACTCCTTCCCCTCGGGACATACGGCGACGGCCTTCATGGCGGCCACGATGCTCCACAAGGAGTACGGCCACCTCTCGCCCTGGGTGAGTGTCGGGGGCTATACGGTGGCCACGCTGACGGGCGTCTCTCGCCAGCTCAACAACCGCCACTGGGTGAGCGACGTGATGGTGGGGGCCGGCATCGGCATCCTTGCCACGGAGCTGGGCTACTTCTTCGCCGACCTCATCTACAAGCGGCGCGGGCTCAACGTCGAGGAGACGATGCTTGTCTACGACCGCTACCGCTGCCCCTCGTTCCTGAGCTTTTCGCTCGGACTTTCGACCATGCCGGGCAGCTACCGGCTGGGACCCTCCACGCGCGTCGAGCTGATGTCGGGTCCCTCGGTGGGGGTCGAGGGGGCGTGGTTCCGCACACCCTACTGGGGCATCGGCGGACGTCTCTCGTCGTCGTATCTGCGCGTGAGCGTCAACAATGTCTCGCAGACCGAGAACCTCAAGTGCGCCTCGGCCAGCGCCGGACTCTACCTCTCCTACCCCTTCTCGGTGCGGTGACTCCTGGGGTCGAAGCTCTGGGCGGCTATGAGGGCTACAAGAGCTGCAACACCGATACGACCCGCCTGGGGGGCTGCGGCGGATTCCAGCTCGGAACGGGCGTGTCGGCTACCTACCTTGCCTCGCAGAACTTCGGCGTGCGCTTCCTGCTCGACTACGACATGGCGCCGCCGATGTTGCGCTCGTCGCACGAACGGCTGCATCGGGTGACGCTGGGCCTTGCCGTGGCGGCCGTCTTCTGAGGCGCGGCCCTGCAGACTCTGCCGCTCCGCCGCAGAGGCGCTTTCTGAAAACAAACCGAGTCCCCAAACTCCTTCCGGTGTTCGGGGACTCGGCCGTTTCGTGCGGTTGCTGCGTCGCGGATTACTTCCGCGTCAGCTTGAACTTCAGCTCGTTGACCAGTTCGAAGGGCTCGCCTGCGCTTGCGCCCTCACCCAGCTGACAGCGAGTGGTTCTGAGTGTGAAGGCGAGCGTCCCCGACCGGGTAAAGGTCATCTTTGCGGGGGCCTCGATGTCAATCAGGACGACGAGCACGCCTGCCAGGTCGATGCGCAGCTGGGGCGCGGTCAGCGCGGCCGAGAGTTGCGTATCGTCGGCCGTGGGGGTGCCGATTTCCACCTCGTAGGAGATGTCGCCCAGCATGGTGAGCAACTGTGCGGCCTGCTCCTCGCCCAGGAGGGCCGTAACGAGGGTTGAGGCCGGGAAGCGGGGAATGACGATGCGGCCATCCTCCACGCGGAGCGATACTTCGACGCCGTTCTGCGCCTCGGGTGAGGGGTTGAGGCTGCTCGGTGAGGGGGTGAAGTCGAAGGTGCCCGCATATTCGCCCGTCATGTCGGAGAGGGAGAGGGGAGTCGGCGACTCCTTTTTGTTGCTGTTGCCGCAGGCGGTGAAGAGCGCCGTCGCAAGGAGGCAAAGGGCCGTAGCCGTCAATCTGCACAGATGTTTCATAGTCGTTTGTTTTTGGTGATACGGCTCAAATGTAGCGACGGGCGGTCTCTTGGTCAAATAAATTCAACGGACCGTCGGATTTTCCCCACCGGGAGGCGGTTTTCCATCACAAGGGTTTTGCGGGGCGGGAGTGTTTGCCCGGCATTTGCCGCGGCATATGCCGGTGGAGCAGACACCGGTGGAGCAGACAGCCGGTGAAGCCGGTTCTGGCGGAGCAGATAGCCGGGCCGAAGCGGGCTGCATCTGTCCGGGGCGCGCAAAAAGAGGAGGTCCGGCAGATGCCGAACCTCCTCGGAGTCTTTGGTCGAAGCGACAGGGGTCGCTCCGTAGTTTTCGTCGATTAGAGAATGCCCTGCTCAACCATCGACTTGGCAACCTTCATGAAGCCGGCGATGTTGGCGCCCTTCATGTAGTTGATGTAGCCGTCCTTCTCCGTGCCGTACTCGAGGCAGGCGTGGTGAATCGACGACATAATCTGGTGCAACTTGGCATCGACCTCCTCGGCCGTCCAGTTGAGCTTCTGTGCGTTCTGCGTCATCTCGAGACCCGACGTAGCCACGCCGCCGGCGTTCACCGCCTTGCCCGGGCCGTAGGGAATCTTCGCCGCGATGAAGGCGTCGATGGCCTCCGGACGGCAACCCATGTTCGAAACCTCGGCAACAATCTTCACGCCGTTGGCCAGCAGCTTCTTGGCATCCTCGCCGTCAAGCTCGTTCTGCGTTGCGCACGGCATGGCGATGTCGACCTTGACCTCCCACGGTTTGCGGCCGGGGAAGAACTGCGAGCCGGGGAACTTCTTGGCGTAGGGCTCCACAACGTCGTTGTTCGAGGCGCGGAGCTCGAGCATGTAGGCAATCTTCTCCTTGTCCAGACCGGCCGGGTCGTAGATGTAGCCGTCGGGACCCGAAATGGTCACCACCTTGGCACCCAGTTCGGTAGCCTTCGTAGCGGCACCCCAGGCCACGTTGCCGAAGCCCGAAATGGCGATGGTCTGGCCCTTGATGTCCATGCCGGCCTTCTCAAGCATCTGGCGCAGGAAGTATACGGCGCCGAAGCCCGTAGCCTCGGGACGAATCAGCGAACCGCCGTAGGTCATGCCCTTGCCCGTCAGCACGCCCGTGTTCTCGCGCGCCAGCTTGCGGTACATGCCGTAGAGGTAGCCGATTTCGCGGCCGCCCACGCCGATGTCACCGGCCGGAACGTCGGTCTCGGGACCGATGTGGCGCCACAGTTCGGTCATGAAGGCCTGGCAGAAACGCATCACCTCGCGGTCCGACTTGCCCTTGGGGTTGAAGTCCGAGCCGCCCTTCGCACCGCCCATCGGCAGCGTCGTCAGCGCGTTCTTGAAAATCTGCTCGAAGCCCAGGAACTTCAGAATCGAGGGATTCACCGAGGGATGGAAACGCAAACCGCCCTTGTAGGGACCGATGGCGTTGTTGAACTGGAAGCGATAGCCGGTGTTGACCTGCACTTCGCCCTTGTCATCCACCCATACCACCTTGAACGTGAAGCTGCGGTCGGGTTCAACGATGCGCTCCGCAATGCGGTTGGCTTCGAACTCCGGATGCTGGTTGTAGGTCTCCTCTACGGTCATCAGCACTTCGCGAACGGCCTGCAGGTACTCGCTCTCGCCCGGGTGCTTCTTCTCGAGCTCGGCCATCAGTTTGTTTACATTCATAGTCTGTGAAGTTTTAGTTGGTTGTTGTTTAGTACAAATATAGTATTATTTCCGATAGATTGTAACTCTCCATGGAAAATTTTAGCAAATTCGTCACACGGTCTCATCGGCCGGGCACTCGGCGATGATGCCCTTGTTCGAACGTCCGTCGATATAGACCCGCAGCGGCCGCTCGAAGCGCACCTGGCGCAGGAACTCCCCTTCGCGGAGCGCTGGCCGGGCGTCGAGCCGCGAGATGCGGAAGCTGCCGTCGCCGCGGAAGGGGTTGATGGTCAGATAGCCCACCCCCAGCGAGGTGACGTTCTGGAAGAAGTGGGTGCCCTGCGAGGGCTCGACCTCGAAGCGTTCGATGCCGCACTCGACGATGACCTTCGCCTCGGAGATGTGGGTCCACTTGACCGGGACGCCGAGGAAGGGGTCCGACGAGCCCCAGCGGCCCGGGCCTACCAATATATAGGAGCGCCCCTCCTCGCGCATGCTGCGGTTGAACTCCAGCAGCTCCTGGGCGATGCGCTCGGTCGAGAGCGTGTCGAAGGTCTCGGGCTTCACGTAGATGATGTCCGCCAGGTCGTGCATGGCGCCGATGCCCAGCGCGCTCTCGGCGTAGATGAGCGCCTCGGAGGTGTCGACCGTCGACCAGTCCATCGGCCGGTTGTCCTGGTTGTCGATGATGGGGCGAATCTGCAGCAGGTTGAAAATCCGCTGCTGGCCCGCCGGGACGTCCATGTTGACGGCAAACTCCACCTCGACCGGGCAGCGCATCTCCTCGGTGCCCATGCGCAGGATGTCGCAGACGATGTCGGCCAGCGGGAAGGTGTTGTACTTCAGAATGTTGTTGAACGTGATGACCTTCCGCCCAGGGTCCATGGGGCTGTCCGAGATGCGCTCGTTCTCGCGGTCCCACACCGAGCAGACGTAGCGGGCGTTGCGCAGCGTGGAGATTTGCGTGAGGTCGAGCCGGTGGAGGTTCACCGCATCGTCAATCGAGGTGCGGAACTCCTCGGGGCGGAGGCTCAGGGCCAGCACCTCGCTCTGCGTGTCGCGCAGCGCCAGCTCGGGCGTCGAGGTCTGGAGCACCTTGCGGGGATGGCTGGGCGAGAAGCGAAGCGTGCGGCCGCCGTCGACCACCAGCTTGCCCAGGCCCATCGCCACGTTGCAGATGCCCTCCTCGGGCGTCTCGTCGCCGATGGGGTAGTAGTTGATGGAGCGGGCCACGCCCGAGAAGGTGGGCATGAAGAGCCCCTCCTGCTCCGTGCCGCAGACCTCCTGGATGATGACCGCCATCTTCTCCTCCGAGATGACGTTCTGCGACGAGGAGATGTAGGCGCGCGAGGCGGCGAAGTAGACCGAGGCGTAGACGCTCTTGATGGCCTTGAGCAGCAGGCGGAGCATCTGCCCCTCGTTGTCCACGTGGGGAATCATGTAGGTCGAGTAGATGCCGGCGAAGGGCTGGTAGTGCGAATCCTCCAGCTTGGAGGATGAGCGCACGGCCAGCGGTCCGGAGGTGGTGCGGATGTAGGCGCGCAGCTCCTCCTGCAGCTTGACCGGCACGGTCGAGCCGACGAACTCCGAGAGAATCACGTCGTCGGGCAGGTCCTGCGAGATGATGTATTTCAGACCGTTCAGACGGATGAACTCGTCGAAGTAGTCGGTGGCGATGACCACCGAGCGGGGGATGAGGATGCGTACCCCCTCGTGCTTGTCGTACTGGCGGTACTTGATGAGCATCGAGTTCATGAAGGCCAGGCCGCGCGCCTTGCCGCCCAGCGACCCCTCGCCGATGCGGGCGAAGGCCACCGCGTCGGAGTAGGTCTCTGGGTCGAAGCGGGCGATGACCCCTTGCCCGAGCAGCGTGCGGTAGTCCTTGATGAGGTTGACGATGGCGCGGCGGTGCGCTTCGCGCGTGGCGAAGTGGCTCTTGTTGTGGCGGCGGATGGCGGCCGCCAGCGGGAACAGACCGCGCGAGTAGAGCCACTTGGAGAGGTGGTTCTGCGAGGTGTGGTACTCGAAGGCGTCGTCGGGGATGGTGGCAATCATCTCCTGCATCTGCTTCAGGTCGCGGGCGCTGCCGATGACGGCCCCCGTGGCGGGGTCCTTGAAGATGAAGTCGCCGAAGGCGAACTCCCGGGAGATGTATTCGTGCAGTTGCGAGAGCAGCGTCTTGGAGTTCTTGGCGATGAAGCCCACGCCCAGCTGGCGGGCAATCTCCTCGAATTCGGTCTGCGACGACTGCAGCAGGATGGGCATCAGCGGGTTGTCCTCGCGGATGTGACGGCAGAGGTCGATGCCGGCGTCGCGCTTCTCGCTCTGCGAGGGGTCGTTGCGGTGGAGGACGAAGCCCACGTCGGAGATGACGCCCAGCAGGTTGTTGCGGTAGCGGTCGTAGAGGTCGACCGCCTCCTCGTAGGAGGTGGCCAGCAGAATCTTGGGCCGCGCGCGCTTGCGCAGCACCTGCTGCTGCTCGTTGAGCGCATCCTTCAGAAATTCGGTGTTCTGCAGCAGGATGAGCTTGTAGAGCTCGGGCAGGTAGGTCGAGTAGAAGCGGATGGAGTCCTCGACCAGCAGGATGGCCTGGACACCCCCCTGGAGCATGTCCTCGCGGGCGTTCATGGCATCCTCGATGAGCTTGATGATGGCGATGATGAGCTCCGTGTTGCCGTGCCAGCAGAAGATGTAGTCGAGTGCCGAGCGGTCGCGCTCCTCGATGCGGCGGTAGATATCCTTCGAGAAGGAGGTCAGCAGCGCGATGGGGATGCGCGGGTGGCGCTCCTTGACGATGTGGGCAAAGGCGAAGACGTCGGGCTCGCCGACGTTGTACATCGTCAGGATGAAGTCGTAGGAGTCATCCTCGTCCAGCAGCTCGAGCGCCTCGGCTGTCGAGCTCACGCGGGTGAACGAGGGGGGATTCGAGAGGTTGAGTTCGAGGTACTCCTGGTTAATCTGCGACTCGATGTGGCCGTCCTCCTCGAGGATGTAGCCGTCGTAGCTGCAGCAGACCAGCAGAATCTTGTGAATCCGGTATTTCATGAAGCGGTAGGGCTCCCGGCTCTCGGGCAGCCGCTCTTCGGGGGTATTCTCCATGGCAGTCGGTTTAGACATTGTCGAATATACAAATATAAAGATAAAGGGCGTGATATCCAATAGCAGGAGCCATTTCGTCGGTGCGTTGTGACCCGCTGCGGGCGGCAAAAGGGCGACTTTCCCGAAATGAATCGGGGGGAGCCGATGCAAATCGGTTTTTATTGTTATCTTTGCGTAGACTTACGAAAATCCAAGGAGATGAATTCCGATAAATATGTTCTGCAGGAGGTCACCACGCCGGCCCTCGAGCGCGAGTGGCTCGACCTCCCCAAACGCATCTACAAGGGCAACCGCAACTGGGTCTGCCCCCTCGATGTCGACATCCGCGAGGTCTTCGACCCTGCGAAGAACGACCTGTTCGCCGACGGCGAGGCCATCCGCTGGGTGGTGCGCGACGCCTCGGGCGAGGTGGTGGGGCGCATCGCGGCCTTCTACAACCGCGAGAAGGCGGCCCTCGAGGAGCAGCCCACGGGCAGCTGCGGTTTCTTCGAGTCGATTGAGGACCAGCGCGTGGCCGACATGCTCTTCGACGCCTCGCGCATGTGGCTGGCCAGCCGCGGCATGGAGGCGATGGACGGCCCGGTCAACTTCGGACAGCGGCGCGACTGGTGGGGCCTGCTGGTCGAGGGCTACGAGTTCCAGCCCCTCTACCGCAACCCCTACAACCCGCCCTACTACAAGGAGCTGTTCGAGAACTACGGCTTCCAGAACTACTTCAACCAGAACAGCTACATCTGGCGGGCCAACGTCTCGGAGACGAGCGCCCGGATTTTCGACCGCGCCGAGCGGCTCTACTCGACGCCGGGCTACCACGTCGAGACCATCGACATGAACAATCTGGAGGAGGAGGCCGAGAACTTCCGCCTGGTCTACAACAAGGCCTGGGCGCTCTTCTCGGGGGTGAAGCCCATGACGCAGGAGGAGGCGCTCTACATGATGCGCCAGATGAAGCCGCTCATCGACCCCAACATCATCTTCTTCGCCTATTTCAACGACGAGCCCATCGGCTTCTTCATCACGGTGCCCGACCTGAACCGCATCATCGGCCGCTTCAACGGCCGTTTCGGCTGGTGGCAGAAGCTGCAGCTGCTCTGGGAGCTGAAGGTGCGCAAGCGCAGCGACCGCATCTTCGGCGTGATTTTCGGCATCGCGCCCGAGTTCCACGGCAAGGGCGTCGAGTCGGCCATCATGGTCAAGTACTGGCACTTCATGATGGAGCAGCAGACGCGCTACAAGACGCTCGAGCTGGCGTGGATTGGCGACTTCAATCCGGTGATGAACCGCATGATTGAGACCTACGTCTGCGCCACGCGCCATAAGGTCCACACCACCTACCGCTATCTGTTCGACCGCACGAAGGAGTTCCACCGCTGTCCGCGGCTGGGCGTCAAGCGGCGCGACGAGTAGCTGTGCGGGGCGCCGCGCGCGGCGTGCACCGGGCCGGCCGTGCGGTGCTCCGGGAAGAGTCCTCTCCGTGCAGCTCTCTTCGGGGGCGGCCTCCGGCGGAGGATGCCGGCGCGCCGGAAAATCTTAGGAAAACGAATTGACCGAACCTAAAACAACCATAATGAAAACAACCGCTTTCACCAAGTACCACCTCGCGGCGGGGGCCAAGATGGCCGAGTTCGCGGGGTACAACATGCCCATCGAGTTTACGGGCATCAACGACGAACATATGACCGTGCGTAACGGCGTGGGAGTCTTCGACGTGAGCCACATGGGCGAAATCTGGGTCAAGGGGCCCAAGGCCGAGGCGCTGCTGCAGCACATCACGACCAACGACGTGTCGAAGCTCTACGACGGCAAGGTGCAGTATTCGTGCATGCCCAACGGCCGCGGCGGCATCGTCGACGACATTCTGGTCTACCGCATCGACGCCGAGACCTACCTGCTGGTGGTCAACGCCGCCAATACGGAGAAGGACTGGGCCCACATCTGCGCCGAGGGGGCCAAGATGGGGCTCGAGGCGGGTCCGGGCAAGCAGCTCTACAATGCCTCGGATGAAATCTGCCAGCTGGCCGTGCAGGGACCGCTGGCCATGAAGGTCGTCCAGAAGATGTGCGACGAGCCGGTCGAGCAGATGGAGTACTACACCTTCCGCAAGATGAAGGTGGCGGGCTGCGATGCCATCCTCTCCATCACGGGCTACACGGGCTCGGGCGGCTGCGAAATCTACGTGGCCAACGAGGATGCCGACCGACTGTGGAAGGCGCTCTGGGAGGCCGGTGCCGAGTACGGTCTGAAGAACATCGGTCTGGGTGCGCGCGACACGCTGCGTCTGGAGAAGGGCTTCTGCCTCTACGGCAACGACATCGACGACACGACGTCGCCCATCGAGGCGGGTCTGGGGTGGATTACCAAGTTTGTCGACGGCAAGGATTTCATCGACCGTCCGCTCATGGAGCGTCAGAAGGCCGAGGGTGTGACGCGCCGTCTGGTGGGCTTCAAGCTCATCGACCGCGGCATTCCGCGCCATGGCTACAAGCTCACCTCGCCCGACGGTGCGGAGATTGGCCACGTCACCTCGGGTACGATGTCCCCCTGCATGAAGGTGGGCTTCGGCATGGGCTACGTGAAGCCCGAGTTTGCGAAGCCGGGGTCGGAAATCGCCGTCGAGGTGCGCGGCCGTCTGCTGCGCGCCGAGGTGGTGAAGCTCCCCTTCGTATAGCGGTCCGTTGTGCGGCGCCCGCAGCGGGTGCTGCCCACGCTGAGACAAAGAAGCGGTCCCGGGAACCGGGACCGCTTCTTTATTTTATACGGCATCTGCGGCGGGGCAGGATTTACGGTGGGGCAGGGTAGGGCGCTGCGGGGAGGGGCGCCTCGGGTCCGGACGCCTTGGGTCCGGCAGTCTCGGGTCTACGCCCTGCTGCCTGCCGCTGGCTGCTCTGCTTCTGACGCCTTGGGATGGACTGGTTTGGGGCGGAATGTTCCGGAGGGGGCGGCTCAGCGTCCCGACTCCTCGTCGTAGAGCTGCTCGAAGAGCGTGCGGAGCTGTGCCTCGTCGTCGAGCAGGCGGCGCAGCCGTTCGAGCGCGCGGGCGTTCTCCGTATCGGAGAGCCAGAGGCGGAGGTAGCCTCCTTCGCCGTACTTCTCGTGCAGGTGGGCCCGGCAGCGGGCATACTGCTCCGCGCGGTCGAGCTCGGGGCAGTGGGCAAACCCGTACTGGAGCGTGCGGCGGAGGATGACCATCGGCTCGATGAGGCGGTCGGCCTCGGCGACGATGCGGCCGTAGAGGTTGCGGGGCGGCTCCTTGGCCGAGGCGCGGTGGTCCTCGACGGCGCAGCGCATCGCGGCGATTTGCTCCTCGTCGAACCAGCGGCGCAGCGCGGTGTCGGCCGCCAGAATCTCGCCCGAGACCGTATGGTGGCGCTCACGTCCGGCCACAAGTCCCGTGTCGTGGTAGGCGGCCACGGTGTAGGCCATGTCGGGGTCGGCGCCCAGTTCGCGGGCCAGCGTCAGGCTGCGGTCAATGACCGAGCGGACATGCCGCCGGTCGTGTGCACGGTCGAACGAGTCGTAGCGGGGGATAATCTCCGCTTCGATGTAGGTTGCAAGGCTCGGGGTGGGTTTCATGGTGCGAAGATAGCCAAAAATCCGCTCGCTGCGGAGCTTTGCCTCGCCGGGAGTGCGCCTTAGGGGCAAAAATTGCCTGCGTCATGGCGTTTTGCACGGCCCTTTTACTATCTTTGTCCCCTGGAAACTATTGCGGTATGAAGACAAGTGCGGAGTTGAGGGAGATTGCGCAGTTCATCGCCGAGTATGCCACGCGGCTCATGGGCTCGGGGGTCCACACCTCGCGCGTGGTGCGCAACTCGAAACGGCTCGGGGCGGCACTCGGCGTGCGGGTGATGGTCTCGGCCTTCCAGAAGGAGATGACCTTCTCGGTCTACGACGACGAGAGCCGCGAGGTCTACAGCGAGGTGGCCGACATTCCGCCCCGTCCCATCAGCTTCGAGCTCAACGCCGAGCTGAGCGCCCTGAGCTGGGAGGCCTACGACTGTCGGCTGTCGCTCCCCGAAATCCGCGCCCGCTACGAGCGCATCATCACCCGGCCGCGGCTCGACCCCGTCTTCACGCTGCTGCTCGTCGGCTTTGCCAACGCCTCCTTCTGCCGCCTCTTCGGCGGCGACTGGTGCGCCATGGGCTTCGTCTTCACGGCGACGCTGCTGGGCTTCTTCCTCAAGCAGCGGATGCAGGCGCGCGGATTCAACCACTACGTCACCTTCATCGCCTCGTCGTTCACCGCCTCGATGTACGCTTCGGGGGCGCTGATTTTCGAGACCACCTCCGAGATAGCCATCGGTACGAGCGTGCTCTACCTCATCCCCGGCGTGCCGCTCATCAACGGCGTCATCGACATCGTCGAGGGGCATGTGCTCAACGGCATCGCCCGCCTCACCTCGGCGCTGATGCTCATCGTCTGCATCGCCGTCGGGCTGTCGTGCACGCTTATGATTGTCAAAAACGGATTGCTATGACGCTGCTCGACCTCCTCTCCGACGGATTCTTCGCGGCGATTGCCGCCATAGGCTTCGGAGCCATCTCCGACCCGCCGATGCGCGCCTTCCCGGTCATCGCGCTGCTGGCCGCCGTCGGCCATGCGTTCCGCTTCGCCCTGATGCAGGCGGGACTCGACATCGCCAGCGCCTCGCTCTGCGCCTCGGTGGTCATCGGCGTGGGAAGCCTGTTGCTCGGCGGCCGCATCCTCTGCCCGATGACCGTGCTCTTCATCCCGGCGCTGCTGCCGATGATTCCCGGCATGTATGCCTACAAGACGGTCTTCTCGATGATTATGTTCATGCAGAACATCGACAATCCGGCCGCCAGCAGCACCTATCTGCTTGAGATTGTCCGCAACGGCTTCGTCACCTGCAGCGTCATCTTCATGCTTGCGGCGGGTGCTGCGGCCCCCATCTTTCTCTTCAACAAACGGGCGCACTCGCTCACGCGCCGCAAAGAGTACGACAGCAAATCATGAACGAACTCTTCTGGCAGACCATCGCGCGTTACAACGCCACGACGTGGCCCGTGCAGCTGGCCATTCTGGCGGCGGGCATCCTCCTCACGGTGCTGCTCTACCGGCGGCCGTCGCGGGCGACGAAGCTGGCCATGAAGCTCTATCTGGTCTTCGTCAACGGGTGGATTGCAGTGGCCTACTATCTGGTGGCCTGCCGCGAGCGGGCCTACAGCGGCGTGATGGCCTTCTTCTGGGGGGTGATGGCCCTCATCTGGCTCTACGACCTGGCGGTGGGCTACACCACCTTCGAGCGTACGCGCCGCCACGACCGGCTGGTGTGGTTCTTCTTCGCCGTTCCCTTCTGCTATCCGCTCCTCTCGCTGCTGCGCGGTCTGGAGTTCCCGGCGCTGACCTCGCCGGTGATGCCCTGCTCGGTGGCGGTCTTCACCATTGGGCTGCTGCTCGCCTTTTCGAAGCGGGTGAACCTCTTCGTCATCCTCTTCCTCTGCCACTGGGCGCTTATCGGCTTCTCGAAAATCTATTTCTTCGGCATTCCCGAGGATTTGCTGCTCGCCTGTGCGCTGCTGCCGGCCCTCTACCGCTTCCTGCGCGAATACATCGACACCCATGTGCATGGCGATTCGAAGCCCGACGTGCGGGTCATGAACGGCCTGCTGCTGGTGATGTGCGCAGCGCTGGGGCTCTTCTTCGCCGTGACCCTCTGGCGCCAGGTGGCGGGAATGCTCGGCTGATTCCGGCGCGCGGCTTCTGCTCCGCCTTTTTGGCGTTTGGGACGGTCGCGTCTTCGTATTCCAATAGATAAAAAGAGCCTCCGACACGCGCGCGTGTCGGAGGCTCTTTTCGTTGGCTCTTCCCGGGAGGATTTCATGCAGCCGGTTTCGGCGCATCCTTCAAGCCGCCGTTCGTACGGCCCGGTATGGAACGGCCCGGACGCCCTTCCGGCCTGCCGGGCAATTCCGCATCGAAACTCCCTTGGGCGGCTGCCGGGTCGCTACTTGGCGTAGGAGACGGCGCGCGTTTCGCGGATGACCGTAATCTTGACCTGGCCCGGGTAGGTCATCTCGTCCTGAATCTTCTTGGCGATGTCGTGCGAGAGGCTCTCCGACTCCTGGTCCGAGAGCTTGTCGGCGCCGACGATGACGCGCAGCTCGCGACCCGCCTGGATGGCGTAGGTCTTCATCACGCCGGGGTACGACAGTGCGATGTCCTCCATCTCCTTCAGACGCTTGATGTAGCTCTCGACCACCTCGCGGCGGGCTCCCGGACGGGCTCCCGAGATGGCGTCGCAGACCTGGATGATGGGGGCGATGAGCGAGGTCATCTCAATCTCGTCGTGGTGGGCGCCGATGGCGTTGCATACCTCGGGCTTCTCCTTGTACTTCTCGGCCAGCTTCATGCCGATGATTGCGTGGGGCAGTTCGGGCTCGTCGTCGGGCACCTTGCCGATGTCGTGCAGCAGACCGGCGCGGCGGGCCAGCTTGGGATTGAGGCCCAGCTCGGCAGCCATGATGCCTGCCAGGTTGGCCGTTTCACGGGCGTGCTGGAGCAGGTTCTGGCCGTAGGACGAACGGTATTTCATCTTGCCAATCATGCGAATCAGCTCGGGATGCAGGCCGTGGATGCCCAGGTCGATGGTCGTGCGCTTGCCCACCTCGACAATCTCCTCCTCGATTTGCTTCTGGACCTTGGCCACCACCTCCTCGATACGGGCGGGGTGGATGCGGCCGTCGGTGACCAGCTGGTGGAGCGCCAGACGGGCAATCTCGCGGCGCACGGGGTCGAAGCCGCTCAGGATGATGGCTTCGGGGGTGTCGTCGACGATAATCTCGATGCCCGTGGCGGCCTCGAGTGCGCGGATGTTGCGCCCCTCGCGGCCGATGATGCGGCCCTTGACCTCGTCGCTCTCGATGTTGAAGACCGTGACGGCGTTCTCGATGGCCGTTTCGGTCGCCACGCGCTGAATCGAGGCGATGATGATGCGCTTGGCTTCCTTCGTGGCGGTGAGCTTCGCCTCTTCGACCGTTTCGTTGATGTAGGCGGCCGCCTCGCTCTTGGCCTCGGCCTTCATGTTCTCGATGAGGATGTTCTTGGCATCCTCGGAGCTCATGCCCGAAATCTGTTCGAGGCGCACGTTCTGTTCGCGCTTGATTTGTTCGAGCTCCTCACGCTTGTGGTCGAGGAGCTGGAGTTGGTTCTGCAGCTGCTCCTTGAGGCGGTCGTTCTCGCGGCACTTGTTCTCCGCTTCGCGCTGCTGGTTCTGCAGGTTGGCCTCGAGCTGCTTGGCCCGCTGCTCGCTCTGGGCGAGCTTCTGGTTGCGCTCGTTTACCTGGCGGTCGTGCTCGCTCTTGAGCTGTATGAACTTCTCCTTGGCCTGGAGAATACGCTCCTTCTTGAGCATCTCTCCCTCGGCTTCGGCCTCCTTCACGGCGGCCTCGCAACGTTTCTTTATGGTGTTTTTCGTTACGAAGTTGGTGATGGCTATGTAGATGCCAACGGCAACGAGGGCGGAGATGCAGGCAGTCAAAATGATGGTTGTCATCTCTCTGTGTTTATAATTAGGTTAATTGTGGTCATAAAAAAACCGCATAGAGTTCCTTGTCTCGTTTGACGAATCTGCCGATAAGTCAAGTGTGGGGGCTCCGGGAATCGCAATCTTCCAACGGCATGCCGATGCATGCACCCCGAAGGGTTAAGGCCTGATTTTGAAGCACCGACGAGTTGCCCCAATGTAAAAAGTGTTCAGTTTCGCAAAGCTTAAGGAATCTATGCGGGTAGATTTTCCTCCGAATATGTAAAAGAACGGTTTTCTATCTTGTGTTCGCTTGTCGTCTTGTGTCTTGTCGTCCGGTGGCTCTTGCCCCTCCGTCCGTTATCTTCAGCTCTTCCTTCCGGCCCCTTTTCGGCTCCCTTCCTTGATCCTCTTCCTTGGCCCGCTTCCTCGGCCCTTTTCTTCGATTCACTCCCTCGGTCCCTTTCTGTGGTCCGGAGGCTCTTTCGTTGCGGCCCCGGGGTCAGCGTTCGGGCTCCAGAGCGTTGAGGTAGCGGTCGAGCTCGTTGTCGAGCGCCGTCAGCCGCTTGAGGTCTTCATCGCCCACTTCGCGGCTCTGCTTCAGGTCGAGCAGCGCAATGGCGAACTTGAGCGCCGCCATCCCCAGGTAGTCCTGGTCGGTCCAGCCCTGGAAGTTGTTCTGCTTGATGGAGGCTACGTACTGGTTGACCTCCTTCTCGGCAAGCCGGTACAACTCCTCCTTCTCGCTCTCGATTTTGAACGAGTAGCTTTTGCCTGCCAGTTTGAGCTTTATTGCCTGCTGTGCCATCGGTTATTTCGTTGCCTGCCGCTCTTCGGCGCCCGTTTCGGGTTGTCGGAGCAGGGCGATGCACTTGTCTACCTCCCGCATAAGACGGTTTACGCGTGCCCGCGCCTTCTCTCTGCCGCCATCCCCTCCGGCCAGACCCTCCGCAAGCTGCGCCCGCGCCAACTCGGCATCGAGCGCGCGGATGCGCTCCTTCAGCGCACGGTTCTCGGCCTTCAGCGCGTCCCGCTCCGCGGTCAGCTCCCGGTTGAGCCGCACGGCGTCGCGGTGCTCGCCCATGAGCTGTCTGACACGGGCTTCTATGTTTACTATCACGCTCTTGTCGGCCATGGTCGTCGGAATGGATGACTTTCGCAATTCAAAGGTATGCAAAAGAACGGGAAAAAGCAAATTTTTTATGCCTCCGCGCGCTCGCCGTAGAGGTCGTATTCGGCTGCCGAGACGATGCGTACGGGGTAGAAGTGCCCCCGCAGCATGCGGCCCCCGGCGGCCGGAATCAGAATCTCCTGGTCCACCTCGGGCGAGTCGTACTGCGAGCGTCCGACGTAGTAGTCGCCCTGGCGCGAGTCAATGATGACGCGGCCGGTGCGGCCCACGCGGCGGAGGTTGTTCTCGAGCGATATTTCGCGCTGGAGCGTCATGATGCGCTCGACGCGCTGCTGCTTGACCTCGTCGGGGACGTCGTCCCTGAGCTCGAGCGCCGAGTAGGTCCCCTCCTCCTCGGAGTAGGCGAAGACGCCGAGCCGCTCGAAGCGGATGTCGCGCACGAACTGCAGCAGCTCCTCGAAATCCTCCTCCGTCTCGCCGGGGTAGCCCACCAGCAGCGTCGTGCGCAGCGCGATGTCGGGAATGCGCGTGCGCAGCCTGCGGATGAGCTCGTAGGCCTCGGCCTTGGTGTGGTGGCGCTTCATGGCCGTGAGCTGGCGGTCGGAGATGTGCTGGAAGGGGATGTCGAGGTATTTGCAGATTTTCGGCTCGCTGGCCATCACCTCGATGACCTCCTCGGGGAAGCCCGTGGGGTAGGCGTAGTGGAGCCGTATCCACTCGAGCCCCTCGATGCGGCAGAGTTCGCGGAGCAACTCGGCCAGCCGGCGGCGGCCGTAGAGGTCGATGCCGTAGTAGGTCGTGTCCTGGGCGATGACCATCAGCTCCTTCACGCCTCCGGCGGCGAGCTTGCGCGCCTCCTCCAGCAGCTGCTCCATCGGCACCGAGACGTGCGGGCCGCGGATGAGCGGAATGGCGCAGTAGCCGCAGCGCCAGTTGCACCCCTCCGAAATCTTGAGGTAGGCGTAGTGGCGCGGCGTGGTCAGGTGACGCTCGGTGGCCAGCTCCTCCCCCTCGGGGGCGCCCAGCGCGCGGGCGATGCCCGTCCAGTCGCGGGCGCCGAAGAAGTCGTCGACCTCGGGCAGCTCGGCCCGCAGCTCGTCGGCGTAGCGCTCCGAGAGGCAGCCGATGACGAAGAGCCGCTCGATTTTGCCCGCCTTCTTGGCCGCCGCCGCACGGAGTATCATGTCGACGGACTCCTGCTTGGCGTCGCCGATGAATCCGCAGGTGTTGATGACCACGACCTTGGCGTCGGTCCGGTCGCTGTCGAAGACCACTTCGTAGCCCGCCGCCTCGAGGCGGGCCATCAGATGTTCGCTGTCCACCGTATTTTTCGAACAGCCGAGCGTGATGACGTTGATTTTGCGCATCGTTGTTTCTCTCGTATTGGGGTTTGCATGCCGGCGTGCCGGCCGGGCGCTATTTTGCGGGTGCGCCCTGCTTCCCGTCGCCGAACAGCGCGTCGACGAACTCGCGGCGGTCGAAGATGCGCAGCTGGTCGATGCCCTCGCCGATGCCGATGTAGCGCACCGGGATGCGGAACTGGTCGCTGATGCCGATAACCACGCCCCCCTTGGCCGTGCCGTCGAGCTTGGTGATGGCCAGCGAGGTGACCTTCGTCGCCTGGGTGAACTGCTTGGCCTGCTCAAAGGCGTTTTGTCCCGTCGAGCCGTCGAGCACGAGCATCACCTCGTGCGGCGCGTCGGGGATGACCTTCGACATGACGTTGCGGATTTTCGTCAGCTCGTTCATCAGGCCGATTTTGTTGTGCAGACGGCCCGCCGTGTCGATGAGCACCACGTCGGCGCCGTTGGCCTTGGCCGACTTGAGCGTATCGAAGGCCACCGAGGCGGGGTCGGAGCCCATCTCCTGGCGAATCATCGTCGCCCCGGCGCGCTCGGCCCAGACGGCCAGCTGGTCGATGGCCGCGGCGCGGAAGGTGTCCGCCGCGCCGATGTAGACCTTGCGTCCCATGCGGGTGAGCTGGGCGGCCAGCTTGCCGATGGTGGTGGTCTTGCCCGCGCCGTTGACGCCGACGACCATCACCACGTAGGGCTCGCCCTCGCGCACGTCGAGGCCGAAGTTCTCGGCCGAGCCCACCGACTGTTCGAGCAGGTCGGCAATCTCCTCGCGCAGAATCTTCTGCAGCTCCGAGGCGTTCATGTATTTGTCGCGCGCC
This sequence comes from Alistipes sp. An31A, assembly GCF_002159425.1. Lineage (NCBI taxonomy): Bacteria > Pseudomonadati > Bacteroidota > Bacteroidia > Bacteroidales > Rikenellaceae > Alistipes > Alistipes sp. An31A. The sequence continues at coordinate 256,594 of NZ_NFIO01000001.1, forward strand.
ACGCGCTTCTCGATGCGGTCGATGATTTTGACGGTCGTCTCCACCCCCACGTCGGAGGTGATGAGCACCTCCTCCAGGTTGTCGAGCACCTCCGAGTCGATGGTCGAGCGTCCGGCCACGGCGCGCGCCAGCTTCGAAAAGAGGCCCGTCTTGGTCTTCTCGAGTCCGGCGGTGAGCTCCTCGCGCTGCTGTTCGGCCTGCTCGGGAGCGGCTTCGGCGGACTGTTTCTTCTTGAAAATGTCGAAAAATCCCATTCTGTAGATGTTTTGTGCAAAGATAATACCCTGCGCGCGCAAAACCAAACAAATGCCGGTCGAGAGGGCCCGCTTTTTCGGTCGGGAAGGCGGCCCGGGCGGCGAGGTTTGCGAAAAAACGCTATCTTTGTCGGAAACAACCATTCGCAAACGATGAAACGTGCACTCATCTGCCTGGTGGCGCTGCTCTTCGGAGGGCTCTCGCTGGCCGGGGCGCAGGACCTGCTGGTCCGTCGCGACGGACAGCGGCTGAAGGTCCTCGTCACGGAGATTTCACCCGAAACGGTGCGCTACAAGCGCTTCACGAACCCCGACGGTCCGACCTACGTGCTGCCCGTCGGCGAGGTCAGCTACATCGAATATCCCAACGGCGAGCGGGATGAATTTGCCCCGACCCCAACTCCGGCTCCGGTTGCTCCGGCTGCCCCGACACCGGACTCTGCCCCGACACCGGACTCTGCCCCGACACCGGACTCCGCTCCGACGTCCGCCCCGGTCACGGTGCCTGCTCCGGTCCCGGCTTCGATTTCTACACCGGTCGCTCCTGCTACCCCGACTCCGGCTCCCGTTCCGGCTGCGCCGGCGGATGGCCCGCAGCCGGAGCCGCAGTTGCAACCGGAGCCCCAACCTCAACCGGAGCCTCAGCCGCAACCACAGCCGGAGCAGACCTCCGGCGTGCGCACGGTGCGCAGCTACCGGCCGGGTGACTACTATGAAGTGGACGGTGTCGTGGGCGTCGTATGCGCCGTGACGGAGGACGGGCTGCACGGTTTGGTGCTCTCGCTCGACGAGCTCTTCCTGCCGTGGTGCCTGCTGCACAAGGAGCGGCTGCAGACGGTGGGGGCCGATTCGCGCGATGACGGGCGCAAGAACATGGAGGCTGTGGCCCGGGTCATCGAGCGCGACGGGCTTGCGTGGTCCGACTTCCCGGCCTTCGAGTGGTGCCACCGCAAGGGCGAGGGGTGGTATCTGCCCGCCATCGACGAGCTGCTCACCTTGGGGCACAACTACAACGGCGGCTCGCGCATGCGGCTCGACCGCGACGCCCGCGAGCGCTTCAACACCACGCTGCGGGAGCACGGCGGGCGGAAGCTCGACCGCTCCATCTACTACCTCTCGTCGACCGAGATTGATGCCCGCCGGGTATGGATGAGCCATCTGGGGCTCGAACCGCCCTATTTGAACGAAATTCAGAAGGGTACGAAGTACCTCGTGCGGGCGGTCCACCGCTTCTGATGCGGCTGCGGCGGCCTGGTCTGCATGATGCGACGGAGGTCGGCACACCCCGAAGGTGTGCCGACCTCCTGTTTTTCAGCGTATCGGTCCTCGACCTGCTTCGATTCAGTTCTGCTCCTCGCGCCGGGCGTATTCCGAGAAGTCGCAGCCGTAGTTCTCGTGGAGGTAGTCGTCCAGCTCGTCGGCCTTGAGGGCCAGCCCCGTCAGTTCGCGGCCGATGCGCGGCGCCTCGTCCGAGAAGATGTCGGTCAGGTGGACCCGGTAGGCGATGTAAATCTGGTTCTCCTCGAGCCCCAGCTTGTAGGGGGCCACGTCGGCCGAGAGCAGGTAGGTGAGCACCGGTTCAAGGTCGCGTTTGGGCAGGATGTTGATGGGCGAGGTGCAGAAGAGGTAGGAGTCCTCGTAGACGAAGAGTCGGATTTCGGAGCTCCCCTTGTGGAAGCGCCACGACTCCTGTCCGATGCGGGCCAGCACGGGGTCGACCCCCATTGCGGCAATCGCCTTTTCGCAGAACTGCGCCAGGTCGGTGAGCCCCCGCTCGCGGAAGACCCCCTCGGGCAGCCGCACGCCGCAGCTGGGGCAGTACTCCTCCTCGCCGGCGATGAACTCGTCGCAGCCGGGGCACTGCACTCGGTAGGTCGTCGCGTCGAGTTCGCCCGTGCGCTCGAGCATCGGGCGGAGGGCATCGACCGGGATGCCGAAGCCCATGTTGTCGGCATCGGTGAGCTTGCTCACCGTGATGGCGATGACCTCGTTGCGGAGGTTGAGCATCGGGCCGCCGCTGTTGCCGGGGTTGACCGCCGCGTCGGTCTGGATGTAGTGGCTCCCATCCATCAGCTGGTCGGGCGAGGAGATGCTCCCCTCGGTGAGGGTGAAGGGCATGCCGAAGGGGTAGCCCGCCACGCGGATTTTGTCGCCGATGAGGGGCTCCTCTGTGGCGAGGGTCAGCTCGGGCAGCGTCGAGAAGTCCCCCTCGGCGGCCAGCAGCGCAATGTCGCGGGCCGGGTTGGCCAGCACGACGTGGGCCCGCCACGCGCGGCGGTCGTTGTCCTGCAGGGCGACCGTGTGGAACCCCTCGATGACGTGGTAGTTGGTCACGAAGAGGTTGTGGCGCTTCAGGTAGAAGCAGCTTCCCGAACCGCCGGCATGGTTGACCTTCAGCACGGCGGCATAGAGCGAATTGCGGTCAGTCATCGTTCGGTCTGTTTAGGGTCGGGGCGCTCCGCGGCGCCGGCGGCGTCCGGGGCTTCCGTTCCGTGGATGCGTTGTTTCATGTAGCGCTCCAGAAAACCGCTCTGGAGCAGGACGCCGGTCATGGCTTCGCGCTGCAGCGGCGTGGGTTCCGCGGCGCCGGCCTCCGTGTCGGGTGCCTCCGATGCGGACGCCTCGCCCGACGGGGCTGCTTCGCCGGCCGAGGCCTTCGCCGACGGGGCTTCGTCGCCGCCATCCTCCTCTTCGCCGAAGTCGCCCTCCATGATGCACTCCATGGCGTCGTTGAGCAGCGGCGCGGCCTCCTCGAGCGGCCGCGAGGCGCTTTGGGCAAGAGCCTGCGAGATGACGGCGTCGACCTGCTCCGGCACGTCGCTGTTGTAGTACATCTCATAGAACTTGTAGACGGTCGAGAGGCAGCAGACGGCGTAATCCTTGCGTTCGAGCGCCTCGGCGCACCGTGCGGCGCTCTCCGAGAAGGCGTCCTGGATGCTTTTGAGTGTGGCGCGGCTCTTCTCGGGAATGAAGGTCTCGATGCGGTAGAGCCCCTCGGCGAGCTCCTCGTCGCTCATGGCGCCGAGCGTGCGGGCGAACGAGCAGCCGCGCGAGACCACCTCCGGAAGGGGTATGTCCTCGCGGTCGAGCTCGTGAATGGCGCGGTCGAGCCGGTTGAGCAGCTGCCCCTGCGGCCGGGCGAGGTAGCAGATGCGCAGCAGCGTCGTGGCGATGATGTTCCAGGCGTAGCCGTAGTTGCGCTCGTTCTGGAAGGCAGCGGCTTCGCGCAGCCCCTCGTCGCAGGCGGCGCGAATCGCGCCGCAGAGGCGGGCGACCATCTCCGCGTCGTAGCGCTCGATGCGGGGCTCGCAGATGCGGCGGGCGTGGAACTTGGTGACGAACTCGTCGTCGTAGCGGTCGCCCGTGTGGCAGATGTCGCGCAGCACGTAGTAGATTTTGGCGGGGTGGACGAGCGTCATCGGGCACTCGTATTCGAAGTAGAGGCGCTCGCCGCGCAGTACAATCCGCGGCAGGTCCATGCCGCAGATGTTGAGCACGGCGGCCTGGCGCAGCAGCGGGATGCGCCCCTTCCCGGGCAGTTCGAGGAAGGGGGCCTCGATGCGCAGCCGCCCGCCGTCGGTGCGGATGCGGACCACGATGGAGCCGTGGGGAATCTCGAATGCGGTGGCATCGGCGTTGCCGTAGCGCGTGCGCAGCCCCTTGCCGATGAAGTCGAGCAGCGCGAGGAACGAGTCGCGGTAGCGTTTCTCGTTGAAGGCCTCCAGACTGCGGTCAAAGGCGTCGGGGTCGAGGCGGCTGGCCGTCGAGGGGATGACCGAGGGGGTGAATGTGAGGGTCTGTTTCATGGCAGTGTCGTGTGAGCGGACCCCGCTCTTTTCCCAAATATAGCGATTTTTTGCGAGAAGATGCCACCCGACCCCCTGAAAAACACAAAGGGCACCCCGTCGGGATGCCCTTTGTATTTCGGATTTCTCCGGAAATACTTATTTCTTCTCCTCGAAGAACGCCTTGACCTGGTCGTTGGCGATGATGCCCTCCTTGAACATGTAGGCACCCGTCTTCTCGGACTTGACCATCTTGATGCACTTGGTAAACTGTCTGCCCGTGCCGGTCTTCAGTGTTGCGACTACTTTCTTTGCCATAACGCTTCAATAACTATTTGATTTCACGGTGAACGGTGACACGCTTCAGGAAGGGGTTGTACTTCTTGCGCTCCAGACGCTCGGGCGTGTTCTTCTTGTTCTTGGTGGTGATGTAACGGGACATTCCCGCAACGCCGCTCTCTTTCTGTTCGGTGCACTCGAGGATGACCTGAACTCTGTTGCCTTTCTTTGCCATGTGTTACTCGGTTTTTTTAGTAGATGGTTTTGGCTGCGGCTGCCTCGCGCATTGCCACTGCAAGACCCTTCTTGTTAATCGTTTTCATGCCGGCTGCCGATACACGCAGGGTAATCCAGCGGCCCTCTTCCTCGGACCAGAAGCGCTTGGTTTTCAGATTGGGACTGAACTTGCGCTTGGTCTTGTGGTGCGAGTGGGAAACGTTGTTGCCCACAATCGCCACTTTGCCAGTGATTTCGCAAACTTTCATCTTTGTGTTTTTTTGGTTAAAATCCCCGAAAGGGAGTGCAAATATAGTCAAAATTCGAGGAATCTGCGCACAAATGTGCGGAATAATTCCTTTTGTTTTCGCAATATGCTGTTTGTCAGCGTGTTGTGTTTTGCGCCTGTCAGGCCTGTTTTTCTGCCTGCGCCTCCGTTTGAGCCGTCTGCTCCTCCTTGTCGAGCAGCTCGTGGAGCATGCCGATGGCGAAGGCCGAGGCGCGGTCGATAATCTGGCCCCGGTCCGTACCGCACTGCTTCACCACGGCGTAGGTGCCACGGGGGGTGGCCACGGCCATCCAGACCGTGCCGACCGGCTTCTGGGCCGAGCCGCCCGTCGGGCCGGCGATGCCCGTGGTGGCTACGGCGTAGTCGGCGTGGGCCAGGCGGCGCACCCCTTCGGCCATGTGGCGGGCAACCTGCTCGCTCACGGCGCCGTAGCGCTCAATCTCCTCGGCGGGAACACCCAGCACCTCGCTCTTGGCCCGGTTGCTGTAGGAGACCACGCCGCAGAGGAAATAGGCCGAGGCGCCCGGCATGGCCGTGAAGCGCGAGGCGATGGCGCCGCCCGTGCAGCTCTCGGCCGTGGCCAGCGTCAGAGAGCGGCGCGTGAGCGTGTGGTGTACCAGCTCCTGCATCGTCGCCGTCTCGTAGCCCACGATGTATTCGGGGATAATCTTGCGCAGCTCGTCGAACTGCCGCTCAATCTCCCGGGCCACGGTCTTGCCCTCGACCTCGTAGGCCGACAGGCGCAGCCGTACGGCGCCCGGATTGGGCAGGTAGGCCAGCTTGAGGTAGGGGGGCAGCGCCTCCTCCCACTTCTCGATGCGCTTGGCGAGCATCGACTCGGCCAGCCCCGCCGTGATGAGCGTACGGTGGACAATCTGGCGGAGCGAGAAGTGCGCCTTCAGACGCGGCATCACCTCGTCCTGCATCAGGTGCTCCATCTCGAAGGGAACGCCCGGCAGCGAGACGACCACCTTGCCGCCCCGCTCGAACCACATGCCCGGGGCCGTGCCGTGGGCGTTGAAGAGCACCGTGCAGCACTCGGGGACGAGCGCCTGGCCGCGGTTGAGCTCGTTGAAGTCGATGCCGCGCGCCTCGAGCATCCGCCGGACGTGCTCCTCGACCGTCGGGTCGACAACCAGCCGGCTGTGGAACATCTCGGCGAGGGTCTTCTTCGTGATGTCGTCCTTCGTGGGGCCGAGGCCGCCCGTGAGAATCACGATGTCGGACTGGGCGAGGCAGCGCTCGAGCGTCTCGATGATTTGCCGGCGGTCGTCGCCTATCGAGCACTTCTCGTGCACGACGACACCTGCCGCGTTGAGGTATTTGGCAATGGATACCGAATTGGTGTCCACAATCTGGCCGATGAGAATCTCATCGCCGATGGTCAGGATGGTGGCTTGCATGGCTGGAAGTTATGATTGCGCCGCCTTCGCTTCGGCGTCGGCGACAAGCATTCGGCAAATCTGTTTGACGAAGCCCGGACCGTTGTAGATGTAGCCCGTGTAGATTTGCACCAGGTCGGCTCCGGCATCGAGCATCGCCTTCACCTCCTCGGGGGTCATCAGTCCGCCCACGCCGATGATGGGGTAGGTGCCGCCCGAACGCTGGTGGATGCGTCGTACGATTTCGACGGCGCGGGCCGTTAGCGGGGCGCCGCTCAGGCGTCCGTTGCCGATTTTGGCGATGGAGGCCGGGCTGGTGTGCAGCTTGCCGCGGCGGTGGGTGCCGTTGGTGGCCACGATGCCGTCGAGCGGCGTCGAGAGGAGGATGTCGGTGATTTCGTCGAGGACCTCGTCCGGCATGTCGGGCGAAATCTTCAGCATGATGGGACGATACTGGTTCTGGCCGCGGCGGAAGTCGAAGAGCGGGTCGAGGATGCGCAGAATCTGCTCGCGCGTGTGGCTCGTCCCCTCGTTGCAGGCGTTGTCGCAGCTGATGTTGACGGTGAAGTAGTCCGCATACTGGTAGAGGTTGCGGAAGAGCTTCAGGTAGTCCGACGGGGCGTTTTCGGGCGTCGTGCCGGTGTTCTTGCCGATGTTGCAGCCGACGATGACCTCGTCGTGGGGGCGGCGCAGATTCTCCTGTACGCGCTCCAGCCCCTTGTTGCAGAGACCGACGCGGTTGATGATGGCGTTGTCCTTGGGCAGGCGGAAGACCCGCGGGCGGGGGTTGCCCGTCTGGGGCTTGGGGGTGACGGTGCCCACCTCGACGAAGCCGAAGCCCAGCGCGGCCAGCTCGCGCACCGCCTCGCCGTTGTGGTCGAAGCCGGCGGCCAGACCGACCGGGTTGCGGAACTTGCGGCCGAAGACCTCGCGCTCGAGCGCCGGATGCTCCACGGCATAGCACGTGCGCAGCAGCCAGCGTCCGCCCGGAATCCGGCCGATGATGCGCAGCAGCAGCAGAACCACGGCGTGGGCTCGTTCGATGCTGAGCGAGAAGAGAATGGGTTTTATGATTCGGCGGTATATCATGCCTCGTTTCAATATGGCCCCAAAGATAGGAAAAAAAGCCGGATGTCGTATGTTTTTCCCCTCAGAAGTATTCGCGGCGGTAGGGGTAGTGGTCGCGCAGCTGTTCGAACTCCCCGCGGTGGCCCTTCAGATAGCGGCTTTCGGCCTCGATGTCGAAGGCGTCGCGGATGGTGCGTCCGAGCTCCTCCCACGAGATGGGGCGCGGACGGGAGGGGGTAACCGACGGGGGGTACCACCCCTCGAGCGGAAGGCGGAAGGCGCGGGCTACGGCCGCGACGGCCGCCGCCGTGGCATTGGCCTTGCCCTGCTCGGTGTAGCCGGCGATGTGGGGGGTGGCCAGCAGCGCCCGGTCGAGCAGCGCGGGTGCGATGTCGGGCTCGTGCTCCCAGACATCCAGCACGAAGGGGTGGCCGCTCTCGAGCAGCGCCTGTCCGTCGACCACCTCGCCGCGCGAGGAGTTCATCACCACGGCGCCGGGCTTCATGCGCGCAAAGAGGGCGGCCGAGCCCATGCCGCGCGTCGAGGCGTCGAGCGGCGTGTGGAAGGTGAGCAGGTCGGCCTGCTCGGCCACCTGCTCGAGCGGAAGGAATCCGAGCCGTTCGCGCTCCTCGCGCGGAGGGTCGCAGCAGACCACGCGGAAGCCCCACCGGCGGGCATACTCGCTGACGAGCGACCCCACGTGTCCCACGCCGACTACGCCGAGCGTTCGTTCGGCGGGGCTCCACCCCTGCTCGCGGGAGAGGTAGTGCAGCACCGCTCCGGCCCACTGCAGTACGCCCCGCGCGTTGCAGCCGGCGGCCGTCGCCACGCCGATGCCGCGCCGGCGGCAGTACTCCAGGTCGATGTGGTCGAAGCCGATGGTTGCCGTGGCGATGAAGCCGACGCGCGAGCCGTCGAGCAGCGCCGCGTTGCAGAGCGTGCGGGTACGGATAATGAGGGCGTCGGCGTCGCGGACGTCGGCGGCCGTGATGACGGCTCCGGGGAGCCGGCGCACCTCGGCCCAGGAGTCGAGGACCCCTTCGAGGAAGGGGATGGCGCTGTCGGCGATGATTTTCAGCATGGTGGTCTGTTTTGCGGTAAAAATCGGAGCAAAGTTAGATAAAAAATAAAATTTGTGTACTTTTGTTCCTTAAAACACGTTTCGTATATGGATTTGAAAGCGTTCGACCCCGATGGGGTCGGTGTGGATACGGGGACCTATTTCGGCTTCCCGTTCGAGCCCGAGGAGGCGGAGCTGGTGCTCATCTCGGCACCGTGGGACGTGACGGTCTCCTACGGCGCAGGGGCGGCCTATGCCCCCGATGCCATCATCGAGGCCTCGACGCAGCTCGACTTCCACGACCCGCTGGCCCCGGGCCAGTGGCGGCGCGGCATCGCCACGGCCGACGTGGACTACGCGCTGCAGGAGCAGTCGCAGCGGCTGCGCGCCGATGCGGCCCGCATCATCGAGCACCTCGAGGAGGGGGGCGACCCCTCCGACGAGTCGGTGGTACGCAAGTTGCGCCGGGTGAACGAGGGGTGTGCCGCCATGAACGCCAACATCCGCCGGCAGGCGCGCCGCTGGCTCGAGGCCGGCAAGCTCGTGGGGCTGGTCGGCGGCGACCACTCGACCTCCTACGGTCTGTTGCGGGCGCTGGGCGAACGCCATGAAGCCTTCGGCATCCTTCACATCGATGCCCACCGCGACCTGCGCGAGGCCTACGAGGGGTTCGAGTACTCCCACGCTTCGGTGATGTACAACGTCCTGCGCGACGTGCCCCAGGTGACGCGTCTGGTGCAGGTGGCCGTGCGCGACTTCTCGGAGCGCGAGGCGCAGCTGGCCGAGCGGTCGGAGCGCGTGGTGAGCTTCGAGGACGGAGCCCTCGCGGCGGCCGGCTTCGAGGGGGTGAGCTGGGGCGAGCAGTGCCGCCGCATCGTCGAGGCGCTGCCGCAGCTCGTCTACGTAAGCTTCGACATCGACGGCCTGTCGTTCGACAACTGCCCCGATACGGGAACGCCCGTCAACGGAGGGCTCTCGTTCAACCAGGCCATCTACCTGCTCGACGTGCTGGTCTGCTCGGGCCGCCGCATCGTGGGATTCGACGTGGTGGAGGTGGTGCCCCGCACCGAGGTGCGCATCAACGCTATTACGGGGGCCCGCGTGCTCTGGAAGCTCTGCGGGCAGACCCTCAAGTCGAACCCCGCCGTGGAGCGGTAGGCTTTGCGGCGCCGGGGGGCTCCCGTGGCGGAGGCAACCGGTGTTGACCGTTGGCAAAGGGGACGTCCCGGGCTGCACCCGGCCGCGGAGCCGAAGGAGGGTGCAGAGCCGGGCGAGCGGTCGCTGCCGTTGGGCGGGCAGGTCGCAAAATCACCCGAAAACGATAAATGCAACTTTTGGATATGCGAATTTTTCTCAAATACGGATGGGTGCGCCGGCGCCATCAGCTAGGGCTGCGGGGCCGTCGTTTTATGGAGGCGCCCTGGGCGGGCGGCGTGGTGCTGCTCGTCTGCGTCGGAATTGCCATGCTGCTGGCCAACCTCCCCCTCACGGCGGAGTACTACCACCATCTGCTGCAGACCGACCTCTCGCTGGCGGTCCACAGCCCCGACGGGGTCATCGACTGGGTCTATCCGCGCGGCATGACCGTCGAGAAGCTGATTAACGACGGCCTGATGGTCATCTTCTTCTTCTCGGTCGGCCTCGAAATCAAGCGCGAAATCATCTCGGGGCAGCTCTCGACGCTCCGCAAGGCGATTCTTCCGGTGCTGGGCGCCGCCGGCGGCATGGCGGCTCCGGCGCTGATTTACCTCCTCTTCAACCACGGGGGCGTGGCAGCCAACGGCTGGGGTATCCCCACGGCCACCGACATCGCCTTCGCCATCGGCATCCTCTCGATGCTGGGGCGCCGGGTCCCCGTCTCGCTGAAGGTCTTCCTCACGGCGCTCGCCATCGCCGACGACCTGGGGGCGATTCTGGTCATCGCCTTCTTCTACGGTGAGAAGGTGCGGCTGGGCTTCCTGCTTCTGGCCGTCGCCATCATGCTCTTCGTCTACTGGATGAAGCGGCTGGGGGAGACGCGTCTGATGTACTACCTCGTGCCGGCCGTCATCGTCTGGAGCCTCTTCTACTACTCGGGCGTGCACTCGACCATCTCGGGTGTGGCGATGGCGATGCTCATCCCCGACCGGCCGCGCTACGGCCGCGCCTACTTCGTGCGCAAGATGCGGTCGCTGAGGACCGTGCTCTTCATGTCCGAGGCCTCCGGCGACGAATTCCCCAACTCGGAGCAGCGCTACTACATGAGGCAGATGCGCCACGTGGCGGCCAACTCGGTGGGGCTGAGCCACCGGCTCGAACATGCGCTGAGCCCCTACGTGACCTTCCTCATCATGCCCATCTTCGCGCTGGCCAACGCTGGCGTGCCTGTCTCGGTGGAGTACCTCGACATCTTCGCCGCCTCGCCCGATGCGGGGGCCGTGGGGCTGGGCGTCTTCTTCGGCCTGCTGGTGGGCAAGCCGCTCGGCATCTTCCTGGCCAGCTGGGGCGCCGTGAAGTCGGGGCTGGCCACCATGCCCGAGGGGGCTTCGTGGCGGATGCTGCTGGCCGTGGCCTGCCTGGGCGGAATCGGCTTCACGATGTCGCTCTTCGTCGATTCGCTCGCCTTTACCAACCTGGAGCTTGTCGACCGCGGCAAAATCGCCATCCTGATGGGGTCGACGGCTGCCGCCATTCTGGGCAGCCTGCTCATCCTGCTCTTCTCGGCGCACGGAAAGCAGCGGACGGCATAGGAATGCGCAACTACGACATAATATAAAGGGTGTACGCCCGTTTCGATAACGGAAAAATGAAGAAAACTTTAGTGATTGCACTGGCGGCGCTTGCTCTGGCCGCCTGCTCGAAAAACAAGGGCGGCAGCGTGAAGCTGCACAACGACCTCGACTCGGTGGCCTATGTCATCGGCATGAACGTGGGGATGAACCTGATGCGGATGGACTCGACGCTCAACGTCGAGGCCGTATGCCAGGGTATCCGCGACCACTTCCGCGGCAAGACGCGGCTGACGGCCGACGAGGCGGAGACCTTCTTCCTGAGCTATGTCAACTATGCGCTGCCCGAGAAGGCGCGCGCCTACGAGGAGCAGTTCCTCGAGGATATCCGCAAGTCGAACCGCGCCTACGCCCGGACCACTTCGGGTGTGACCTATACGGTCGAGGATGTGGGCGATGCCGAGCGTACGCCCGTCAACGAGCGCGATTCGGTGGTGTTCCGCTACCTGCTGCGCACGGCCGACGGCGAGGAGCTCTACTCCTCCTACGAGCGGGGCGATACGGTGCGCACCGAGCTGCGCGACCTAACCGAGGGCCTGAGCGAGAGCCTGAAGCTGCTGGGCGAGGGGGGCCGCATCAAGGCGTGGATGCCCTCGTCGGCCGCCTACGGAGCCGCGGGGTGCGACTCGCTGGGCGTGAAGCCCAACCAGACGCTCTACTACGAAATCGAGCTTCTGAAGGTCGACCGCTACGCCAATCGGATGCGCCGTTCGAATTTAAACCGTTAATGTGAACCGTTGTGCCGATATTTTTATAACTTTGCGCGCGGATGTAAACAGGATACAGTTGAAAAACGATAATACGTACAAATCATGAAAAAGACCATTTTTGCAGCAGCGCTTGCCGGCGCTGCGATGCTCGTTGCGTGCGGCGGAGACAAAAGCGGCGTAACGATGGGCAGCCTGTCGGAGTTCGACTCGCTGTCGTATGCTCTGGGTGCCAACATCGGCCTGGGCATGAAGTACCAGCTGCGCGACGTTCCGTTCGACTACAAGGCCCTCGACAAGGCGCTTCAGGAGAGCGCGCTGGGCAAGTCGTCGCTCAGCCACGACGATGCCATCAAGCAGCTGCAGACCTACTTCATGGAGAAACGCCCCGAGCGCATGCAGGCCATTGCCAAGGAGCGTGCCAAGGCCGACAGCATCCGTCTGGCCGGGGGCGATTCGACGAAGGTCGAGTATCCCGACGCCGACCCCTCGATGTTCGAGAGCGAGGAGGAGCGCACCGAGATTTCGTACGCCTTCGGTAACGACATCGGCTTCAACATCAAGGAGAGCAAGCTCCCCATCCAGCTGGTTTGGATTTCGGAGGCGATGCAGAACGTGCGTGACGACAACGCCAAGATGACCGAGGAAGAGGTGGGCCGCTACCTGCAGTACTACTTCATGGTAAAGCGTCCGGCCGAGAACAAGGCCGCTTCGGAGCAGTGGCTCTCCGAGATTGAGAAGAAGTCGGGCGTCCAGAAGACCGAGTCGGGCCTGCTCTACAAGGTGGAGAAGATGGGCGACGAAACGGTCATGCCCAAGGACTCGCGCGACGTGGTGAAGGTGCAGTACACGGGCCGCAAGCGCAACGGTGAGGTCTTCGACTCGTCGATTTTCGAGAACCTTCCCGCCGAGCGTCAGGAGATGCTCAAGAAGCGCAATCCGGACTCCTATGACAAGAACGAGCCCGTTGAGTTCGCGCTCAACCGTGTGATTCCCGGCTGGACCGAGGGTATGAAGCTCGTGGGCAAGGGCGGCAAAATCCATCTGTGGATTCCCTCCGACCTGGCATACGGTCCCCGCGGCATGGGTCGTGAAATCGAGGGCAACGAGGCACTCGAATTCGAGGTGGAGCTCATCGACGTGAAGCCCTACGTGGCTCCCGCTCCGGTGGATTCGCTCAAGAACGACTCGCTCAAGATGGATGTGAAGCCCGCAGCCGTAGGGAAGAGATAACGGACGGATGAAGGTCCGGAACCCGCTGTCGGTTCCGCAAGAAGACGAGGGTCGCTCCCGTGAGGGGGCGACCCTTTTTTTGCGGGCGGCCGAACGGTTGGGAGGAAGTTGCGGAGGGACTTCGGAATTGGTCGAACGGTGCGGAAGGTGGCCTGAGGCAGGCATTGGGGAGATGTTGAACGGTGTGGAGGGTGAGCAGCGGGCGGCCTCCGGTGCCGACCGCTGCCCACGAAAAAAGCCCCGCGAAGCTGGCTTCGTCGGGGCTTTTTCGTCGTGTGTCGGTTGCGGTGCGCTGCAGATGCGCTGCGGCTCAGAAGGGGAGGTCATCCACTTCGGATGCCGGGGTCGAGGCGTAGGAGGGCTCTTCGGCAATCGGCGGCATGTCGGGCATGGGCGGCATCTCGGGTGCCTGCGCAGCCTTGGGCTGAATCCGCCAGGCGCGCACGTCGGTATACCAGCGGCCGTTGTATTCGCGCGACTCGATGTTTACCGAGACCGTGTAGGCGGCACCCTCGCGGAGCTTGGCCACCTCATCGGGCTTGTTGAAAAAGGTTACGCAGATTTTGCGCGTAAAGGAGCCTTCGTTGGCGTCGAAGACCACATCCTGACGCTGCCACTCGCCGCGTGCGGAGGTGCCCTTGGTCACGGGCATTATTTTGTAGACCGTTCCTTCGAATTCCATGGTTGGGGTTTGTTTTTTAGTGTGATGCAAAGATAGTGTAAAGTCGGGGCAAAAAAAAGCCCGCACTTCACTTTTTTCCGCCGCTTGCATCGCCACAGGGCCGGGCCGGTTGAGGTGGGTCTCTGGTGGGGACGTGGCGGCGTCTGCGGTGGGTGCGGAGCCTTTGGGTGAGCCGTACGGTCCGGATGCGGGCGGGGGTGAAGACAACGACAGCCGGAATCGTGTGATTCCGGCTGCCGGCGGTGGACCCAGAGGGGCATGATCCCACGACCTTCGGATTATGAGTCCGCTGCTCTAACCGACTGAGCTATGGGTCCTCGGTTTGCGGGGACAAAGATAGGAAAAATTTTCCCGAATTCCAATGCCGCGGCGGCAAAGTCTCCTTAGGGAGGGGCTGTATGCCGGCTGCACGGGGTGCGCGTTCCGGTTCCGCGCGGGGCGGCGCCCGGATTTCTGGCTGCGCCCTCCCCGGGCGCAGGAGCCCCGGACGGAGGGGTTTTTGTCGTTGGAAAGGGCTGTGGCGGAGGAAAAATCGTCGTTTTTTTCGGGCCGGGTGTTGGATGTTGCGAATTAATTTGTACCTTTGTCGCGCTTAAGCTAATTGTTTAATACAAAAACAACGACAATGAAAAAGGGTATTCATCCGGAGAATTATCGTTTAGTGGCCTTCAAGGACATGTCCAACGACCACGTGTTTTTGTGTCGGTCCGCCGTTTCGACAAAAGAGACCATCGAGGTGAACGGCGAAACCTATCCCGTGTATAAGATGGAAATTTCCAACACGTCGCACCCGTTCTACACCGGTAAGATGAAGTTGGTTGACACCGCTGGTCGCGTCGATAAGTTTATGAGCCGCTACGCAAAACGCTACGATAAGAAGAACGCCAACAAGTAGTGCTTGTCCGACGTCCACGAAAAACCGCACTCCCTTCTGGGGGTGCGGTTTTTCGTGCTTCAGATGTCGCGGCGGGGTGCACGGTGCCCCCGTCAGGAGTTGTTCGGCGCCGGTTTCGGCAGTAGAGAGGCGGGAAAGTTCGGCTTTAGTATGAAAAATGGCCTGAAAAGAGCGTTTTTTTGAGGTGCGGGTGTATATCACACCGATTTTCTTCCTATATTTGGAGACGGCAAGCAATAACATTTTTGATGCTTAAATTGAAAAAGTTATGAGAAGATTAGTCTTTGTGATGCTGGGCGTCATCTTTGCCCTTGCATCGTGCGTCAGCCGCGGTACGGCCGATAAGATTGAGGGTCAGCGCGACTCTCTGCGGACGGTGGTCAGCTCGAAGGACTCCATCATCAAGGCCGTGTTCGAGGACATCAACGCCATATCGGAGAATCTTGCCGCCATCAAGACCCGTGAAAATCTCCTCACGGTGAGCGAAAGCGACATCGAGAGCCGGAAGCGTCCGGTCGAGGAAATCAACAACGACATCGCGGCCATCGACCGCCTGCTGCAGGATAACCGCAAGAAGATAGCTTCGCTGCAGCACTCCGCCGCCCAGCTGCGCAAGGCCAACCTGCGCATCAGCGGCCTCGAGAAGATGATTGTCGACCTCAATACCCAGCTGGTGGACAAGGACGGCGAGGTAGCTCGCCTGAAGGAGGACCTCTCGAAGATGGGCATCGAGGTGGAGTCGCTCCACGAACAGGTGGCCGAGCAGACGGCCCGTGTCGACAGCCTCTCGAACGAGAAGACCGAACTTGAGAACCGCATGAGTGCCGTGCGCTACATCGTCGATTCGCAGAAGAATCTGCTCGATGCGGGCGTGGTCGAGAAGCAGGGCTTCATCGGCCGTACGCTGGTGGCCCGCGGAGATGCTCCCGCTGAGCTCTTCAACCAGGTTGACGCCCGCGAGCTGCGCGAAATCGCCATCGGACACAAGAAGGTCGAGCTGGTGACGAACCATCCGGCCGGTTCCTACGAACTGCAGACCAATGCCGACAAGGTGGTCGAAAAGCTGGTGATACTTGACCCGGAGCAGTTCTGGGGTTCTTCGAAAGTTCTGATTGTAAGCTACAAATAACCTGAGTAGGGGGCGGCCGGGGACTTTATCCCCGGCCGCATCCGTTATGGCCGTTGCTGCCGGCTCCGGCATGTACGCTGCCCGAACGGTAATTCGGTCGGGAGCCGACGTGCTTATCCGGGACGTGTCGCTCTTCCTGTGAGGTCCGGAAGGTCCGGTTCCATGACGGTCGGAAGGGGGGGCTGCCCGTTGAAAGGGGAAACTGCCCGTTGAAAGGGGCTTGCCCGACCGGGGTGGTATCCGGTGCGGTATGGAGTGCCAGGGGCATGCATCGACGACAAAATCGACTCGGTGTGTTTCCGAATCGACTATATTTCGGCTCGATGTCTCCTCCCTGACTCTTCGGTGTCCCCGGGAGGCCCTCCGGATGGGGTCGAAGCGGCAGTGAATCGTCTCTGGGCTGAATGGATGAATGTCCGATTGCCTTGTATGGAGGGAACGGAAAATTACCTGAAGGGTGTTTTTTGTTTCCATCGCTGCATAAAAATAGCGTTATATTCCACTTGGACGCTTCGTTTTTTAATTTTTTTGCGTACTTTTGGACGGCCGAGATTTCGGTAGCATTATTTTTTTGTTTTTATGGAACTACAACCCCAACCGCAGTTTGTGGAGTCGGCTTTGAAGGAGAATTGTCCTGCGGATTGTAGCAGTTGTCCTACGTTTCCGGTTCCGTTCCGTAGGGTCGGCGATGCGATATATTGTCGCTTTGTCCGGCGTTCGTTTCTTTCGGGCGAAGGTGTCACCTTCGCTGCGGGCCGCATGGTCCGTATTCTTTTTGTACGCACCGGCACGTTGCTTGTCAGCCAGCCGCAGGGTACGAAGTTTGTCACCTCGAAGCAGTGCGCCTGTCTGGCCCGCAGCGAGGAGTATGTCGTCACGGCCCATGAGCAGAGCGAGGTCATTATCCTTTCGCTTGAGCCCAGGGCTGAAATCTGCGAGCCCGATATCTTCGGACTGCAGGTAGCCGGTTACCCCGACGTGCCGACCGATGCCGTGCCCACGCTGGCACTCCATCCGGCGGTCGAACGGCTTTTGTCCGACATGTTCGACTTCCCGGCCCTGGCCCAATGCGAGCGCTTCCACCGGTTGAAGGTGAGCGAACTCTTCATGCTCTTCAGAGTGCTTCATACCCCCTCCGAGCTGGCCTATTTCTTCCAGCGGATGATTCAGCCCCAGGACAACTTCCGGGCCTTCGTCTGCAACAACTACGAGCGTGCGCAGGGCGTTACGGACCTCGCGTCGCTGGCCGGAATGAGCCTCTCGGTCTTCAAGCGGCGCTTTGCCGAGCACTTCAACGACAGCGTCTACCACTGGATGATGCGTCAGAAGGCGCTGAAGATTTATGCCGATATCCGTGACGGGGAGGACAGCACGAAGGCGCTGATGGAGAAATACAAGTTTCGTCACTATACGCAGTTCAGCCGCTTCTGCAAGAACTACCTGCAGGCGACTCCCGCTCAGTTGATTGCCGAGATGAAGCGGCGGTAAGGTACTCCGGTCTGTCCGGCTGTATGTCGTACGCTTCCGGCCTCGTCGCCGATTCGGGCTTGAGATGCTCCGGCGGACCTCCGTGTCTGCCGGAGCACTTTTTTCGGCAGCCGGGATGCGTCTGTCCGTGCAAGGGGGCGAGGGTGTTTCCGACCCGCTTCGGCCTTATATATTAAGGTATCGGCAGCGGATTTTTCCGCTCGGTGCCCCGATTTGCCTTTTTATGCGCCGGAAGGTCGCTTTGGACGATATTTTTTGCTCAACCTGTTGCGATGTCCAAAACTTTTCCTATCTTTGCACCCGATTCGACCTCACAGAGCGAGGCGCCGAATCGAGTTCTTTGAAGAGCGAAAAAGTTAAAAAATAGTTTATCGAGAATTTGGTGAATCTATTTTTTATACCTATTTTTGCAGTCCAAAAGGTCGATTCTGCCGATGTAGCTCAGTTGGCCAGAGCAGCTGATTTGTAATCAGCTGGTCGGGGGTTCGAATCCCTCCATCGGCTCAGTCCGATGCGCAGAGATTCCGAGCAAAAGGGCAGGCGCATGTTCCGCGAGGGACGCAAACAAGGGAAGTTACCAGAGTGGCCAAATGGGGCAGACTGTAAATCTGCTGGCTTACGCCTTCGGTGGTTCGAATCCATCACTTCCCACAAAAAAGAAGAAAAGAAAGAGTGCCGGTTGGAGTTGCATAATCCCGAAGGTGCCGGTCCGCTGGCCGGACGACGTCGGAAGGATAGGGACTCTGATACGGTATATTTTTGCGGAAGTAGCTCAGTTGATAGAGCATTAGCCTTCCAAGCTAAGGGTCGCGAGTTTGAGCCTCGTCTTCCGCTCTCCGATGCAGCGCGTGTGATGCAGGGAACTGAACGGTTGCTTGTGTTGCGCGCTGGCTGTTGGATGAACTTAAAACTTTGAGTAAAGTTTAACAATACTTTAAATACTTAATACTATGGCAAAAGAAAAATTCGACCGTTCGAAACCGCATGTGAACATCGGTACCATCGGACACGTTGACCACGGTAAGACCACCCTTACCGCTGCTATCACGACTGTTCTGGCCAAGCAGGGCCTCTCGGAGCTCCGTTCGTTCGACTCGATTGACAACGCACCCGAGGAGAAGGAGCGTGGTATCACGATTAACACTGCGCACGTTGAGTATCAGACGGCAAAGCGTCACTATGCTCACGTGGACTGCCCGGGACACGCCGACTATGTGAAGAACATGGTTACGGGTGCCGCTCAGATGGACGGTGCCATCCTGGTAGTTGCCGCTACGGACGGCCCGATGCCCCAGACCAACGAGCACGTGCTGCTCGCCCGTCAGGTGAACGTGCCGAAGATTGTCGTTTTCCTGAACAAGTGCGACATGGTGGACGACCCCGAGATGCTCGACCTCGTTGAGATGGAGGTTCGTGACCTGCTCTCGAAGTACGACTACGATGGCGACAACGCCCCTGTAATCCGCGGTTCCGCTCTGGGCGCCCTGAACGGCGAGCCGAAGTGGGAGGCAAAGATTATGGAGCTGATGGATGCCGTAGACGAGTACATCCCCGTTCCGCAGCGCGACAACGAGAAGCCCTTCCTGATGCCTATCGAGGACGTATTCTCGATTACCGGCCGTGGTACCGTTGTAACGGGCCGTATCGAGACCGGCGTTATCCACGTGGGTGACCCCGTTGAGATTATCGGTCTGGAGGAGAAGACGCTGACTTCGACCTGCACCGGTGTGGAGATGTTCCGCAAGCTGCTCGACGAGGGCGAGGCCGGTGACAACGTAGGTCTGCTGCTCCGTGGTATCGACAAGAAGGAGGTTAAGCGTGGTATGGTCGTTGCCAAGCCGGGTTCGATTACGCCGCACACCGAGTTCGAGGCTGAGGTCTACATCCTGAAGAAGGAGGAGGGTGGCCGTCACACGCCGTTCCACAACAACTATCGTCCCCAGTTCTATCTGCGTACGATGGACGTAACGGGTGAGGTTCATCTGCCTGCAGGTGTCGACATGGTTATGCCGGGTGACCACGTAACCATCACCGTTAAGCTTATCTACCCTGTCGCCCTGAACGAGGGTCTGCGTTTCGCAATCCGCGAGGGTGGCCGTACGGTAGGTGCCGGTCAGATTCTGAAGATTATCAAGTAATTTACGAATCTACCATAAGAGGAGCGGTGTTCAACCGCACCGCTCCTCATCTTAGGAGCATAGTTCAAGGGTAGAATAGCGGTCTCCAAAACCGTTGATGGGAGTTCGAATCTCTCTGCTCCTGCTATAAAAATCGAGACGAAAGTTATGTTCAACTACGTAAAAGAATCCTACAACGAGCTTGTGCACAAGGTGACGTGGCCCACGTTTCCGCAGCTTCAGAGTTCGACGGTCGTAGTGATGGTGGCTTCGGTCATCTTCGCTATCATCGTTTTGGCGATGGACCTGTCGTTCGAGAATCTGATGGCTGTCATCTACAAGACCCTGGCAAATCTTGGTCGTTAATCCGTGTTGAGTGCTGAACGATGAGCGAGATTAAGAAACAGTGGTACGTGGTTCGGGCCATCGGTGGCAAGGAGAATAAGGTCAAGGAGTACATCGAGGCCGAAATTCGTCACAACCACCTGGAGGATTACATCTCCCAGGTGCTGATTCCCACGGAAAAGGTATACACGATTCGCAACGGAAAGAAAGTTTCGAAGGAGAAGGTTTCTTATCCGGGTTACGTGTTGATTGAAGCAGCGTTTGTAGGTCAGATTCCGATTATAATTCGCAATACTCCCAACGTGCTCGGCTTCCTCGGCGATACGAAGGAAGACAGCCGCAAGATGATTGCCACGCCTCTTCGTCCACAGGAGGTGGCGCGCATCTTGGGCCGTGTCGACGAGCTGAGCACCATGGAGGAGGAGAGCGAAACACCCTTCTGTGTCGGCGAGACCGTCAAGGTTACGGACGGTCCTTTCTCAAGCTTCCAAGGTACCATTGAGACTGTCGACAACGAGCGCAAGAAACTCACGGTATCGGTGAAGATATTCGGGCGCAAAACTCCTATGGAGTTGAGTTTCACTCAAGTAGAAAAAGAATAATTAACCAAGGAAAATTATGGCAAAAGAGGTTGCTGCATTTATCAAACTGCAGATTAAAGGTGGTGCTGCCAATCCTTCGCCCCCGGTAGGTCCGGCTTTGGGTTCCAAGGGAGTCAATATCATGGACTTCTGCAAGCAATTCAACGCCCGTACTCAGGACAAGGCTGGTAAGGTTCTTCCGGTTATCATCACGGTTTACACGGACAAGTCGTTCGACTTCGTTGTTAAACAACCGCCCGTAGCCATTCAGCTCAAGGAAGCAGCCAAGCTCAAGAGCGGTTCCGCGCAGCCTAACCGCGACAAGGTTGGTCAGGTAACATGGGACCAAATCAAGGAGATTGCTCAGGACAAGATGCCCGACATGAACTGCTTCACGCTTGAGTCTGCTATGCGTATGGTTGCCGGTACTGCGCGCAGTATGGGTATCAGCGTAGTGGGAGAATTTCCTAATCTGTAATTGATTTACGAAGATGAGTAAGTTGACAAAAAATCAAAAAATCGCCTACGCAAAGGTGGAAGCCGGTAAGGCTTACAAACTTCCGGAGGCTGCCGCTCTTCTGAAGGAAATCACGTTTACGAAATTCGACGCTTCGGTTGATATCGACGTTCGTCTGGGTGTGGACCCCCGCAAGGCCAACCAGATGGTGCGCGGTGTCGTAACGCTTCCCCACGGAACGGGCAAGCAGGTGCGCGTGCTCGTGCTCTGCACCCCCGAGAAGGAGGCCGAGGCTAAGGCTGCCGGAGCAGACTACGTAGGTCTGGATGAGTATGTAGACAAAATCAAGTCGGGTTGGACCGACGTCGATGTCATCGTATGTACGCCCAA
Source organism: Alistipes sp. An31A (assembly GCF_002159425.1). NCBI lineage: Bacteria > Pseudomonadati > Bacteroidota > Bacteroidia > Bacteroidales > Rikenellaceae > Alistipes > Alistipes sp. An31A. The sequence goes on from NZ_NFIO01000001.1 coordinate 277,719, forward strand.
CGTGATGGGCAAGGTCGGCGCCCTGGGTCGTATCCTGGGTCCCCGCGGACTGATGCCTAACCCCAAGACGGGTACGGTGACCATGGAGGTCGGCAAGGCCGTTGGTGAGGTGAAGGCCGGTAAAATCGACTTCAAGGTCGACAAGTTCGGTATCATCCACACGTCGGTAGGCAAGATTTCGTTCTCGGCCGAGCAAATCGCTGAAAATGCGAAGGAGGTGCTGAGCACGATTATCAAGCTCAAGCCAGCTGCTGCCAAAGGTTCTTATGTGAAGAGTATCTATCTTTCGACGACCATGAGTCCCGGTGTGCAGATTGATGCCAAGTCAGTTGAAACCAAATAAAGGAGGAGAGTAAGAGATGACAAAGGAAGAAAAACTGGTTGTTATTAACAGCCTTACCGAGCAGCTCCAGGCGTATCCTCACTTTTACATCACCAACATCGAGGCGCTGAATGCCGAGCAGACCGCTTCGCTCCGTCGCAAGTGCTTCGAGAGCAACGTGAAGCTCGTCGTTGTCAAGAACACGCTTCTTGCCAAGGCGCTCGAGAAGGTGGAGAAGGCTGATGCCGATTTGGTGAAGGTATTGGAGGGTTCCACGTCGATTATGTTCACGGAGGTGGCCAAGGCCCCCGCGGTCCTCATCAAGGAGTTCCGCAAGAAGGCCGACAAGCCCGTCCTGAAGGCGGCTTACGCCGAGGGATGCGTGTACATTGGCGACGAGCAGCTCGAAACACTGTGCAACATCAAGAGTCGGGAAGAGCTTATCGGCGATATCGTCGCTCTGCTGCAGTCCCCGGCCAAGAATGTTATTTCTGCATTGCAGGGTAATGCAGGTCAAAAGATTGCGGGCCTCGTGAAGACGCTCGAATCGCGAAACAACTAATCACAACAAGAATTAAAAACAAAATCTAATAAGAATTACAACTATGGCAGATGTAAAGAAACTGGCTGAAGAATTGGTAAATTTGACAGTTAAGGAGGTAAACGAACTGGCTACTATCCTCAAGGAGGAGTACGGAATTGAGCCCGCTGCTGCAGCTGTTGCTGTTGCTGCTCCCGCTGCTGGCGCAGGCGAGGCTGCTGCAGCTGAGAAGACGTCGTTCGACGTTATCCTGAAGAACGCCGGTCAGGCTAAGCTCCAGGTTATCAAGGCCGTTAAGGATATCGCCGGCCTGTCGCTGGGCGATGCAAAGGCACTCGTTGACGGTGCTCCCAAGGCCGTTAAGGAGGGTGTCTCCAAGGAGGAGGCCGAGCAGATTAAGGCTCAGCTCGAGGAGGCAGGTGCTGAAGTTGAGGTTAAGTAGCATTGCCGCTTACGACTGTTCAGTCAATGCAGGTATAGGGCTTACATTCGCTGTAAGCTCTATGCCTTTTTGCTCTAAAGACCGGAAGTGCCGCTGAGCTGTGTCCGGTTTTTGGAATTTGAATGCTCTCAGGGATGTAATGTCGTTACACTGGGGGCATTAGCGGGATAAAGCAGTCCCGTTTCGGGAGCGTAACTCACTCGCGCGTACTTACACTTCAACTAATTTGGATTTTACCGATGTCCGCAGCAAAACAACAACCAAGAATCAGCTTTTCGACAGTCAAGAACCGGGTGCCCTATCCGGACCTGCTGGAGGTACAGCTCAAATCATTCCGGGACTTTTTCCAGATGGACACTACGGCCGAAAACCGTAAGAATGAGGGACTCTACAAGGTCTTTCAGGAAAATTTCCCCATTACGGATACCCGGAACAACTTCGTTCTGGAGTTCATCGACTACTATATCGACCCGCCGCGCTACTCCATCGAGGAGTGTCTCGAACGCGGCCTGACATACAGCGTCCCCCTGAAGGCCAAACTCAAGCTCTACTGCACGGACGACGAGCATGAGGATTTCGGTGTGGTCGTACAGGACGTCTATTTCGGTACGATTCCCTACATGACCGAACGCGGTACGTTCGTCATCAACGGAGCCGAGCGTGTCATTGTGTCGCAGCTGCACCGTTCCCCCGGCGTTTTCTTCGGACAGAGCATGCATACCAACGGTACGAAGCTCTATTCGGCCCGTATCATCCCCTTCAAGGGGTCGTGGATTGAGTTCGCCACGGACATCAACAACGTGATGTACGCCTACATCGACCGCAAGAAGAAGCTGCCCGTAACGACGCTTCTGCGTGCCATCGGTTACGAGGCCGACCAGCAGATTCTCGAGATTTTCGACCTGGCGGACGAGGTGAAGGTAACGAAGGCCAACCTGAAGAAGGCCGTAGGCCGCAAGCTGGCCGCACGCGTGCTCTCGACCTGGGTCGAGGACTTCGTCGACGAGGATACCGGCGAGGTGGTCTCCATCGAGCGTAACAACGTCATCGTGGACCGCGAGACGGTGCTCGAGGAGGAGCATATCGACCAGATTATCGAAAGCGGCGCCAAGACGATTCTGCTCCACAAGGAGAATCAGTCGGGCATCGACTTCTCGATTATTTACAATACCCTGCAGAAAGACCCCTGCAACTCCGAAAAGGAGGCTGTCGTCTACATCTACCGGCAGCTGCGCGCTTCGGAGCCGCCCGATGAGGCAACGGCGCGCGACGTCATCGAGAAGCTCTTCTTCTCGGACAAGCGTTACGATTTGGGCGACGTAGGTCGCTACCGCATCAACAAGAAGCTGAACCTGGATATCGACCCGGCCATCCGCACGCTGACGCGCGAGGACATCATCGCCATCATCAAGTACCTGATTCAGCTCATCAACTCGAAGGCCGACGTGGACGATATCGACCACCTCTCGAACCGCCGCGTACGTACGGTGGGCGAGCAGCTTTCGAACCAGTTCTCGGTCGGCTTCGTGCGCATGGCGCGTACGATTCGCGAGCGCATGAACGTACGTGACAACGAGGTATTCACGCCGGTGGACCTGATTAACGCAAAGACGCTGTCGTCGGTCATCAACTCCTTCTTCGGCACCTCGCAGCTCTCGCAGTTCATGGACCAGATTAACCCGCTGGCCGAGATTACCCACAAGCGTCGTCTCTCGGCCCTCGGCCCCGGCGGTCTGTCGCGTGACCGCGCCGGATTCGAGGTGCGCGACGTACACTATACGCACTACGGACGTCTCTGCCCGATTGAGTCGCCCGAAGGCCCGAACATCGGTCTGATTTCGTCGCTCTGCGTCTATGCGAAGATTTCGCCCATGGGATTCATCGAGACGCCCTACCGTACGGTTACCGACGGCGTCATCGACATGGACAACTCGCACATCCGCTACTACTCCGCCGAAGAGGAGGGGGGTAAGATTATTGCGCAGTCGAACATGCCCATCGACGACGAGGGGCACTTCCTGCAGCCCGACCGCATCAAGGCGCGTCAGGGTGCCGACTTCCCCGTGGTGACGGACAAGGAGGTGAACCTGATGGACGTGGCGCCCAACCAGATTGCCTCGATTGCCGCCAGCCTCATCCCGTTCCTCGAGCACGACGACGCCAACCGTGCGCTGATGGGCTCGAACATGATGCGCCAGGCCGTGCCGCTCATCACGTGCGAGGCGCCCATCGTCGGTACGGGCATCGAGAAGGACATGATTTCCGACAGCCGCATCCAGATTGTCGCCGAGGGCGAGGGCGAGGTTGTCTTCGCCGATGCGACGAAGATTCAGGTCAAGTACGAGCGTACGGAGGATGAAATCATCGCTTCGTTCGCCCCCGAGGTGACCACCTACGAGCTGCCGCGCTACCGCCGCACGAACCAGAACACCTCGATTACGCTCAAGCCGACGGTGCTCACGGGCGACCATGTGACCAAGGGTCAGATTCTGACCGAGGGTTACTCGACGCAGGCCGGCGAGTTGGCTCTGGGCCGCAACCTGAAGGTGGCCTTCATGCCCTGGAAGGGATACAACTTCGAGGATGCCATCGTGATTTCGGAGCGCATCCAGCGCGAGGATATCTTCACGTCGGTACACGTCGACGAGTACATCATGGAGGTGCGCGATACGAAGCGCGGCGTCGAGGAGCTCACGTCGGATATTCCGAACGTCTCGGAGGATGCCACCAAGGACCTCGATGCCAACGGTATCGTCCGCGTGGGTGCCAACATCCACCCGGGAGACATCCTCATCGGCAAGATTACCCCGAAGGGCGAGAGCGACCCCTCGCCCGAGGAGAAGCTCCTGCGCGCCATCTTCGGCGACAAGGCCGGCGACGTGAAGGATGCCTCGCTCAAGGCGCAGCCCTCGCTGCACGGCGTGGTGATTGACACGAAGCTCTACAGCCGCGCCGGCAAGGACGGCAAGAAGAGCAAGAACGCCGAGAAGCTGCAGCTCGAGAAGCTCGACGAGAAGTTCGCCGGGCAGGTTGCCGACCTGACCAAGCTGCTCGTATCGAAGCTCTGGACGCTGCTCCAGGGCAAGACCACGACGGGCATCACCGACTACTTCGGCGTGGAGCTCTATCCCGCCGGCACGAAGTTCTCGCAGAAGCTGCTCGAGGAGCTGGCCCACAAGTCGTCGGACGAGAAGACCGGCGTCATGACGGGCTACCTCAACCTCGGTTCGTGCAAGTGGACGGGCGATGCGCACATCGACTCGCTCATCGAGACCACGATTAACAATTATACCATCGAGTGGAAGAAGGCCGACGCGGCCATCAAGCGCGAGAAGTACAACCTGACCAACGGCGACGAGCTGCCGCAGACGGGTGTCATCCAGATGGCGAAGGTCTACATCGCCAAGAAGCGCAAGCTGAAGGTGGGTGACAAGATGGCCGGTCGTCACGGTAACAAGGGTATCGTGGCGAAGATTGTCCGCGACGAGGACATGCCCTTCCTCGAGGACGGTTCGATTGTCGACATCTGCCTCAACCCGCTGGGTGTGCCTTCGCGAATGAACCTGGGCCAGATTTACGAGACGGTGCTCGGATGGGCTGGCCGCGAGCTGGGTCTGAAGTTCGCCACGCCGATTTTCGACGGTGCTTCGCTCGAGCAAATCAACGAGTACACGGCCAAGGCGGGTCTTCCGCACAGCGGCCGCACCTACCTCTACGACGGCGGCACGGGCGAGAAGTTCGACCAGCCGGCTACGGTGGGCGTCATCTACATGCTCAAGCTGGGCCACATGATTGACGACAAGATGCATGCCCGTTCGATTGGTCCCTACTCGCTTATCACGCAGCAGCCGCTCGGCGGTAAGGCGCAGTTCGGCGGTCAGCGTTTCGGTGAGATGGAGGTCTGGGCACTCGAGGGCTTCGGTGCCGCCAACATTCTGCAGGAGATTCTGACCATCAAGTCCGACGACGTGACGGGCCGTGCAAAGGCCTACGAGGCGATTGTCAAGGGCGAGAACCTGCCCAAGCCGGGTATCCCCGAGGCAATGAACGTGCTGCTGCACGAGCTTCGCGGTCTGGCGCTCTCCGTCAAACTCGAGTAAGAGGTATAATTAGGAAGATAAGAAAAACGAACACAATATGTCATTTACCAAAGACAACAAGACGAACAATGGTTACAGCCGCATCTCCATCGGCCTGGCCTCTCCCGAAGAGATTCTGGCCCAGTCGAGCGGTGAGGTGCTCAAGCCCGAGACCATTAACTATCGTACCTACAAGCCCGAGCGCGACGGTCTTTTCTGCGAGCGCATCTTCGGCCCGGTGAAGGACTACGAGTGCCACTGCGGCAAGTACAAGCGCATCCGCTACAAGGGCATCGTCTGCGACCGTTGCGGTGTGGAGGTGACCGAGAAGAAGGTGCGCCGCGAGCGCATGGGCCACATCTCGCTGGTCGTTCCCGTGGTGCACATCTGGTACTTCCGTTCGTTGCCTTCGAAAATCGGCTACCTGCTGGGCATCCCCTCCAAGAAGCTGGAGACGATTATCTACTACGAGCGCTACGTCGTCATCAACCCCGGTGTCGCTGCCGAGCAGGGCATCGAGCGGCTTCAGACCCTCTCGGAGAAGGAGTACCTCGACATCCTGGCCGCCCTGCCCAAGGGCAACCAGGCGCTTGACGACAGCGACCCCAACAAGTTCGTCGCCCAGATGGGTGCCGAAGCCATCTATACGCTTCTGAAGCAGGTCGACCTCGACTCGATGTCGTACGCCCTGCGCCACAAGGCCTCGACCGAGACCTCGCAGCAGCGCAAGTCCGAGGCGCTCAAGTGCCTCAACGTGATTGAGTCGTTCCGAGCCTCGAACGGCAAGAACAAGCCCGAGTGGATGGTGCTGAGCGTCATCCCGGTCATTCCGCCCGAACTGCGCCCGCTGGTGCCGCTCGACGGCGGCCGCTTCGCCACGTCGGACCTGAACGACCTCTACCGTCGCGTCATCATCCGCAACAACCGACTCAAGCGCCTGATTGAAATCAAGGCCCCGGAGGTGATTCTGCGCAACGAGAAGCGCATGCTGCAGGAGGCCGTCGATTCGCTCTTCGACAACTCGCGCAAGTCGAACGCCGTGAAGAACGAGTCGAACCGCCCGCTCAAGTCGCTCTCCGACTCGCTCAAGGGCAAGCAGGGCCGCTTCCGTCAGAACCTGCTCGGTAAGCGTGTCGACTACTCGGCCCGTTCGGTCATCGTCGTCGGCCCCGAGCTGAAGATGCACGAGATGGGTATCCCGAAGGATATGGCCGCCGAGCTCTACAAGCCGTTTGTCATCCGCAAGCTCATCGAGCGCGGCATCGTCAAGACGGTGAAGTCGGCCAAGAAGATAATCGACCGCAAGGACCCCGTCATCTGGGGCATCCTCGAGAACGTCATCAAGGGTCACCCCGTGCTGATGAACCGTGCCCCGACGCTGCACCGCCTCGGTATCCAGGCCTTCCAGCCCAAGCTCATCGAGGGTAAGGCCATGCAGCTCCACCCGCTGGCATGTACGGCCTTCAACGCCGACTTCGACGGTGACCAGATGGCCGTGCACCTGCCGCTGGGCAACGCCGCCATTCTGGAGGCGCAGCTGCTGATGCTCGGTTCGCACAACGTCCTCAACCCGGCCAACGGCGCCCCCATCACGGTGCCGTCGCAGGACATGGTCCTCGGTCTGTACTACATCACCAAGCCGCGCAAGGGCGTCAAGGGCGAGGGACATGTCTTCTACGGTCCCGAGGAGGCGATTATCGCCTACAACGAGAAGCGCGCCGACCTGCACGCCGTGGTCAAGTGCATGGTGGACGACCTGGACGAGCACGGAAACCCCGTGCGCGTGCTCAAGGAGACGACCATCGGCCGCATCCTCTTCAACCAGGTGGTTCCCAAGGAGGTGGGTTACATCAACGAGATTCTGACCAAGCGCTCGCTGCGTGACATCATCGCCGTGGTGATGAAGAAGGCCGGTGCCGACAAGGTGGCCAACTTCCTCGACGACATCAAGGACATGGGTTACCGCATGGCCTTCAAGGGCGGTCTGTCGTTCAACCTCGACGCGGTCATCATCCCCGAGGAGAAGCAGAAGCTCGTGGCCGAGGGTTACGAGCGTGCCGACGCCATCATGGAGGACTACAACATGGGTCTGATTACCAACAACGAGCGATACAACCAGATTATCGACGTCTGGACCAACATCAACACCAAGCTGACGAAGGCCGTGATTGATACGCTGGTCAAGGACGAGGACGGTTTCAACCCGGTCTACATGATGCTCGACTCGGGAGCCCGTGGTTCGAAGGAGCAGATTCGTCAGCTGAGCGGTATGCGTGGTCTGATGGCCAAGCCGCAGAAGTCGGGCGTCGAGGGTGGCCAGCAGGTCATCGAGAACCCGATTCTCTCGAACTTCAAGGAGGGTCTGTCGGTGCTCGAGTACTTCATCTCGACGCACGGTGCCCGAAAGGGTCTTGCCGATACCGCCCTGAAGACGGCCGACGCCGGTTATCTGACGCGCCGTCTGGTCGACGTGGCTCAGGACGTGATTATCAACGAGGAGGACTGCGGTACGCTGCGTGGTCTGACGGCTACGGCCATCAAGCGCAACGACGACGTGGTACAGACGCTCTACGACCGCATTCTGGGCCGTACGGCGCTTAACGACGTCATCCACCCCCTGACGGGCGAGGTGCTCTGCAAGGCCGGCGAGGAGATTACCGAGGATATTGCCGAGGCAATCGAGAAGTCGCCGCTCGAGTCGGTTGAAATCCGCTCGGTGCTCACCTGCGAGTCGCGCCACGGCGTCTGCGCCAAGTGCTACGGCCGCAACCTGGCCACGGCCCGCATGGTACAGAAGGGCGAGGTGGTCGGCGTCATCGCGGCACAGTCCATCGGCGAGCCGGGTACGCAGCTGACTCTGCGTACGTTCCACGTCGGTGGTGTGGCCGGTGGTACTGCCGTCGAGACCAACGTCGTTTCGAAGTACGTGGGTCGTCTGGAAATCGACGAGTTGCGTACGGTCAAGGGCAAGAATGCTGCCGGCGAGCCGGTTGACATCGTCATCTCGCGTCAGTCGGAGTTCCGCATCGTCGACCCGAAGACCAACATCGTTCTCTATACGCACAACCTTCCCTACGGTGCGACGCTCTTCATGGCGGACGGCGCCGAGGTGAAGAAGGGCGACATGATTTGCGAGTGGGACCCCTACAACGCCGTGATTATCTCGGAGTACGACGGTCGTGCCGTCTACGAGAACATCATCGAGGGTGTGACCTACCGCGACGAGCGTGACGAGCAGACGGGCCTTTCGGAGAAGGTGGTCATCGAGTCGAAGGACAAGACGAAGAACCCCGTCATCAAGATTGTCAATAAGGAGGGCGAGGAGGTCAAGCAGTACAACCTCCCGGTATCGGCCCACGTCGTGGTGAAGGACAACGCCAAAATCAAGACGGGCGAAATCCTCATCAAGATTCCGCGTGCAATCGGTAAGTCGGGCGGCGACATCACCGGTGGTCTGCCGCGTGTTACGGAGCTCTTCGAGGCGCGCAACCCGTCGAATCCCGCCATCGTGTCGGAGATTGACGGTGAGGTAACCTTCGGCAAAATCAAGCGCGGTAACCGCGAAATCATCATCACCTCGAAGCAGGGTGACGTGAAGCGCTATCTGGTGCCCCTGTCGCGTCAGATTATCGTGCAGGAGAACGACTACGTGAAGGCCGGCAGCCCGCTTTCGGACGGTGCCATCACTCCGTCGGACATCCTCAACATCCTCGGCCCGACGCGTGTGCAGGAGTACATCGTCAACGAGGTGCAGGAGGTCTACCGCATGCAGGGTGTGAAAATCAACGACAAGCACTTCGAGGTCATCGTACGTCAGATGATGTCGAAGGTGAAGATTATCGACCCGGGAGACACGCGCTTCTTCGAGGACCAGATTGTCGACAAGTGGGAGTTCATGGATGTGAACGACGAGCTCTACGACAAGGTGGTGGTTACGGATGCCGGCGACTCGACGTCGCTGCAGCCGGGACAGATTATCTCGCTGCGCAAGCTGCGTGACGAGAACTCGAGCCTCAAGCGCCGCGACCTGAAGCTCGTTCAGGTGCGCGACATCGTTCCCGCAACCTCGACGCAGGTGCTACAGGGTATCACCCGCGCCGCACTGCAGACCTCGAGTTTCATCTCGGCCGCTTCGTTCCAGGAGACGACCAAGGTGCTCAACGAGGCCGCCATCCAGGCGAAGGTCGACCCGCTGGAGAATCTGAAGGAGAACGTGATTTGCGGTCACCTGATTCCGGGCGGTACGGGTCTGCGCGAGTACGACAACCTCGTGGTGGGTCTGAAATCCGACCTCGAGAATCTGCAGCAGCAGTCGCAGCGCTAACCATACGCGAGCGGGGCGGTTCCTTCGGGGACCGCAGCCCGCAGGGCTTAGAAAAAGCCTCCTCCCCGTCCGGGGAGGAGGCTTTTTTTGTGGCGTTATGCAATGCGTGGCGGACCGCAGAGGGCTTGGCTTGGAGGGGGGTAGGGTTGCCCGGGAGTTGTTCGGGAGTCGTCCGTAGGTGGCTCGGGAATCACCCGGGAGCCGCCGCGGAGAATTCGGACAGGGCGTCCGGTGCGGGCTCGGAGAGGACAGGATAGGACTTGGCCCCCCTGCCCGGAATGTGCCGCGGCGCCTATATGCGCTCGTAGTAGCGCTTGGCAAGGCCCCCTTCGGAGGTCTCGCGGTAGAGGCTCGGCAGGTTGTGGCCCGTCTCGTTCATCACCTCGACCACCTTGTCGTAGCTGACCAGATGGGCTCCGTCGGAGAGCGTGGCGTAGATGTTGGCATCCAGAGCGCGGGCCGCCGCAATGGCGTTGCGTTCGATGCAGGGGACCTGCACCAGTCCGCAGACGGGGTCGCACGTCAGTCCGAGGTGGTGTTCGAGCCCCATCTCGGCGGCATACTCGATTTGCGAAGGGGTGCCGCCGAAGAGCTGGCAGGCCGCAGCCGCAGCCATGGCGCAGGCGACGCCCACCTCGCCCTGACACCCTACCTCGGCGCCCGAGATGGAGGAGTTCGTCTTGGCGATGTTGCCGAAGAGCCCCGCCGTGGCCAGCGCCCGCAGGATGCGGATGCGCAGGAAGTCGCGCGAGGTGGCCAGGTGGTAGAGCACCGCCGGAACGACGCCGCTCGAGCCGCACGTCGGAGCCGTGACAACCGTACCGCCGGCGGCATTCTCCTCGGAGGTGGCCAGCGCATAGGCGTAGATTTTTGCCCGCGACTTGAGCGAGTCGGTGTAACTCTTCGACTTGACCCAGTAGGTGCTCGCCTTGCGCGCCACCTTCAGACCGCCCGGCAGCACGCCGTCGTTGTTCAGTCCGTTCTGGATGGTCTTGCACATCTGCTCCCAGATGGTGTCGAGGTAGTCCCAGATTTCGGGCCCCTCGCAGTCGTTGACATACTCCCAGTAGGTCTTACCCTCGTGGTAGCACCACTCCTTGATGGAGTTGATGGTCGTCAGCGGGTAGATGCTGCGCGGCTCCTCGCGGGTAGTCTCCTCGTTGGCCAGCGCGCCGCCGCCAATGCTGAAAATCGTCCAGCTGTCGATGACCTTGCCCCCGCTGAGCGCCTCGAAGAGCATGCCGTTGGGGTGGAAGGAGAGCACCGTCTCGGGGCGCCAGACGATTTCGGTCGGCGCGATGGGCTGGAGTACCGAGAGGATGGCCACGTCGGTCAGGTGGCCCTTGCCCGTGGCGGCGAGCGAGCCGTAGAGCGTTACGCGGAAGGCGTCGGCGTGGTTGCCGCGTGCGGCGAACTGCTCGGCCGCCTTCTTGGGCCCCATCGTGTGGCTGCTCGAGGGGCCGTTCCCGATTTTGTACAACTCTTTGAGCGATTCCATTTCTTCGTGTGTTTTCCGGCTGCAAAGATACGAAAAGGCGGGGGCAAAAAGCCATGCGGGGTGCGAGATTTTTGCCGGGCCCGACCGCCTGTCCGGGAAGGCGACGACGGTGAGGGGCAAAAGTTGTGCCCGAAGGCGGGCTTTCGCCGGGGAAGCAGCTGCTTGCCGCGGCGGAGAGGGTGGTGTCGGAAAGGGGGGAGAGCCAGTGGGCGCGTCTTCTTTCGACACAGCGCCGCCTCGCTCTGTCTCAGCCCCAAAAACAGTGCGGCCGGAGTTCTCCTGCTGGAAAAACTCCGGCCGCCGGCCTGGTAGCCCCACCGCGACTCGAACGCGGATTTAGGGTTTAGGAAACCCTCGTTCTATCCCTTGAACTATAGGGCCCTGCAAAACGATTGCGGTGTGCTCCTCCCGCATTGGGGCGAAGCGCACCGCAAAGATAGTAAAATATTCCGGCTTTCAGAAACGGAAGTTCAGACCGAGCGAGAAGGTGTGGGCGCGGGCCGTGTAGTTGCCCGAGAAGTCGGTCGTTGCCTGGGCGGCGCCGACGCCTGCCAACTCGAGCACCGAGTTGGTGTAGGGGTAGGAGCCCGTGCGCTCGGGGTCGGCCGAGTTGACGTAGCCGTAGGCCAGGTCGATGTCGAGCCAGCGGGTCGGACGCAGCGTCAGACCGACCGTGTAGGCCAGCTTGGTCATCGAGGGGGTCTCGGGATTGAGGTAGTCGCTGCTCACGGGGCTCTCGTCGACGTACATACCCATGCGCGCCGTCAGAAAATCGCAGACGCGGTACTGGCCGCCGATGCGGACCGCCAGCGTGTTGGAGTAGTTCTTGTCGCTGGCCAGCGTCATGACGGTCGTGTTGTCGGTCGGATTGACGAGCTCGACGTCGAGCCGGTCATAGGCGCTCCAGAGGACATACTGCAGGTCGACGGCAAACTCCCACTTCGGCGTCGGGCGGAAGCTGACGCCCCACGTGAGCGAGGCGGGGAGCGGAAGTTCGGTCTTTACCACGGCCGAGGAGAGGTTCTGCAGCGTGGAGAACTGGGGAGCCTGGAGCAGCTGACCGAGAATCTGACCGATGGCGGGGTCGTCAATCGTCTTGAGGGCGATGGAGCCCGAGTTGACCTTCATGCGCAGCTTCGAGCGGTAGGTGAAGCCGAGCGACCACTGCTCGTTGATGTCCCACATGATGCCGGCGTTGACGCCGACGGCCATCTTGGCGTCTCCCTTGAGAGCGAGCGACATGAGGCTTCGGTCGCCGGCCATCTCGAAGATGTTGGGCAGCGTCGGCATGGCCGTCTGCAGCGCCCCCATGAGCAGTTGGTTCTGGGCGTTGTCGGCCCCGACGGGGAGCAGCGAGCGCGAGAGGTCGAACGTACCCCAGGTCATCATCAGACCGGCGCCCACCGAGATGTGCTTGCCGATGCGGAAGCCGACGGTCGGCTGGAGGTTGTAGGCCGAGAGGTTGATGGACTGCACCAGATGGGCACCCGCCCAGTTGTCGCCCCAGTTCATCGAGGAGCCAAAGGGGGTGTTGAAGGCCAGACCCACCGACATCCAGTCGAGCGGCTTGTAGTTGATGTAGGCGTAGAGGGGCGTCGAGATTTTGTTGTCCGAGGTGAAGTGGCGCTGGGGCGTGGCGCCCGTGTAGTCGGGCAGCGAGGTGTAGGTGGCCTTCGAGGCGATGCCCGTGATGCCGACCGAGATGTCGAATTTCGATTGCTGGAAGGCAGCGGCGGCAGGGTTGAACCACACGGACTCGGAGTTGAGCTTCATGGCCGTACCGACGTGTCCCATACCGTTCTGCTTCGAGGAGAGGTTGTTTACCTGGTATCCTTCGGCCGAGGCCGCGAGCGTTGCCGCCGTGGCGGCCAGAAGGAGGAGGACTTTTTTCATGTCAAATGGTTTAGGTTAATACTTGGCGGGCCCTTGCGGGGCGCGCAGCAACGGCGGCAAAGGTAGGAAAACAATCCGTGCGCCCCAAAGAAATTGGTCGGAAAGTCTTAGAAATTGGAATAAACGGTAGAACATTGGCCGGTATGTCGGGTCGGACGACCGGCGTGGCTGCTGCCGCAATTGATTGTGCCGGGACAGCGGGGCGGCGGGAGAGCGGCAGGACGGCAACAGGGTAAAGACGGGCCGCGGGCGGGGTAGGCGAGGTAAGAGGGGTAGGAGGAAGCACACGCTCCGCATCGGAGCGGCCGTGTGGGGTAACGGAGCGGCTGCGTTCCGCATCGGGGCGGCCGGGCAACGTCTGAGTAAAGGTACGGACAAAGGCAAGGGCCGCACTTCGGTGTGCGGCCCTTGTCGGAAAACTTGCTGCCGCCGCTCCGGCGGGGAGGGCGGGGCTTCGGCTATTTGCGGCTGTTGTAGGCCTCGAGCGCCTTTTCGAGCAGGAAGAGGGCGCGCGTGAGGTCCCGCTTGTTCAGCACGTAGGCGATGCGCACCTCGTTGCGGCCGTAGGCGGGGTCGGAGTAGAAGCCCGAGGCGGGGGCCATCATGACGGTCTCGCCCTCGTAGCTGAAGTCGCTCAGACACCAGGCGCAGAAGTCGTCGCTGTTCTCGACCGGCAGGCGGGCCACCGTGTAGAAGGCACCCATGGGGATGGGGGAGTAGACGCCCGGGATGCGGTTGAGCCCGTCGATGAGGCACTTGCGCCGTTCGATGTACTCCTCGTAGACTTCGGCGCTGTAGGAGCGCGGCGCATCGATGGAGGCCTCGGCGACAATCTGCCCCAGCAGCGGGGGCGAGAGGCGCGCCTGGCAGAACTTCATCACCGCGTCGCGCAGCTTGCGGTTCTTGGTGATGAGCGCGCCGATGCGGATGCCGCACTCGGAGTAGCGCTTCGAGAGGGAGTCAATCAGTACGACGTGCTCCTCGATGCCATCCAGATGGCAGGCAGAGATGTAGGGCGACCCCGTGTAGATGAACTCGCGGTAGACCTCGTCCGAGAAGAGGAAGAGGTCGTAGCGCTTCACCAGGTCGCGGATGCGGTCCATCTCCTTGCGCGTGTAGAGGTATCCGGTGGGGTTGTTGGGGTTGCAAATCAGGATGCCGCGCGTGCGCTCGTTGATGAGCCGCTCGAATTCGGCGATGTCGGGCAGCGCAAAGCCCTGCTCGATGGTCGAAACGACGGGGCGGATGACCGCACCGGCCGAGATGGCAAAGGCCATGTAGTTGGCATAGGCCGGCTCGGGGACGATGATTTCGTCGCCCGGGTTGAGGCACGACATAAAGGCGAAGAGCACCGCCTCGGAGCCTCCCGTGGTGACGATGATTTCGTCGGGCGAGAGCTTGATTTGGTACTGGGCGTAGTACTCGACCAGCTTCTCGCGCAGCGAGCGGTAGCCGTCGCTGGGGCTGTATTCGAGCACCGTGCGGTCGATGTGGCGCAGTGCGTCGAGGCCGACCTGCGGCGTGGGCACGTCGGGCTGGCCGATGTTGAGGTGGTAGATTTTCGTGCCGCGCGCCTTGGCCGCTTCGGCCAGCGGCACGAGTTTGCGGATGGGCGAAGCCGGCATCAGCTCCGCACGTTGGGAAATGGGTGGCATCGTTCGTGTTGCTCGTTTTGTCCTCCGGCAGCGGCGTAAGGGGGCGCGGAAGTGCGCCTTCGTGCCGAGTCGGGGTAAATCATTAACCTGACCGTCCGATGGTGGGGGAGTGCGCCGTGCCGCGGCCTTTGTTGGGAACGCGTGCACGGGCAGCAGTCCGATACCTGTCGGATTGAGCAAAGATAGGACTTTTCGCGCGAAAGCGGAAACCGGGCCCGCAAAATTGTCGTGCAGGGTGCCTCTCCGGGCTCAGTTGCAGCGAAATAATGGCACCGGAGATTTGGCGGAATGGAAAAACCGTACTATTTTTGTGCCCGGAGAGATGGCAGAGTGGTCGATTGCGGCGGTCTTGAAAACCGTTGAGCTGCGAGGCTCCGGGGGTTCGAATCCCTCTCTCTCCGCCAAGGGGGCTGGACAAAAGCCCCGAAAATCCCTGTAAGCAGCTCACTTACAGGGATTTTTGTTTTTGCCGGGTGGACAGATGAAACACCCCGCGGCAGCCTTTCGGGTGGCAAAACGGTGCCGCCGCCGTTTCCCTGCCACCGCAGTCGGGTTCTTATTCGCTGATTGTCTGCATTTTGCATGCCTTGATTTTGCGCGTTGCCACGTAACTTTACCACCGTAAAACACAAGAGTCATGTATCCGGAAACAACATCCCTGAACATCTCGTTCTACATCCGTCGGACGAGACCGAACAAGCACGGGGAAGTCCCCGTCTGCGTGCGCATCACGGTCAACGGCCAGCGCACCGACACCACCATCCACAAGAGCATCCGACCCGAGTTGTGGGATGCCAAACGCAGCCGGGCCTCCTCGCGTACGGCACTGGGCAAAAACCTCAATCTCTACCTCGAAAACGTCCGGGCACGCCTCGTTTTCGTCCACCGCGAACTGGAGTTCGAACAGCGACCCTACACCGTCCACGACGTGCTGGAGCGCTTTCTGGGGCGCCGCACCTCGAACCGCCGCACGCTCCTCAAGCTCTTCCGCGAGCACAACGAGAAGTGCCGCCAGCTGGTGGGCATCGACATGGCCGAGGCGACGGCCGGGCGTTACGACACCTGTCTGAAGCACACGCTCGCCTTCATCCGCCACACCTACCGCCGCGACGACATCGAACTGGAGCGGGTCGACCGTCGCTTCATCGAGGATTTCGGGTTCTTTCTGAAGACCTCATGCGGCTGCAGCCACAACACGACGATGAAGTATCTGGGGAACTTCAAGAAGATCATCCGCCTGGCGCTGTCCCGCAAGTGGATGGAGGAGGACCCCTTCGCCGGGATGCGCTTCAAGATGCAGCCCGTGCGGCGCGAGATGCCCGAGAAGGCGGAGATCGACCGCATCCTGCACAAGGAGATCACCATCCCGCGGCTGGCGCTGACGCGCGACATCTTCATCTTCTGCTGCTTCACGGGGCTGGCATTCTCGGACATCAAGCAGCTCGCACCCGAGCACATCGTCACCGACATGCAGGGCCACCGCTGGATCCGCAAGCCGCGTCAGAAGACCGGCAACATGTGCAACATCCCGCTGCTGAAGATCCCCGAGGAGATCCTCAAACGCTACCGCACCGATCCCGAATGCCTGGCGCACAACGTGCTGCTGCCCGTGACGAGCAACCAGAAGATGAACGTCTACCTGAAGGAGCTGGCCGACATTTGCGGCATCCGCAAGAACCTCTCGACGCATTGCGCGCGCCACTTCTTCGCCACCTACACGCTGGCCCACGGGGTCTCGATCGAGAGCGTGGCCAAGATGCTCGGCCACTCGAACACCAACATGACGCGTCACTACGCCAAGGTGCTCGACCAGACCATCCTGCGCGAGATGAGCAAGTTGCCCGAGGAGTTTTAATCACCGCCGGTATGGAGACGATTGGATATCGGGGATCAATCACAATCGATCGCGGGCGCGTCATCCTGCACCGCAACGCCGGGGGCGAAGTATGGCTCGCACAGCCGGAGATCGCCCGCCTGTTCGGAGTCTTCGAGGCGGCCGTACGGGCCAACATCCGGGCCATCTACCGCTCGGAGGCATTGCGCCGGGGGCCGACACAGCGGATCGTCCACGGGGTGGAGTTCTACAACCTGGAGATGATTGCGGCGCTGGCCTTCCGACTGCGGAGCCTCGAGAGCGAGGCCTTCCGCCGCTGGCTGCTCCACCCCGCCGCCCCGCACCTGAGGTTGGTGGAGCTTCCCGACGAGACCGCGCCCGCCAACTGACCGGTCGGGGCGGGACGACCACGATGAGCCGTCCAGCCGTCCAGCCGCCGGGGCCCGCTCCCGGAAGCGGCCATCTCTCCCCTTCCATCGGCCGGCCGCCCCACCGGGCCCCGCAGCCGGTCTTGCGCACACACTAACGACGCCTCAACGGACGCTGTCTTTCCAACTGAAGGCGGCGTCCGTTCGCATTTGCAAGGCCGTTTTGCGACCGGTTTCAAAATTGCCTAAACGACAAAAAATTGCCTAAACGACAAAAACAAATCTTTCCGACAAAATTCACCTCCCGAACCGCACAAAGACGCGGAAATTTCGATTTTTTCACCTACCTTGCATACTCACATAAAAAAGAGCCATATGAAACAGCTTTACCTTTTGCCCCTGCTTGCCATCCTTGCCCTTACGGGCTGCAAGAAGGATGATGATGCCTCCCGTCCCGGGAACCTGACCATCGAGAAGACCGAATACACACTCGACGCCGACGAGGAGCGGACCGCAACGGTCGCCTTTACCGCCGCGGCCGACTGGACGCTTTCGGTCGTGTACGATGATGCCGAATCCTCGGCCGACTGGCTGACCGTCACGCCCACGAGCGGTACGGCCGGCGAACAGACCGTCGAACTGTCGGCCACCCGCAATTTCCGGGCATCGGCCCGCACGGCCTATGCCGATCTGGCCTGCGGGGAACAGAGCGTGCGGCTGACCGTCACCCAGACGGCGGCATCCGGCGATACGGATTTCACCGCCCAATTCGACCCGGACTTTGCAAAGGAGCTGCAAAAACAGGGTATTATCGCCGATGCGGGAAATATCACGCCGGAGGATATGGAAAAGATTGCCGCAATCACCTCTCTGGACGTTTCAGGGACTGAAGATGCGCCCGGCGCCCTGACCTCCCTGCAAGGAATCGAGTATTTTGAGTCGCTGACGGAGTTGGAATGCCGATACAATCAGTTGACGTCGTTGGATGTGAGCCGGAATACGGCACTGATGGAGTTGGAATGCCAATACAATCAGTTGCCGGAGCTGGATGTAAGCGCGAACACGAAACTATGGTTGTTGATCTGCTCCTCCAATTCGATGGAGACGCTGAACGTGGGCGCGAACACGGCACTGACGTATTTGTATTGCAACTACAATGAGTTGACGACGCTGGACGTAAGCCGGAACACGGAGCTGATGTATTTGTCCTGCTTTAACAATAAGTTGACGGAGCTGGATGTACGTGCGAACACGAAGCTGGCGGATTTGTCCTGCTCCAACAATTCGTTGACAGAGCTGGATGTGCGTGCGAATACGGAACTGGAGATGTTTGACTGCTCCAACAATTCGTTGACGGAGCTGGATGTAAGTGCGAACACGAAACTGGCGTGGCATTTCTACTGTTATGGCAATCAGTTGACGGAACTGGATGTGAGCAACTGCACGGCGCTGGAGGTGCTGTTTTGCCACGATAATCCACTAACGTCGCTGGATTTGAGCCGGAATACGGCGTTGACGGAGTTGCAGTGCAGCAACAATCAGTTGACGGAGCTGGATTTGAGCCGGAATACGGCGCTGACGAAGTTGAGATGCTTCGACAATGAGTTGACATCGCTGGATTTGAGCCGGAATACGGTGCTGACTGATTTGTACTGCGGTAACAATCAGTTGACGTCGCTGGATGTGAGTCAGAATACGGCGTTGACGGAGTTGTCCTGCTTCTCCAATGAATTGCCGTCGCTGGATTTGAGCCGGAATACGGCGCTGACGCTGTTGGACTGCAGCTACAATCCCGGAGACGGGGTTTCGAGCTTTCCGGTAACGGCCTGGTTCGACAATGAGACAGTGCCGGCAGGTTTGGATGTATACTCATCGAGCTGGTGGTACGACGACAAGAACATCACCATCGACTTCCGAAAGACGGAGTAACGGCGCCAGTTTCTGTAACCACACTATTATTAACTGATTGCAAAAACCTGTCCCATGAAGACCCCCAAACCGCTTTACTGGCTGGCCCTCACGGCCGCCCTTGCCCTTGCCTTTACGGGCTGCAAGAAGGATGATGACGCTTCCCGTTCCGGGAACCTGACCATCGAGAAGACCGAATACACACTCGACGCCGACGAGGAGCGGACCGCAACGGTCGCCTTTACCGCCACGGCCGACTGGACGCTTTCGGTCGCATACGACGATGCCGAATCCTCGGCCGACTGGCTGACCGTCACGCCCACGAGCGGTACGGCCGGCGAACAGACCGTCGAACTGTCGGCCGCCCGCAATTTCCGGGCATCGGCCCGCACGGCCTATGCCGATCTGGTCTGCGGGGAGCAGAGCGTGCGGCTGACCGTCACCCAGACGGCGGCATCCGACGCTACGGATTTCACCGCCCAATTCGACCCGGACTTTGCAAAGGAGCTGCAAAAACAGGGTATTATCGCCGATGCTGAACATATCACGCCGGAGGATATGGAAAAGATTGCCGCAATCACCGAACTGGACGTTTCAGGGACTGAAGATGCGCCCGGCGCCCTGACCTCCCTGCAAGGAATCGAGTATTTTGAGTCGCTGACGGATTTGGAATGCGAATACAATCGGTTGACGTCGCTGGATGTAAGTGCGAACACGAAACTATGGTTGTTGAGCTGTTCCAACAATTCATTGAAGAAGCTGAACGTAAGCGCGAACTCGGAACTGATAACTTTGCACTGCGAGGAGAACCAGTTGACGGAGCTGGATGTAAGTACGAACACGAAGCTGTCGTATTTGTACGGCAATGACAATCAGTTGACTTCACTGGATATAAGTGCGAACTCGGAGCTGACGTATTTGTACTGCTATGACAATCAGTTGTCTTCGCTGGATGTAAGCGCGAACCCGGAACTGATAATAATTTGGGGCTCCAACAATTCGTTGACGGAGCTGGATGTAAGCGCGAACACGAAACTGACGCATTTGTACTGCGATAGAAACCTGTTGACGGAGCTGGATGTAAGCCGGAACACGGAGCTGACGGGTTTGATCTGCTCTAACAATCAGTTGACGGAGCTGGATGTACGTGCGAACACGAAACTGACGGATTTTTCCTGCTCCAACAATTCGTTGACAGAGCTGGATGTACGTGCGAATACGGAACTGGAGATGTTTAACTGCTCCAACAATTCGTTGAAGGAGCTGGATGTAAGTGCGAACACGAAACTGACGTGGTATTTCTACTGTGGTGGCAATCAGTTGACGTCACTGGATGTGAGCAACTGCACGGCGCTGGGGAAGCTGTATTGCTACGATAATCAACTGACGTCGCTGGATGTGAGCCGGAATACGGCGCTGACGAATTTGGTGTGCTACTCCAATCAGTTGACGGAGCTGGATGTGAGCCAGAATACGATGCTGACGTCGTTGCAATGCCACTACAATCAGTTGACCACGCTGGATGTGAGCCGGAATACGGCGCTGACGCAGTTGTACTGCTCCTACAATCCCGGAGACGGGGTTTCGAGCTTTCCAATCACAGCCTGGTTCGACAACGATACGAAACCGGACAATTTGGAGATTGACCGCGAGCAGTGGACGTACGACGGCAAGAGCATCACCATCGACTTCCGAAAGGCGGAGTAATTCCGCCCCACGGTCTACCCGTTGACGCACGAAAGGCGGTCCGGAATACTCCGGGCCGCCTTTTTGGGGTTCGGACGCAGTCCTGCTGCCGCTTCCCGCCATCTGTTGCCTTTGCTGCCACGGAGCCGGATTTGCCGCCGGCTGGGCATGGTCGGGGTTGACCGGCACACGCCGCCCGCCGCCGGATTGGGCCGAAGCGGCACCCCGGAGCAAATGCCCGATGTACGATTCCCTTCAAGATTTGCCTAACCCCTTTTTGTCCCGAATATTTGCATATAAGCTCTCAAAGTTTTTCTTTTGTAGGGGTTATCGGTTTGCTTGACCGTTGCCTGTCGTTGCAGTCCGACAGCAGGGTGCTCTTCCAACCGATACCCCTTATTGGAACATCTTTATATTTGAATTTATGCAACCTAATGGATGGGGATTTCTCCGCGAAACGAGACAAGCGGCAATCAAAGCTGGCATAGATAAGGATACCGGGTTACATCGAACCGGGATGGAAGATTATTTGGCAGTCATATTTCTGGAGATTCCGCCTTCGGAATGGTTCCATGACAAGACCATTGAAAGGTCAAGCAGACGCATAAGGCCGGACTATCGATGCGAAAGGTTGAAACTCATGATTGAGTTCGATGGAGTTCAACACTACCAGAAACCGGAACGAATCAAGGCCGACGTCGAAAATCAACGCCTCTATGAGGAGCTGGGATATAAAGTTGTCCGGATTCCCTATTTCATTCAGTTGAGTAATGATGTGGTTCGGCAAATGTTCGGCAGAGTGATTTCGGAACCATTGTTCGATGACCGCACCATCGATGGGCATCAAAGAGGGGAATACGCCGGCCTATTGCAGCCCTGCGGGTTTGAAAAGAATGGCAAAAGAGTTTCATTGCTACCCCAGTCAGTACCAAACAAACTTGGAAGCCCTGATAGCTGCCGACGATGAATATCTAACAGGGGCATTGTTGCTTAAAGAGGAATATGACAGGATTTGATAGGATGCCGTCCAATACGAAATGCCCATAATCGAACCTACAAAAAGGGCCGGTCTCCCGTAAGGGGACCGGCCCTGCATTTGCTTCGAAGCGAACGGCTACACGAAGCGTCCGTTGTCCAACGGCGTGAGCTCCTCGAGCACCTGCTTGATATGCTGCTCGCGCGAGCGCGGGCAGAGCAGTAGCGCATCCGGCGTATCGACTACGATATAGTCGTGCAGCGAATCCACCACGACGACCTTCTCCGCCGAGGCGGTCTTGACCAGACAGCCGCTCGTGTCGTAGAGCTTCGAGAAGGGTGGTGTGACGTTGCCGTCGTCGTCCTTTGCCGAGAGTTCGTAGAGCGAGCCCCACGTTCCGACGTCGTTCCACCCGAAGTCCGACCCGCGTACGAAGACGTTGTCAGCTTGTTCCAGCACCCCGTAGTCAATCGAAATCGAGGGGCAGCGGGCATAGATTTCCTCCACGGCCTGCCGTTCGTCGGGCGAGGCAAACGCTGCGGCCCGCTCGGCAAAGAGGCCGTAGAGCTCCGGAAGGTGGCGTTCGAGGGCCGCGAGGAAGCTCCGCGTCGACCAGATGAAGATGCCGGCATTCCACAGGTAGTTGCCCGCCGCCAGATAGCTCATGGCAGTCTTCAGGTCGGGTTTCTCGCGGAACGATGCGACCGGGGAGATTTCGCCGGCGGCTGCGGTCTGGATATAGCCGTAGCCCGTATCGGGACGCGAGGGGCGGATGCCTATGGTCACCAGCGCGTCGCGTGCCTCGGCGAACTCCATGCAGGAGGAGATGTTGCGGCGGAACTCCTCCTCGTCGAAGATGAAGTGGTCGGACGGTGCCACGACCATCGTCGACTCGGGCTGCAGCGCCCCGAGGCGGAAGGCCGCATAGGCGATGCAGGGGGCCGTATTGCGCCCGACGGGCTCGCACAGCACCTGCTCGGGTTGCAGTTCGGGGAGCTGCTCGAGCACCAGCTGCCGGTAGGCGGCATTCGTCACCACGAGGAAGTGCTCCGCCGAGATGAGCGGTGCAAAACGCTCGAACGTATGGCGGATGAAGCTCTTCCCCGTGCCCAGAATATCGAGGAACTGCTTGGGAAGATGGCGTCGGCTGGCCGGCCAGAAGCGGCTGCCGATTCCGCCGGCCATGATGACACAGTAGCGATTGCTGGCTGCCATGGCTCTGCCGGTTTATCGTTCGGCCCGCATCGGGTTCTCCAGGAAATCCTTGTAGGCAAGGCGGATACCGTCCTCGAGTTCGGTCTTGTAGGTCCAGCCCAGTGCCGTGGCCTTCGAGACGTCAAGCAGCTTGCGCGGCGTGCCGTTCGGCATCGAGGGGTCCCAGCGAATCTCGCCCGTATAGCCGATTACCTTGGCAACCAGCTCGGTCAGCGCCTTGATGGTCAGCTCCTTGCCCGTGCCGGCATTCACCGTCTCGTTGCCCGAGTAGTTGTTCATCAGGAAGACGCAGAGGTTGGCCAGGTCATCCACGTAGAGGAACTCGCGCAGCGGGCTGCCGTCGCCCCAGCACGTCACGTAGGGAAGCCCCTGCACCTTGGCTTCGTGGAAGCGGCGGATCAGTGCCGGCAGCACGTGGCTGTGCGTCGGGTGGTAGTTGTCATTCGGACCGTAGAGGTTCGTCGGCATCACGCTGATGTAGTCCGTACCGTACTGGCGGTTCAGAAACTCGCAATACTTCAGACCCGAGATCTTGGCCAGCGCATAGGCCTCGTTCGTCTTCTCGAGCGCCGAGGTCAGCAGGCACGACTCCTTCATCGGCTGGGGCGCCATGCGCGGGTAGATGCACGACGAGCCGAGGAACTCCAGCTTCTTGCAGCCGTTCTGCCAGGCGGCGTGGATGACGTTCATCTCGAGAATCATGTTGTCGTACATGAAGTCGGCCAGCGCGCTCTGGTTGGCTTCGATGCCGCCGACCTTCGCCGCAGCGAGGAAGACGTACTCGGGACGCTCCTCGGCAAAGAAGCGCTCGACGGGCTCCTGACGCGTCAGGTCCAGTTCCTTGTGCGTACGGGTGATGATGTTCGTGTAGCCCTGACGCTGCAGTTCGCGAACGATGGCCGAACCCACCATGCCGCGGTGTCCGGCTACATAGATTTTTGCATTCTTCTCCATCATAAGACTTTCCTCCTATTTTACGATGCCCTTTTCGAGGTACTCGGCCAGGTTCGTGCGAATCTCCTCATCGGCACGCTCGATGGCCACCTTCGCCATATCGGCATCGACCATAATCTTTACCAACTGCTCGAAGCTCGTCTTCATCGGGTTCCAACCCAGCTGGGTCTTCGCCTTCGTCGGGTCGCCCCAGAGGTTCACGACATCCGTCGGACGGTAGAAGTCGGGCGACACCTCGACCAGCACGCGGCCCGTGGCCTTGTCTACGCCCTTCTCGTCGGCACCCTCGCCCACGAACTCCAGCTCGATGCCTACGTATTTGAAGGCAAGATAGCAAAATTCCCGGACTGAGTGCTGCACGCCGGTGGCAATGACGAAATCCTCGGGCTTCTCGTTCTGCAGAATCAGCCACATGCACTCGACGTAATCCTTCGCATAGCCCCAGTCGCGCAGCGAAGAGAGGTTTCCGAGGTAGAGCTTGTCCTGCTTGCCCTGGGCGATACGGGCCGCCGCGAGGGTAATCTTGCGCGTCACGAAGGTCTCGCCGCGGCGCTCCGACTCGTGGTTGAACAGGATGCCCGAGCAGCAGAACATGTTGTAGGCCTCGCGGTACTCCTTGACAATCCAGTAGCCGTAGAGCTTTGCCACGGCATAGGGGCTGTAGGGGTGAAACGGGGTCTTCTCGTTCTGCGGGACCTCCTCCACCTTGCCGTAGAGCTCCGAGGTCGAAGCCTGATAGATGCGGCAGGTTGAGGCCAAACCGCAGAGGCGCACGGCCTCGAGGATACGCAGCACGCCCGTGGCATCGACATCGGCGGTGAACTCCGGCGCATCGAACGACACCTGCACGTGGCTCTGGGCCGCAAGGTTGTAGATTTCGTCGGGACGCACCTTGCTGACCACCTGGATGATGCTCATCGAGTCGCCGAGGTCGGCGTAGTGGAGGTGGAAATGGGGCTTGCCTTCGAGGTGTGCAATCCTCTCGCGGTAGTCGGTCGACGAGCGGCGGATTGTGCCGTGGACGTCGTATCCTTTCGACAGCAGAAGTTCAGCCAGAAACGAACCGTCCTGGCCCGTGATTCCGGTGATAAGCGCAGTTTTCATATCTTTCTGATTGTATGTTTATTGTTTCTTTTGCTGATGCTTGCGTCGGCGCTCCTGCCAGAGCAGCCGCGGCAGGGAGCCGAGAATCCCGGCGCAGCGCGAGAGCTGTTTGCGGGGCTCCTTGAAGATTCGGTGGACGAACTCCAGATGGCAGCGAATCATCCACTGGGGCGCCCGCGAGACGTCGGTTCCGCTGAAGAACTTGAAGGCGGCTCCGACGGCAATCATGACGCCGCGATGCAGATAGGGCTTCAGCCGGCTCATGAAGAACTCCTGCTTGGGGGCTCCGAGGGCCACCCAGATGATGTCGGCACCGTCGGCCTCCACCATGCGGGCAATCTCCGGGTAGTCGAACTCCTCAACCTTGCGGAACGGCAGTTCGATGAACTGCATCTGCGCCACATCGGGATTTTCCTTCATTAGATTGGCCTTCAGACCGTCGAGAATCGCCTGCGAGGTACCCATGAAGAGCATCCGATACTTGCGGCTGCGGATGATGTCCATGAAAATCTGACAGCCGCAGTACTGCTCGAAACGCTTTCCGTAGAGCCATCGGATGTAGAGCGGAACGTAGCTGCTGTCGCAGATGGAGAACATGCCGCCGTTGACAACCTTGAGATATTCGGGGTCCCGGTTTGCAGTATTGAGAATCACGCCGTCGGCCACACAGATGTAGCCGGCTTCGTTTTTCTGCAACTGACGCGCAATGCTTTCGTGTACGGCCTTCTTGTCAAACTCGTAACGTATGTTGAAGTAGTATTCCATAGCGTGGAAAGATGGTCTTTAAGGACATTTTGTTTGGGTCACGCTTTTTTCAACCCCAGAAGTCTGCCTCCCAATGCAAACAGCCACTCCTTAAGTTGGGCCACAATGAGCGATGAGAAGAAGACCAAGGGTACAATTATAAAAAAGTATTTTCCAAATTGGGATTGATTGACAAAGTAACGATCCAGGAAATAAGGATAGAATATCCTGTCAAAAATATAACAACATAAATACATATCAAGCGATAGCAACGAGACGCGCTTCAAAACGGCGGTCGTCACATGGTTCTTAATATCCACTTTGTACAAGAGAAGAAACATCAAAACTGCTATAATAGTTCCGAATACGCCATTAGAACCTCCAACAATTTGAATCATTGTATGGTTCTTAACAAAGAGCATATTGAAAATCGGGTTGATGGCACATACAAGAATAATGACTGCAATTGCCCCCCATACCTTCTTGCCAGTCAATCCTGGCTCATATTCACGGATATATGATCCAATAAAGAAAAAGGTCAATGGGTATACTTCTTGCCAGAATCCGGGGACGAGATGGAATCCGTAACGATTGAGCAAATCGGGCAAAGCCGTCAATACAAACAAAGTCACTAACAAAGTCTGTTTTTGCCGCTTTGTCGGAATCGCCCTATACATCAAATTCAGGAAAGGAGTTAACAAGTACAGCCCTATCCACATTTCAATATACCAACCATAAGGGATGGCTGAAAAATCCAATATTTTCAATCCCCACTTTAATCCAAGATAAATCCTCCTCCAGCCAGAATTTTCGGAATAAGATAGTAACTACAGAAAAAAACAAATAAGTAATAATTACCCTTATACCCCCGCGATAATACTTCCAATTACACTCTACCTTGTGAGCATTCAAGAAACCAGTCATCATAATGAATAAAGGAACTCCAGTAGAGATAAATAATAAATAAGACATTCCCTGTAGAAACATTCCATGAACATCGAACGCTGTATCTCGGAAAGGTGTATTCAATACAAAAAAATGCCCAGCGATTACCGAGAAAATAGCAACTACACGAATTACATCCAGTCCGGCAATTCGGAGGGGGGAATTTTTCTTGAACTGTTTAGTTTCTGCCATCATTAATTTACTACAATATACTTTTAATTAAATCATTCCACTCTTGATAAATCACCTCTGTGGAATATTCCCTCAAGAGCTTGTCATGCGCCTTCTCACCCAGACGAGTAATCTCACATGGATTATTCCATAGGGAAACAATTTGTTGCTCTAGAGCGTCAACATCTCCCGGAGCGAATAGACGACCGATTGCCGCATCTCCTTCGCCAATAATCTCTGTAAAGCCGCCATGATTGGGCCCTACTGCTGGTTTCCCGAATTGAGCAGCCTCAAGAATAGCCATAGGGAATCCCTCATAGCAACGGCTAGGAATCACCAAAAAACGAGCGTCTTGAATAAAATCCGATAACTCTTTACCCTTCAGATACCCCATAAAACGGACATTCTTCGGCATTTTTACCTCTCCTGGCATTCGCTTGGCTCCAGCGAATCGGAATTGAATATCTGGATGACGGCGAGCCACTTCAATCAGCAAATCGTACCCTTTCTCATAACTCAATCGGCCGACATAAGCAATATAATTACCTAACGTAGCTTGAAAAGAGGGAGAACAAGGAACACTGTTCGGTATAACAACAATCTTTCCGGCATCAAATCCGTCTTGTATCAACTTCTGCCGCTGAAAACCGGTAATACAAGCAAACCGATTAACGCATTTGCGATAGGCTCCCGAATATCGAGCCACCGCATTGCGCGCCGCATATCCAACCGATTTCAACAGGGAGTGCTCGCAATTATAACGTACACAGCCCCATTCGTTGCCTCGCTCCAGGCACAATTCGCAAGGTTTTCCATCCCGCATGAACAAGCCCGTGGGGCAGATCAAACGGAAGTTATGGACGGTCATCACAACCGGGACACCCGCTTTTTTGCACTCAAACAGAGCAGCCGGAGAGATAAACGGATAGAGATTGTGCACATTGACGACATCCGGGCGCTCCTCCTTCAAAATCCGGCGCATCTCCCGAACCCCTTTCGGGCTGTATAACCCAGCCACGAATCCATGCATCTTTCCCATCAGCGAATCCCGACTATCAGCTGTCGACATTCTCAACTGCACAACCTGATGGCCGTGCTCGGCCCACATGGCTGCCATCTGATCGACAACGGACTCCTCTCCCGAGTATTTTCCGTAATCGTTATGAACCAGTAAAATCTTCATGGATAAAATCACTTTGCTTTATATCTCTGGTATCATCAATCTTTTGAGATGGATTCCCAATTATTATCGAATAATCAGGAATATTCCCTATGATAATGATCTCCTCTCCAATTATACAATATTTACCGATTGTAAAGATGATTGCTTAGTACCAATAAACATATAATTTGCTATTGAGACAAATGCATGAGCTTTAGATAAATCTTGTTCATCCAATACTTCCAGAACATTCTGAGCCTTTGCACAAGTCAAAAAAGCCAATCATGCATCAGTACAATAAGTTTCACAGAGGAAACTCAATAATCAATAAGTTCTTGAAGAATCAATATGAGTTGAAATATCAATACACGCGGAAAATCAATCAAACTTAACTCCGAATAATTTATAAACTTTAACAGTCAAAATCATATATAAGTAATTGCTTATCCCCCAACAACCAAATGCTAAAGTCGGAAAGAAATAGATAACGTATCATTATTAATACCTTGAGATTATAATATGCCTTATCTTAGAAGGGCAGAGTGCCAATAAGAAAAACATCATTAATCTAATATTAAGTGGATTATAATACAATCCAATCATTACTTCTCGAATGGTCTCCCTGCGTTCCCCAAATCGAATTGCAACAGATGCCCTCATTCTGTGCCAATGAGATATGTAATGCCTCAATCCAATTACAGACGGATGAGATTTGTATAGCTGCAATAATGATTTCCCGACTGGATCATTTCTATCTTGTCGCCGTGGGGGCAAATGGGTATAATCATATCCTTCGCCTAAATTATAAATGGCTAATGGCTTATTACAGAAAGCAATCTGACCTTTAATAGAAAGTCTTGCCCATGTAAGCAAATCTTCACCGGATGTGACACCAACCGGGAAACCTCCGATTGCCTGAATTACCTGTTTTCGCACCATGATAGATATGGAGCAAATTGGAGGATTGGAACAACTGGCAACTTCAAAATAATTGGTCATGATTCCAGTCTCTCCTACAAATGGCAACTTGTGAATAATCGTCGGCGTTACGTTTCCTTCAGCGTCATGAAATTCATAATTGCAGGCAAAAACGCTACATTCTGGATATTTCAGGGAAAGTTGATATTGTGTAGCCAAATACTCGGGCTTCCATTCGTCATCTGCATCCAGGAATGCAATCAACTCTCCCTTTGCTTCTTCAATTCCTCGATTCCGAGCGGCAGAAACACCGGCATTCTGTTGATGAATTAACCGAATACGATTATCCTGGATTTTTTCAACCTCGGCTATGCTGTTATCCGTAGAACCATCATTAACGATTACAATCTCATAATCGGTGAATGTTTGATTTAAAACGGTCTGTAGTGTAGATGCAATGCTCTTCTCTTTGTTATAAAGAGGAATTACAACGGATATCTTGGGCATGGTTAAATGATTGAAATTTCTTTGCCAACACGGAATTGATGACTTGCTGCCCTTCAGCATTCAAATGGATAGGATCAAAAAGCAAATCATATTTCTCTGAGAATTCCGGATTCAAATCCCAATAGTAGACGTAGGTTGAATCAACCTTGCTTTGGAGATAAGAGATGAACTTTTGATACTTCTCGGGCTCATATTCGTTCAAAATTTGCGCAATCGGGGTATTCACCAATATCGTAATGATTCCTTTTTGTCTCAACAACGTCAATGTATTCTCAAAGTCCGTCATCAAGTCAGGTTCGAAAGCGATATGTCGCTGTTTCCCATCCTTTATTTGTTGACGCAAATTTTCTACATCGAGTTTGCCTATTTTATAATTGCTCCAATCTTGTCTCCATCCCCGAATGGAACTATTCAAGAGAGCATCCGAGTACCGAGTCGAACAAAAGAGTTTATGCAGCCAGTAATCATAAGCAGAGGTCGATTCTCTGATATAGGAGTCAATAGCTTTATTATCCATAAAAGGATAAAACAACTTATAGGAATTCTGACTCAAACCCTTTCCCGTAAACATGAACTGATCGACTCCATAAATCACATATTTCAGGGAATCACTATAGGGCAGCGACAGAAAATGCTTCAACATGACATAGCGATCAGCTACATTGACTCCTTCCCGGCAATACTTCGAAACCTTTACTCCGGTTTCGCGCTCAAACTTGGATTTATCAACAGCCAGCATCAGATGAGAATGTCCCAGAAACAGCACTTCCGAATGTTGGTTCAATCCAAAATAACAATATAATCCTTGGTTAATTATAAGCCCGAGTCCTCTGTCAATACCAATAAACAAGAAGAACAGCAGCACTATCTTGACAATCGTTCTCATGTGTCAGAATTGGAAATAGACGAATTGGTCGCTGGATACCCCAAATAAACAGATTCCAAATATCAGCAGCATATACTCCAGACTGTACTTTTGAGGAAGCTTCTGCTTATACATCAAATACTCTCGAACAATAAAAAGTACCAACAATACAACTGTCAATAATGTACTAAACGTTGAACTCCCCCAGTTGATTGGCGAGATAATATCCGTACAAATCGTACATATAACATTCCACGCCGTTGCACTGTCTTCAATCCGGAAAAAGATCCAGGCAAATGTCACCAAAATAAAGACCAACACCTGATTGAGCAAATTAGGATGCTTTATCTTGCAGAAGTGCTCGATCAAGTAAAGCACGGCGTGTATCAATCCCCACAATACAAATCCCCAGGTTGCCCCATGCCATATGCCGCTCAACAGAAAGACCGTTGATATATTCAGAATCCATCGAGCTTGTTTCACCCGATTGCCACCCATTGAAAAATAGACATATTCGGTAAACCAGGAGGTCAATGAGATATGCCACCTGCGCCAGAATTCTTTAATTGTGTTGGCAAAATAGGGGAAATTGAAATTCTTCATAATATCGAATCCCAGAATCTTGCCACTACCAATTGCCATATCGGCATACCCGCTGAAATCACAATATATCTGGAAGCTGTAGAACAAGGCCGCTAAAGCCAACGTACTTCCAGTCTGTCCTGTAGGAGCTGCATATACCGCGTTTACATATTCGGCCAATCTGTCGGCAATAACAACTTTCTTGAATAGCCCCCAGATAAACAAGCCAATACCCGAGAAAACAATTTCTGAAGTGATAGCGGTCGGTTGTTTTAATTGGGGTATTAAGTTCCGGGCCCGTTCAATAGGGCCAGACAATAGGGTCGGGAAAAAGGCGATGAACAAGGCTACATTCAACAGATTCTTTTCCTCTACAATTTTCCCTCTATAAATATCAATGGTATATGACAACGCCTGGAACGTAAAGAAGGACAAGCCAACAGGTAATATAATGGAAGTGTCAATAATATAGGCATATTTGAAAACAACCAGAATGGCCAAAGACAACACAATACCGACTGTTACTGGAAGCTTTGCATTTTTATGCTTTTGCTGGGCATATGAAATCCATCGACCACACCCATAATTTACCAATGTCGTATAGACAAGCAAAAGAACAAACCATATATGCAGTTGTGCATAAAAGACATACGACGCAATAAGCAG
Organism: Alistipes sp. An31A; assembly: GCF_002159425.1. Lineage (NCBI taxonomy): Bacteria > Pseudomonadati > Bacteroidota > Bacteroidia > Bacteroidales > Rikenellaceae > Alistipes > Alistipes sp. An31A. The sequence goes on from NZ_NFIO01000001.1 coordinate 309,078, forward strand.
TATAAAATTTCTGATTTGCAACGTCTTGGTTCGATTCGTCAACAATACAAGAACAAAGACGAGGCTTAAAAAAAAGATATATTCAGGTGAGTTAAAAAACATGACAACTACCTATTATTTGTTTTGTACTTTGCCATCATTCCTAACATCATTCCATAAAAGCCACATGGATAAGATATAGTAGCCATGGAATAGTTGATTACATTATCGGTCATCATCGTCAATAAGACGCCAGCTATTGAAGACCCAGCAACGATTGCGCACATTCTAATACCTTCGTGATATTTATGATTCTGATAAACGACAAAACAATGGAAAATCAAAAACAGAAAACTACACCCAAATAGGATTAGTCCAATCAAACCATTATCACATAGCATCTGAACATAGTCGCTGTGGACGATTCGAATTGTTCCGAACGGATGTCGAAGGGCATAAAATGTTTCTTGCAGATTTCCCGTTCCCGTTCCTATTAGCTCTCTACCATGATAAAACTGATCCAACGACCATTCCCACATGGCAAAACGCCCATTAGAATCAATATTATCTGTCGAAAAGTCTCCACTTTGCAATTGTATAGCACTAACACTACTTTCATCAAAAAACATTTTTTCTCTTACAGAGGGGATTGCAAAAACGGCTACTATAAACAATAAGAGGAATCCGAAAATTATCGGTAACGACTTGAATCTATATTTAAAAATAAAAAATACCATAAAAGCCAATGTTGTTCCCATTATACTGGTTCGAAACACCCATAAAAGACAGGGAAGAATGAAGAGAATCGTATAATAAATATTTCTCTTTTTATGATGAGTCCCTTTGGTATAAGAAATCAATGCCAAAGAAAGCATACACATAGAGATATAATTAATTGCTTCTGCAGTTCCATACCAAAATACTCCAGGGACAAGTTTTCCTATAAATGGAATAAAGGCAAACGCAATTGATATTAAGGCTACCGTCCGTGCTCCTAGTCCTGCTTTGAGAAAAACTTCAGTATCCCGCACTGCTGCAGATGCAAACAACATAATCAGCAACGGGTAGATGTATTTCAGAATTACACGGAACCCGTATCCAGGAGCTGGGCTATAGGTCAAACCTATGACCAACCAGAGAAGGTAAATCACGTAAACGGCAGTTGCCGCAGTCCATTGAACTCTGCGTTTGCAGATAAATAATAACCCCAGCAGGCAAAAAAGTTCCAATACAAATAACCGGACTGCCATCAAGTCCAATCCTCCAGGAGCCGAAAATGCCAGCAGACCCGTCGAGAATGTTAATATCCAGAACCGTTCGGGACCATCCAGCCACATTCGTCGGTGTTTATCCATTGGATAGCTCATCGACCCCGAGGAGGTCAGCCACCGATAACCAACAATTGTGATGATCAAAAAATATAGATAATTCAGAACGTACATATTCTCGACAATGAGTTGGTCGCTCTATTCCGCGATTCGCCGATATAAATCGTTGAACAATATGCTGAACCGTTCAAAACCGAATTGTTTCACATAAGTAATAGCCTGGGTGGAATATTGTTGCCACAGCTTCGGCGATTCGCAAAGATAGATAAGTTTCGACGCTAAATCCTCAATATTCTCCGATTCATGCAATAAACCGACCTCACCCTCACGAACAACCTCAGGAAGACCTCCAATTCGTGAGGCTACGACAACACATCCCCGGGCCATTCCTTCAATGGCTGTCAGCCCGAAACCTTCACTGCGCGATGGCATTAGCAAGATATCAATCCGGTCATAATAGTGCGTCAACGCCTCCTGCGGTTGGCGTCCGACAAATTCTACCGCACTGGAAATATCGGCAGCTTGAGCCTGTTGTTCCATCTGTCCGCGCAGTGTACCATCTCCGACAATCAGCAATCTTACTTCCGGATGAGCGGATCTTACTTTTGCAAAAGCCGGCACAACCAAATCCATTCCCTTGATTGACTCCAATCGACTGACGACACCGATGGTAATTGGCTGATTGGCCGTACGAGGTTCCTGAATTACAGGAAGGCTTGCGGGGAGTGCATTGTAGATGGTGAAATGGTTGCGTTTTTTTAAAGGATAGTGCTCATCATAAAGTTGAGAACTACCAAAGAACGAACGTTCGGCCAATTCCGTAATACAAGTGAACGCCCGTACACAATGCCGTTGAATAAGATGAACCAGTTTCAGGTTGGGGTAAATATCCGCTGCCGTATGAGCTGTTGTTAGGATCTGTCGCATCCCCAACAGACGCAACAGCAAAATAGGAATCGCTCCCGGAGCCATATATTGAACATGGGCGACATCGGGTTTATATTGTTTTAGAACAGAACGTAACCCTTTATACAGGAATAGAATACCTCTCCAGCCTCCAATTCGTACGCCATCCGGGCTCAAACATACAACCTCACTCCCCGCCTTCTGAAATCGGGAAACCATATCGTCGTAATGTTCAAAATAACATATGGTCACAACCCGATGACCTCCAGCTACCAAGGCCCGTACTAGATTCAATGTTTGGACCTCGGTTCCGCCTGTCATCAGGCAAGGAATGCATATTAATATAGTCAATAAAGTCATTGCAAAATGCGGTTACTGTACTTTACACCCTCTGATAAAGCCAAATAATTTTGAAACCGTTTTGAGCCCTAATAGCTGTTTCAATAGGAGAAAAGCTTTTTCTCGAAAAGACAAATTAATAGATAAATCTTTGGTTAAAATGCATAAATCCTTTTGCCCTTTATCTATCAATTGGCGACTATTAATTTGGGCTCCTATAATTAATTCATTAAATATGAAATGCTTTGCAAATCTTATAAAATATGATTTGGCAGATTCATCGAAAATGATATTCTCGCTAAAATGGTTCAACTGAAATAGATAATCTGTCGCCAAACGTTGAATTAATTTATTATTCCCCAAATGTCCTGTTTCTGATTTATTGTGAAGTCGATATGACGCAAGAACTTTCATAACACCAACAACATCTGTATATTGTCCAACTCTATAGAAAAAGTCATCATCTGCAATGTGACCAGCTTCTTCTCGATATTGACAAAGATTAAAAATAGAACGATGAGTTACTACGCCTGGGCAACGATGTATATGAGGGTTCCCTATTGTCTGGTAAGCTCTCACATATTCTTTTCCTGTGTATCGTCTTATTTCTCCAGTGCAGTAAATCGGTTCTTGTAAAATATGATTTGCTCCATCAATATTATTACAAGGAACGAATAAATGTTTTACATCAGGATAAATGCGTAGAGCCCTTTCTATTTCTGATAAGAATGTTGGCGCAAGTATATCATCCTGATGGAGTATAGTTATATATTCACTTGTCGCTTTCGCTATAGCATGATTCCATCCATTTACAAATCCAGAAGGGCCCTGCGGATTTGAATAGATTTTGATTCGATTTGCATATTTTCGACAAATTTCTAAAGTCGCATCAGTGGAATTATCATCAGAAACAATAATCTCGTCTGCCGGGCGAGTTTGGGCCAATGCTGATTGCAAGGCTTGTTCGATAAAATCAGCGCCATTATAAGACGGTATGACTATAGAAAATGTCATAATTCAATTGTTCTTATTACTTTAGCAGGAATACCAACGGCTATACTGTTTGCGGGAATGTCATGTGTAACCACTGAATTTGCACCAATGATGGCATTTTCTCCAATTTTTACATTTGAAAGGATTACAACGCCCTCACAAAGCCACACATTATCTTCAATAATTATTGGACCCTTTACTCCCAGGTTTCGCTCCATGACTGGTTCTTTCATATCAGAATAATCTCCAATCCCATGCGAATGATCGATAACTGTTACTCTTGATGCCAATGTAACATTATTACCAATAATAATATGGCCGACAGCCATTATGGCGCAGTTATCTCCAGCATAAAAATTATTGCCAATCGTGATGGTTGCATCATATTTGTGGTTTCCGAAATCTGTGTAGGCTCGTAATCTTAGCATAGGGCCCGTATTAAAATTGTTTCCTATTGAGATTCTCTCAAGAGACAATACGGAAGATGACGGGTGAATTTGGATATGTTCCCCATGAGACCTCATCTGGTGTTGGCACCAAACAGAAAACATTTTTGCTTTTAGTTTTTCGTATTTCTTAAGAAGAAAGAAAAAGAGCCGGCAGATAAAAATCATATATTTAACTGTTTTTGATAGAACTTGACATATTCTGACGCACATTTGTCCCATGTAAATTGTTTCAAATGAGATTCAAGTTCGTCTATATTAAGTATCTCTTTTTTATCCATTTTGTCATAGTATAGTAGCTTGTCGCAAATAGCGGTGGGGGTAATTTGTTTTATATAATCGCAGACAGCTCCTCCCACCTCTTTTAAACTGCTATTTTGTGAGGAAAGAACCATTGTGTGGCATGCCAGTGATTCTAAAATCGGGAAGCCAAAACCCTCATATTCTGAAACAAGTATTGAACAATGAGCAAATGTATACAATTCAGCCAGGTCTTTATCAGAGATGTTGCGACAGATAATTATTTTTTTGGTTTCGATTAAATCTGCTGCACGAATGAGGTCAGTTTCGATAGGATTTAATAATACTAACACACCTAATCCGCCTTTTTCTAGATATTCTCTGAACGCAAGGAGCAAAATTGGAAGATTCTTACGAGGATGGTTGCACGATGCAGAAAAATAATATAATGATGGCAGACCTAATTGCTTGACGAAATTCGGCGTGGAAGCTGGACGGAAAACAGTACGGTTAATGCCCCACGGTATTGATATAACTTTTTCCTGGGGCACATGAGCAAAGGCTATTATATCTCGTTTTGAACACTCAGAGCACGTTATAATTGCTTTACAATTTTGTAAAGAGGCTCTTAATTGTTGAAAAAAACGAGGATTATTTTCTACGCCCCACATTTGGGGATAACGGCATACTGCCAAATCATGTATTGTGTATATAACTTTCTTCTCGTTTTCGACGACATCTGTATTATTCGGCATATGGAGGAGATCATAATTGCAAAATACCCTCTTTAAGCGTAATATACTAGATAACTTTTTGAAGAAAGGGCGATTGGGCATATAAAAGTGAAGACATGAAAAAGAGAAATCCTTTTTCGCTTTTATTCCCCTCATGTTTTGAGAGAAAAGGATAATCTTAAATGGAATAGCTTCTATTTTTGATAATGCCTTCAATAACTCTAATGTAGACCTGCCAATCCCGGTTGCATAATGTTTTGTATAATATGGGATAATGGTGTTTATATCAATGAGCAACTTCTTCATAAATCTGCATTAACGCGTTACAGTGTTGACTAATGGATATAACTCTCTGTGCTGAGAGCATTGGTTCATAATTCATGAAGTTAGACGCAATATCATCTAACTTCTTGGCTAAAGCTCCGACATCATTAGGTTCTACCAACCAACCATTCACGCCATTCTTAATCTGCATCTCAGCTCCACCGCAGCGGGTTGCCAAAACCGGCTTACCCATTGCCAAAGCTTCTGCGATATTCAATCCGAAGATTTCCATGTAAATCGGTACCGAAACCGCCACATGAAACGAGCCAATCACATCAAAGACTTTATCAGGAGCAACTTTCCCGTGCCAGACAATACGTTGATCCGAGGCAAACCTCTTTTTCAGCGCCGTTTCGTAACGCTTTTCTGTCTTATTGCCACTCCCTCCGATCAAATGCAGTTCAATGTTGGAATTCCTCAAATGCGAAAAAGCCTGCAACAAAATATGCAAACCTTTTACATAACAAATCCGGCCTACATAGAAAAACTTTATCCGTCCGTCTATTATCGGTGGAAAATCTGGAACTGATGTGGGAAGAGGAATACCATGAGGCAATAGGGTTATTTTATGTGAATCCAAACCATTGCGCAGCATTGCCTCAGCTATAGCATTGCACGGAGCAATCATCCTTGAACACCCCTCAGCGATTGTCTCCCATTCTTGCTGTTTGCGTAAAATTGACCAAGCGGCACCTCCAATCGGCGAGACAAATGGAATAAACGGCAATCTTGACAATCCAACTCCCAGTTTCCTGTAAAGATTCCGGGGAATCAAACGCATCATTGGATACCAATACCGGCCACTTCGGATACCTCGAAGACAGCAGGATAAACAGTGCTCATGCGAAACTGCGGTATGACAAATCTCATCCTTACTATTGAGCAACGTACCGGCCGGACACAAGATTCCTCCATGATGAGCCGTAACAATAACCGGGATATGCAAATTATTCCCAATCGTCACCACATGGGCCTTGTGGCTATGTGCATGAATGACGTCGGGATGGAGCTGTTTTACTAGATTCTGCAATTTGTCAATCCCGCAATTCCCAACTTCATAGAGGTCGATTGATTTGTATTGCTTCTTTTCTATGCCCGAATTTTGATTAACAAACGAGATGACGGTCAAAGAATACCCTTGACGAATCATTTCGTCCACAATATTCTTCACATAGACCTGACCGCCTCCGTATGTAGAGAAGAAATCACCACTAGCAACTTGTAGTATAAACATATTATTTCTTCATTCTAAATTTATTTGCAACCTCAATCATAATATGATCTAAATCCGCTTGAATCGATCTAATATGATCTATGGGTTTCAATGTTGCTGATTTAATTAAATCCACAACAGTCTCTTGGCCGTTGGCTTCTATGAAAAGACTTTTACAATTTAACGAAGAATAATAATCATCAAATTTATAATCATAAAATGAGGTCGGCATTGTCTGTCTATTTACAAACCTCATGTTGGGAATATGGAAAGCATCAGCAATTATTAGTCCATGAAGAGATGATGAAACAATTGAGGCACACTGCTTTATCTCTGCTATAACCTGTTTAGGAGATCTTAAAACATCTATAAACAAAACATCTGAACCAAATCGTTTCCTCCAATTTAATATTATGTCACTGTCTTTGTCGACAAAATGGGGAATCACTCCAAGTTTATATTTTACCTCTTTTTTTTCAGGAAAGACATAAGGCATCAGTAATCCGGGATCTCCCAGTTTTATATTTTCTACGCACCCAGAAATATTAGATAATGTTAACCTGCCTCTTACTGCTAAGATTTTTGCTTTCGGAAAATTATATTTAAAATTATCTCCTCCAGTACCAATTATATAGCCTGTAAAATCTGTTGGGACCCATTGCAAAATACTTCCTGCTAATATTATATCAGCATCTTTCTGAGAAACATACACTGGTGTTAACCCATAATGTTTTAAGATATCTGGCTGTAAACAATCTCCAAAATTATTTAGTCCTCTTCCCCAATGAACCCTAATTAGATTGTGGGTAATATATCGTCCTTTAATAATTAATGGTAGACGACATCCAAAATAATAGAGAAACTCGTTCAAAGAGTAGCGCATGTTATTTTTTTATAAAACGATGCAAGATGCATCGAAATCTTTTAATAAATATATAATACACAATAAAACTTATCAAAGAATACAAAACTAACACGCAGGTCGAATACATCATCCAATGGACTATATTCTTTGTATTAAAAAACACATCCATTTGAGATAAAATAGAATAAGATAAAAAGACAGATACAACTGTTAATATAACATATTGAGACCATACATACCAGTACCTCCATACAGACTGTTTAAAGCCATATGTATATAGATAGTAAGGTTTCCAAATTCCCACTACAAAAAAGATGCTAGCAATCGCCGCTATAATTATACCATGCAACCCCCACCAATATCCACCAACAATAGCTATTATAACAAATAATATAACTTGGAGGAAAGAAGACCACACATCTGCAAATAAGCCAAATCCTGATACAAATTGGCCGATACTACCAGTAGCTATTTGAATATAAATTTTTAAAGTCAATAATAACAGTATAGAATCTGAAAGGAGATAATGCTCCCCCAACCACCATATAATTAATCCATTCAATGTATTATATAATACAAAAGCAAAAATGCCTGCAATCCAGCTTCTAATGCCAGTTATTTCCCAAAAAACAGACTCGATTTTTGCCATATTCCCTTCAGCAATCAAATTCCCAACCCCAGCAGCAGTACTTCCTAGAACCGTATTCATTAATTGACACAATTTATCAACAATGAGCGTATAATTACCATAATATGTTACCAACTTTAAAGAAGCAAATGCATAAACAAATAAAGGGGTAGTCTGAAACTGGAAGAAAGACGCAATTTGGTGAATAAAAATCTGCTTTGAATATTTCATCACCTCGGGATACTTTTTGAAGAGTTGTTTACCCAAACGGACTTCACTCTTTAACCAAGGATAGACCTGATTGATTTTCCAGTTAAGAATGATGGAATAGATTATGCCAAAGACCAATTCGATAACGACCCACAGATAGTAGCTGCCCGTATAATAGGCACTAGCCATCTGGATTAGGGTCTTAATAATCGTTGCTGTTTGAAAATAGGCTGTAACCACATAATTCTTTTGGTCGGCACCCAACAGAGTCTGCTTGTAGTTGGCAAAATAGCCAATCAATGACGAAATAAGGAATGAGAAGTAGGCGAAGAAGATAATGCCCATCTCAAATTTCGTATCCGGGAAAATCAGAGGGAGGAAGCAGGCAAGGACCAATCCTGCACCCAGAATGATGAATCCAATCCAGCGGTAGAGATATCCGAAAACGGATATAATCTCGTTGATTTTCGATTCATCGTGGTCGAACAACGGTTTATAAAGAACATAACCGATTGCACTACCAATCCCCAACTCTGCCAGATTCAAGAAACCGAGGAGATTCTGCAGTGTTCCCGTCAAGCCCACGAAGTCGGCACCAAGAGTGTCCAGAAAAATTTTCCGAGAAAAAAAGCTTAATGCCAGCGTCAGAAAATAGAAAATCAGATTGACACGGGCATTCAGCAGGCTCTTTTTTACCCTAGACTCTCTCTCCATAATCACCCTTCAATAAGGTTACAGCACATATAATAACTGGTTATTATCTATTTCGATACATCTCGTCGTAATACTTCTCGTATTCCCCCGAGGTGATGTTGTCCATCCACGCTTGGTTGTCCAGATACCAGCGCACGGTCTTCTCGATGCCCTCCTCGAACTGCAGCGAGGGTTCCCAGCCCAGCTCGCGCTGCAGTTTCGACGAATCGATAGCATAACGCATATCATGACCCGGGCGGTCCGTTACGTAGGTAATCAGTTCCATATCCTCACCCTCCTTACGGCCCAAGAGACGGTCGACCGTCTTGATGACGACCTTTATCAAATCGATGTTTTTCCACTCGTTGAATCCTCCGATGTTGTAGGTATCGGCCACCTTGCCGCGATGGAAGATTAAATCAATTGCACGAGCATGATCCTCGACATACAGCCAGTCACGGACATTCTCTCCCTTGCCGTATACAGGCAGCGGTTTGCGGTGGCGGATATTATTGATGAACAACGGAATCAACTTCTCGGGGAACTGATAGGGGCCATAATTATTCGAGCAGTTGGTCACCAGAGTCGGCATGCCATAAGTATCGTGATAAGCCCGCACGAAGTGGTCACTCGAAGCCTTGGAGGCAGAATAGGGGCTGTGCGGATTATACTTTGTCGTTTCGTAGAAGAACTCCTCGCCGTAAGCCAGATGGTGCTCCGTCGAGGAGGCCGTAGTCGTAAAAGGAGGCTTGATACCCTCGGGATGCGTCATTTTCAGTGCCCCATACACCTCGTCAGTCGAGATATGGTAGAAAAGTTTGCCTTCAAAGCCCTCGGGGCGCGAACTCCAATAGCGATGAGCTGCCTCGAGCATCGAAAGGGTTCCCATGACATTGGTCCGTGCAAAGGTGAAGGGATCCTTGATGGAACGGTCCACGTGGCTTTCGGCCGCCAGATGGATAATGCCATCCACCTCATACTGCTGCATCAGTAAAAGAACAGTATCGAAATCACAAATATCCGCTTTGACGAAGGTATAATTCGGTGCCTGCTCGATATCCTTCAGATTGGCCAGATTCCCGGCATAGGTCAGCTTGTCGAGGTTGATAATATGATAGTTGGGGTATTTCGTAACGAAAAGCCGTACGACATGCGAACCGATAAAACCGGCTCCACCGGTAATGATGATATTGCGTTTGAAATTGTTCATGACTACATGTTTTTAAGATTGTCCATACAAATCTTCAGCGAATCGACCCAATACGGAATCCGAAGGCCGAATGTCTCCTTGATCTTGGTTTTGTCCAGCACGGAATAGGCCGGACGTTTGACAGGGCTGGGAAACTCGTCACTGTGGCAGGGCTGGATATCGCACGTTGTGTTTCCGTCCAGTGCGGCAATCATCTTTGTAAAGTCGAACCACGAGCAGACCCCTTCGTCCGAATAGTGGTAGATACCGCCCTTGGCATATCCCTGCGTTGTATCACTGGCCGCATAATCGGCAAGGATCGTTCGGATGGCCAACGCCAGATCGTAGGCATAGGTCGGGGTGCCGGCCTGATCGAATACGACCTTCAACTGCGGTTTGGTCGACGTGAGGTTGAGCATCGTCTTGACAAAGTTTCGGCCAAATTCGGAATAGAGCCAGGCGGTACGAAGAATGACATACTTGCAACCCATGCCGAGAATATACTGCTCTCCTTCAAGCTTGGTCTGTCCGTAGACTCCGGTCGGAGTACCCTTCTGGTCCTCCCGGCAAGGCGTATTGTAGGGATCCCCGCCAAAAACATAGTCCGTCGAGATATGAATTAACAGACCGTTCACCTCCTTCATGGCCTGAGCCAGATTGCGAGGCGCTTCGGCATTCAACACCCGGCAGAAAGCCTCGTCGCTCTCCGCCTTGTCGACATTCGTATAGGCTGCACAGTTGACAATACAGTCGATTCGCTCCTCCCGAACGATGCGACGAACTGCCTCCAGATCGGTGATATCGAGCCGGGTCGTCTGTACGCCCTCCGCCTCGACGACATCCGTGAAGACAAATTCGTGGTCCGTATCCCGACTGACAATACGCATCTCGCGTCCCAACTGACCGTTGGCTCCCGTTACAAGAATCTTCATCGCCTAATAGAGTTTTTCGTTGTAATCAAAAAGCCACTCCGCATCGCGCAGACGGCTGTGATGGCGATCCTTTTCCGAAAGAAGGACCTTGTCGGTCGGAATCCGCCAGTCGATTCCCAGATCGGGATCGTCCCAGGCCAGCGCACCTTCCGACTGCGGTGCATAGAAGTTGTCACACTTGTACTGGAAGATAACCTCGTCGGTCAGCACACTGAATCCATGGGCAAACCCACGGGGAATGAAGAACTGGCGATGGTTGTCTTCGGTCAATTCCACGGCAACGTGCTGTCCGAAGGTCGGCGAGCCCTTGCGGATATCCACGGCGACATCTAATACGGCCCCCTTGATTACACGGACGAGTTTCGACTGCGCATAAGGCGTCTTCTGAAAGTGCAGACCGCGAAGTACGCCGTAACTCGACTTGCTTTCGTTGTCCTGTACGAAAACCGTATTGCAGACTTTCTCCTGAAAATCGCGCTGCGAGAAGGATTCGAAGAAATAACCGCGGTCATCCCGGAAGATGCGGGGCTCTATAATCACCACACCTTCGATATTTGTCTTGATTACTTCCATTTCTATAAGTTTGGAACAGATATATTATTAATCCAGATTACTCTTACCGGTTTGGGCAACCTCGTCAATCACTTTCAGCAGATACTGCCCGTACTGGTTTTTCAGCATCGGCTGCGCCAACTCGCGCATTTTGTCTGCCGTTATCCACCCTTTTCGGAAGGCGATACCTTCGAGGCAGGCAATTTTCAGACCCTGCCGTTTTTCAATCACTTCAACATAGGTCGAGGCTTCGGCCAGCGAATCGTGCGTTCCGGTATCAAGCCAGGCAAAACCCCGCCCGAGGGTCTGGACCTTCAGCTCTCCATCATCCAGGAACCGCTGGTTCACCGAGGTAATTTCCAGTTCACCGCGAGCCGAAGGTTTGATACTCTTGGCCACATCCACCACCTTGTTGGGATAGAAGTAAAGCCCCACGACCGCATAATTGGACTTGGGCTTAGCGGGTTTCTCCTCGATTGAAAGACAATTGCCCTCGTTGTCGAACTCCGCTACACCGTAGCGCTCGGGGTCGCTGACCCAATAACCGAAGACCGTCGCCTTGTGGTCCTTCTCGGCCGACCGCACGGCTTCGTGCAGCATAACCGAGAAGCCGTTGCCGTTGAAGATGTTGTCTCCGAGGACGAGGCATACCGAATCGTCGCCGATAAACTGCTCACCAATCAGGAAGGCCTGAGCCAGCCCGTCGGGTGAGGGCTGCTCGGCATATTCGAACCGGACGCCAAAGTCTGACCCGTCACCCAGCAGCCGCTTGAACCCGGGCAGGTCGGCCGGCGTCGAGATAATGAGAATCTCCCGAATCCCGGCCAGCATCAGCACCGAGATGGGATAATAAATCATCGGTTTGTCGAAAATGGGGAGCATCTGTTTGCTGACCCCTTTCGTAATCGGGTAGAGCCGGGTGCCGGATCCACCTGCCAGTACAATACCTTTCATGATTTTATGATTTTGAATCGATTTTACTTTTACCCTTTCAATTGATACAGGATTACATCCTGTCCATCTTCTTCTGGAGCCAGAAGAAGATGCCCGTGCGGTTGAGGTGCGTGCGGTAGCCGAATCGGTGGAGAATCAGCAAAAGATGCGTCTTGTGACGAATCTGGTACTCCATGAAGTTATAGAGCCCCACGGTAATCAGCAGCGAGGTAATGACCACAATGTACAACTGTACGTCAATAGAGCATCCTGCCAGGTTGCTGAGCCAGCCGCACAGGGCGACGAACAGGTTGAGCAGCAGAATGGCCAGCGTCGTGGCGGCGTGCGAGCAGCCCAGACGGATGAACATGTGGTGCAGGTGCGTCTTGTCGGGATGGAACGGCGACTTGCGCTTCAGAATGCGCGTCGTCATCACGCGGAGCGTGTCGAAGACCGGAACCGAGAGCACTGCCAGCATGAAGGGAATCAGCCCGACATGCTTTGCATCGTAGATTTCGCAGCAGGTGCCGTGCGTCAGCGTCCGCATGACGAAGACCGAAATCACGATGCCCATGACCAGCGTGCCGCCGTCGCCGATGAACATCTTCGACGTTTTGCCGAACAGGTTGTGCAGGAAGAAGGGTATGAGCGACCCGGCTGCCACCAGCGCCAGTATGGACAGGGACCAGTCGCCTACAGCCCAGAACATCACACCGAAGAAGATGCTTGTCAGGATGCAGTAGCCCGACGAGAGTCCGTCCACTCCGTCCATCAGATTGATTGCGTTGATGATGCCCACGGCCGCCACGACCGTCAGCGGCACGGCCACATACTGCGGAATCTGGTGAATGCCCCACAGTCCGTGGAAGTCGTTGAGGCTGTATCCTCCGATGTAGACCAGCAGCAGCACCGTGAAAATCTCAATCAGAAACCGCAATGCGGGCGAGAGGTCGAGGATATCGTCGAGCGTTCCGGTGTAGAGCATAATCATCATCGCCACCACGACGATGAACAACTCGGAGCAGTCGTACCAGAATCCGGCGCAGCCCAGACCGATGACCGAGCCGAAGAAGACGGCGATGCCTCCCAGCACGGGGACCGGCTTGCGCTGCAGCTTGCGCGCGTTGGGGTTGTCGACGATGTTCTTGTCGAGGGCAATCTTGACCAGCAGCGGATGAATCCACCAGACGCTCAGCAGGGCAATCAGGAAAGAGAGAATGAATGGCATAAATATGTGTATTTGAGCCGGGATGCATGGACGTGTCGTGCAGCGAGTAGCATCTGGGCCATCGGCACCTCCCGGCAGGGTGAGATTGAACGGATGTGATTATCCAACGACGGCCGTCCGCTCGGGGCCGGCGGCATTGGGGCAGTGCCCCAGCCAGCGGTCGTAGTCGTCCAGACGGCGGATGAGTTGCAGTTTATTCTTCTTGACGGGGTTCTCTTCGCGCCACGGGTCGACGGCGCGGTGGGCCTCCTCGCGGTAGATGCAGCTGTTCGTGCAGCCGTAGAGCGAGACGAGCAGCTGCGCCCGCGCCTGTTCGGCCCGCAGCAGCGGGAGGATGCTCCGCATCGTGCCGAGCAGCTGCTCGAAGGCCGTCCGGTCGCCGAGTATCGCATGGGCGGGGAGCTGCATCGCGTAGAGCTTGCAGCGCATCACGTCGCTCTCAAGCTGCAGGCTCCCGTACTGGCGCAACACCTCGCGGGCCGTGCGGCGGTCCTCTTCCGTCACCCCTTCGGGCGTGTGGAAGCGGCCCATCGCCTCGTGGAGCAGGTCGGGCAGGCGGCTGCTGCCCAGACGCGTATATATGTGGCGGTTGTCGGCATTCAGGGCGATGACCTCATACTGCCCGGGCTCGACCGCGAGCAGCGGGACGTACATGCACCCCTCGACGCAGACCATCACCTCCTTGCGTCCGGCTCCGGGCTGGGAGATGACCGTCGCCTCGACCCCCTTGAACTGCCCCTCGGTGATGCGCACGCGGTCGCCCTTCATCAGCTGGCCCGGTTCGGGCGTGTAGAGCGGCAGCACGTCGGAGTAGGAGGCGGCGACCCACCGCAGGTTCTCCATCGCCCGGTCCGTGAGGTAGGGGTAGTACTCTTCGCGTGCGGTCCGAATCCGGGGCAGAAAGTTGTATTGGGGTTGGAAGCGCTTCATCCGGTAGATTTCAGCCTCCGAGGCGTGCACGAAGACGTAGTTGTAGAGCAGCGGGCGGCGCGTGTCGACCAGTTCGCCGCGGCGCTTGCGCGCCTCGATGTACGAGGGTGCGAAGTATTCGAACGTGGGCTCTCCCGTGCGGGTGCGGCGGTCGAGCTCGGCCTTCAGGCCGCGTGCCGGCTCCCCCTGGTAGTGGCCCCGCCGCGATACGGGCAGCGTCAGCACATACCAGCGTACGGCATTGCCGTTTTTTTGCATGCGCATCCGCTCAGCAAGCGATTCCGACCAGTCCCAGCCGCTTCCGTTCGACTTCGCCATTGTCGTTTGTTTCGTGCAATTTGTTCAATTCGTTCGATTCCGGGGCCGGGCGCTTCACCGAAGGGCATACCCCGGCCTTGTCGATGCGTTTGCGTAACGCGTTGACATACAAAGTGTTGCGTTTATTAACGAGTGCGTTTGTGAAAATTTCTCTTCACCTGTTTTCAGCCGAGTCTGCGACCTCCGGCAATGAAAACCCGTCATCTCATTTTTCGTGAATTACACACCACGTCGGCAAAGGTACATAAAATGGAAACCAAACGCAAACGGATTGAAAATTTTCTGATGATTTATACGGTTTTTTTGCAGGCATATTTGGTTAATAATCCGGATGTTGATGCCTTTTGGCGATGAAAACCGCGCCGTTTTTTGCCGATGGCGTCGGTTGGCTGGATGGCCCTTTTTTGACAACTCTTCCGGGGCGGTTGAGCGGTTGGGGCGGCGGGCGGATTCCGCACCGGCGCCGGGACTTCGGCGCGTGCCCCCGGCGCGAGTCTTCGGATGGGGTTTCGGTGCGTGCTTTCGGATGGGGCTTCGGCGTGTGCCTCCGGCGCAAGCCTTCGGACGGGGCTTCGGGGAGCGGCGCTGCCCCGGTTTCGGGCGGCGAGGTGAAAAAATCCGCCGCCGCCCCTTTTTGACCCGATAAATCGTTATTTTTGTCGTGAGGGCTGTGCAAGGGCCGGAATCGTTTGCCTCTTTGCCGAATGTCGCTCTGCCGGCATGCGGCGGTGGGGCGTTCCGCGGAGCAAGGGCCTTTTGCGCCGGCATGTGGCGGGGAGTTCCGCGGGGCATGGGCCTTTTGCGCCGGCAGGCGGAGGGGGCGTTCCGTGGAGCATGGGCCTTTTGCGCCAGCATGCGTCGGGGCGAGGAAGTTCCGCGGGGCACGGGCCTTTTGCGCCGGCATGCGGCAGGAGAGTTCCGCAGGGCACGGGCCTTTTGCGCCGGCATGCGGCGGGGCGGGGGAGTCCCCCGCGGAGCTTCGGACCTCGTCCGTGCAGCGGCACGCCCGGGTGCGGGCCCCTTCCGGCAAAACGGAGAATCGACCGAAAACGGAGAATCGACCGAAAACGGAAAATCGACCGAAAACAGAGAAAAACTGAGAATCGGCCCAAAACAGAGAATCGACGGAATATGAAATTCGGCAGATGGATGGCGCTGTTGGCGGCGCTGATGGTGAGCTTCGCGGTCCGGGCGCACGGTTCGTGGCAGGAGCACGTTGCGGATATGACGGAGGTGATGGGGCTGCGCGAAGAGCCCCGTCTGCGGGCGTGGATGAAGTTCATCAGCTCCGACATGATTGACAAGTGCGAGCCCTTCTACAGCGAGCTGAAGGCCCGCCACGAGGGTTTTGCCTGCAAGCACCGGCTGCTCTTCCACTGGGGCTACGACGCCGAGCCGTGGAGCCCGGAGCTCGAGGCGCGCGTGGTCCGCTACTGCCGGGAGTACGACCTCGACCGGGACAGCACCCTGCGGCTCTTCCGCTCGGATATGGTGGCCGAACAGAAGCGGCGCAACGCGCTGCTCAACCGCCGGACGGAGGAGCTCTTCGGCTTCGCCCACGGCGGGCGGGATGCCGCCTCGGCCCGCTTCTTCGCCAGCGTGGCCTACAACGTCCATCTGGTGGGGGACTACACCTCGGACAACCGCGATTTGGCGGGGCTGCAGAGCCTCGACCGCGTCGTGCGGTCGCTCTGCCACGCGCTTCAGGATTTGGACCCCGTGGCGGCCAAGCCTCTGGTCAAGGCCCTTGAGCGGGTCGGCCGCGAGGAGCCCGACCTTCAGAAGCGTGCCGACGCGCTGCTGGCGCTGCTCAAGCAGCAGCTCCCCGACTTTATCCGTCGTGCGCAGGGCGGAGCCATCCGCCGCCGGCTCGAGGCCCGGGGCTTCGCATTCCGGTAGTCCGCGGCCGCCCGCCGAACCTCCGCAACGCTCCTGTGCATGAATATCCGATGTGGCGCGCGAGCCGGGGCGGCGCTCCCTCCGCTGCGGCGGGGCCGCAGATGACCGCGGAGCGGCTGCCTCTGTGCGCATCCCCCTTGTGCGTCGGGGTGCAAGGGGCGGGCATGAAAAAGACGGTCGCACGCCCGGTGCGACCGTCTGTCGAAGAGCTGTTGACAAGGCCTGAGCGGGCTTTGTCAATCCATCCTCTGTCAATTTGTTCGGCCATTTGCGAGGGGCGGGTCCCCTGCCGGGCCGATTTTGCGGCGTAATGCCTCCCCGTGTCGGGGTTTCGGTTGCGGGCGGGAGTCCGCCCGACGGTTTACAGTTTCTTCAAGGTAGGCAGTCTGTTGCCGTCTTTGAGCTCGTAATGCCAGCCTGTCCTCAGCCAGTCTAATTTAGCGTTCATTGCCTCAATGGCCGTTTGCCAGGTGACGGTCGTGCCGTCCACCTTGGTGGCTTCGAGGACGGTACCTCCCTCATTCGTGCCGATGCCTTTTTCCTGACCGTTGTTTTCCCAGTAGCAGACATTCAGTACGCCGCCGCCAAAATAGCTGTCCAGGATGTTTTGTCCCAGTACGCCGCCAGTGGTTCCGTTCGGGCCGCTGACCTTTCCTTGGGCATGGTAGCAGGCATTCAAGGTGGCACAAAGGCTGGTTCCCAGTACGCCGCCTACATAGATGGTACCGCTTCCGGAACCGGTCACGCTGCCCGTGGCATAGCAGCCAGAGATGAATGAATCGTAGCAGTATCCCACCACGCCGCCGATATAGGTATCGTCTGTGACCTTACTTTCAAGGGTCACGCTGCCCGTGGCATAGCAGCTGGCTACGTTGTCAAGAATCACTTCACCGGCCACGCCGCCGACCCGGTTATGCCCCTTCACGGTAGCCGAGGTGCCGCATCCGATCGCGTCGAAGTACACTGTTCCGGCGTTACTTATTCGGCCCGCCACACCACCTACGCAGCTTTTACTCCATTTCCCGATGGCGTTGCCGATGACGCTGCCCGATACGAAGCAGTTTTCAATGACGCTGCCTTCGTTTTCTCCCGCCACGCCGCCGACATAGCTCATACCATCCCAGCTGAAATCGTTTGTTATTTGTACGTTCTCCAGCGTCAAGTTCTTCACCGTAGCAGATTTAAGAAATTGGAAAAAGCCCAATCTCGTGGAGTTTCCCTTAATGACCAGCCCCGAGATGGTATGTCCGCCGCCGTCGAAGGTCCCTTGATAGGTATTTATCGGATTCCAGTTGCTTCCGCCGTCGGCCGGCGGTGTCAGCTTGATGTCGGCCGTAAGAATGATGCTCAGCGATGGGTTGCTCCATAATGAACCTGCCCATGCCCTCAATCCCTCTTCGCTGTATACGATGTAGGTGCCGTTCTCGTCTATGGTGTAGCCCTTGTCCTTTTCCAGCGTGATGTTGTAGACCTTGCCCGCCTCGGGGGTGAAGGCGGAGGAGAGGTCGCGTTCCTCGGTGCCGTTTGCCCGCAGCTTTGAAATGGCATAGCCGGGCACCACGTTCGCCTCCCAGCAGGTGATGGTTGCGCCGTTATCGGTGTATTCGCACTTCTTCATCTTTATCCAGCCCTCGTCCGTGCCCTGCACGACTTTGCCTTTTTCGTAGGTACACTGTGTATAGGTATAGAGCTGGAGGGAGGTTACCTCGCCGAGTGCATCGTCGGTGGGTGTGATGCGCACCTTCGCCAACTGGTGGGTGAAGGTCAGCTCGACAGGACTCTCGTAGTCGCCCGTGCCCGTACCGCCCAGTAGATAGGCAAGACTTTGGCTTTGGTCGCTGAGGTCGAGGGTGCCGTTCGTGTCGGGGTACCAGGCGTTGACGGTGTGGTCGTTGCGGTCGCTCCAGTACAGGGGGTTTTCGGCTTCGGCGGAGCCGTCGTCCTGCACGGTGTAGGTGCCGACCTCTTTCTTGCCGTCTATTTGCACGGCGAACCGGTCGCCCGCGTCGAACACGCTGCCCGTGCCGTCCGCAATCTCGCTGACGCGCGTCTGCGGTGCGCCCCAGGGCTGCGCCTCGCCGCCCTCCACGCCAAGGGTGATGCGGGCTATCTCAAGGGGGTATTGTCCTTCGGGCAGACGGTCGCCGTCCGCCAGTTCGTCCTTCGTGCAGGCAGCCGTGGCAAGGAGCAGCGCGGCTGCGGCAAGAAGCAGATGGATGGAATCTCTTTTCTTCATATCGGGTTGTCTTTTATTTGTTTTCGTTTTGTGCTGCCGCCGCCTGCGAAGGCGGCCGTCGCACCATAGTGTCTATGGGCAGCTCCGGCTTGACGCTTGCGCCGGGGCAGCTGTATGTGAAACTTACAGCGTGGCACTTGCATCGTTCGAATCTCCGGATTCCCACGGGGTAATCTCCGGTTCTTCCACCGTGATGCCCTTGTTGCTGAGCGTTATGTTGTAGGTGTAGGCATAGCCTGCTGTGTAGAAATTGGCTGTGGGTGTAGCAGGCAGTTTCAGTTGGGCGATGTAGCTCTGTCCGTTGTAAGACACTTTAAGGTTAAGAGAGGAGGTCACTTCCTGCGGGAGAATGATGACTTGCGAGGCGGTGGCGCCGTTAAGCTGCATGGTAATCGGCGATTCGGAGGCTGCGGTTACGGCAGTCGTGCCGGTAGCCGTGTCGAATGTGCCTTCGTGCTTCAGTCCCTCCAACGTGTAGCCGGCAGGTTCCGTTTCGTTGAAAATGAGACCATCGCCTGCCTTGAAGGTGAACTTGATGAGACTCATGCAGTGGTGGAACGCATGGTCGCCGGTGAAGCTCACCGTCGGGTTGTGGGTATCGCCCGTGGCTCCCGAGGCAAAGAGGAAGTCGATGCCCGTGCCCTGCTTGTCGGCTGCGGTGCTGACGGTCACCGTTCCGCCCTCAGCCTGATACGGATAGTAGGCATTGAAGGTCTTCGTTTCGGTGTCATCGAAATAGATGGTTGTACCGTCGGTCACGAACTTACCGTTCTCTCTCTTGTAGGGCACGTTGGTGAAGCCTGCGCCGGTGACGCCGATGCGGTCGCCGTCGGTCCAGTCGGTTCCTTCCGAATTGACGCGGGTAGCGGGGGCGATTTCGGCGGTGAACCGGGCAGCTACGGGGTCGTTCGTGTTCAGCGTCTCGTTGTTGTCCTTGTTGCAGGCGGCCAGTGTCACTGCCAGCGCTGCGAAAGCAAAAAATCGGGTCTTCATGGTGTATGGTTTTTTTCTTGTTGTTACATTGTTTCCGTTACATTTCCGCACTGGCATCGCCACCTTCCACCGACTCCCATCCGGTAATCTCGGCATTGCATTCCTCCATGCCGACGGGGGTCTCCAGCGTGCCGGTTATGCGGTAGGCGGTGGTCATGTCGTCGTTGAAGTCCTTCATGGCCTCGGTCAAATCGACCTCCGTGCGCTGCGTGCGTCCGCCGTCCACAAATACGATGTCCAGCACCATGGTCTGCACGGCTCCCATCGTACCCAGCAGGCGGGCATCGGCCGTGAGCCGACTGCCGTCACGGGTGAAGGAGAAGACCGTGGAGGCCGGTTCGCCCGTGGTCTGCCCCCGCGCCATGTCGAAGGCTCCGGCTATGCCGCTGAGGGTGGCCGTCACGCTCTGGATGAGTTCGGGGCGTCCCTGCGTCACCTCCAGCTCCAGCTGCAGCTCGCGCACGCGCTGCTGCATTGCGGCGGTCAGCGGATAGTCGGTGTCCTTCTCGATGGTCACCTGCTCCGTATGGGTGAAGAACCACCCCGGGGCATTGTCGATGAAGGCGCCCGTCGTCTGGCTGCCCGAGGCCGGGGCGACGGTGGCCGTGGTGCCGCTGACGGTGATGCCCTCGGCCGGGTTCCACGCCACGAGGGTGTAGCTGCCCGGCGCGAACAGATGGTCGGGGGCGTGGGTTGCGGCGGTCTCCGTACCCGTATAGTCGCCCATCGAGAGGGTCCACGTGGCGGGGATGTCGATACCCTCGCCGCGGGCCGACCAGTCGGCCGTGACGGTAATCTTGCCGTGGTTGGGGTGCGGCGTGTTGTAGAGCGTGTCCTTGACGCAGGAGGCGGTCAGCAGCGCGGTGGCTGCGGCGGCCAGAATCGGAATATATCGTGTTGGTTTCATATCGTCGTCCTCCATGGTTTAGAAAAGGTTCCACTTCAGGGTGATGCCGGCATGAACGGGGCCCCACCAATCCCTGGTCTCCGAGCCGTGGCGCACGCGCACGCCGTCGATGACCGTGTATTTCTCATAGTCGGCGTTCAGGTATCCGAGCCCGAGCGAGAAGTCGAGCGAGAGGCGCTTGCCGAGCGGCAGGATGTAGCCTCCGGTCAGCCCGCCGCCCAGAAGGTCGCCCTGGCGTCCCGTCTCGGAGAACTTGTAGTTGAAGGCGCCGGTCTTGAACATCAGGCCGAGGTAGCCGCGCCGCGCCTTACCCATATAATAACGCACCTCGGGAGCCACCTCCCAGAGGGCGTAGCGGCGCTGCTTGTTGTTCCACGACCACGAGGTCCACGAGCCGCCTACGCCCAGGCTCCAGCGGTCGGAGATGTGCCACTCCAGCCCGAGGTCGGGCGTCAGCGTCGCCCAGCGCAGCAGGTTGGCCCGCAGGTCGAGGCCCATGGCGCAGCATTCACTCTCCTCGGGCTCTTCGGCCGCGGGGGCGGCAGCGGCAGCGGCAGCCTCCTCGGCGGCCCGGCGTGCCTCTTCTTCTGCTCTGCGGCGCTCTTCGGCGGCGGCCCGCTCGGCGGCAAGGCGCTCCTCTTCGGCGCGCTTCGCGGCCTCCAGACGCTCGGCTTCGGCCTTCTCGGCAGCGCGGCGGGCTGCAAGCTCGGCCTCCGACGGAGTGGCGGGGATGACGAGGCGCACGGTGACGAAGTTGCCTTTGTCGGCATGGTTTTTCGTTGTGAAGCACTCCTCGGTGAGCCCGCCGCGGAGAATCATCTCCGTCTTCACGCGGTTGGAGCGCGTCTTGGCCAAGGCGAGGTTTTCGGCCTCCGAGGGCTGCGAGGTGCAGTAGCCGTCGACCAGAACGGGAACGGAGCCCTCCGTGATGGCGGCCTTGTTTTGCGCGATGCAGGCCAACAGACGGTCGAGCTCTTCGCCGTTGCCGTTCCACGGGATGTAGAACATGTCGTCGCCCGCCACGAAGCGGAAGGTATACTCGGCCGGGGCAGGGTCGGAGGGGTTGTCTGCCGTCAGGCCGAAGGTTGGGCCCGCGAGGAGGCCCAACGCAAACAATAGGGTCAGCAATCTATTCATGGTTCTCAAAAGATTTGTTCGGGTTGCTGCAGGGACAGAACACCCCAGGCCCGGATCGAGGGGATTCGGGCATGGCGGAGTTAACGCGGAGGCGTCAGTTATGATTTTTTTGTGGGGGGGGGAATTTTTGCAAATCCGGACGCACGTCACCCTTTCGCTTCCGAAGGGCGAACGTACAGCAAGGGGATTTTGCTTGAAGGGAAGCATGGCTTCGGACCGAAGAGTTCGAGAACAAAATTAACAGAAAAACCGGAACTGGAAAGTCCCGGTTGTCAATTTTGTCGTTTAGGCAAGAAAAATTGTTGTTTAGGCAAGAATTCGGGGCCGTCAGAGGCCGGCCGGAGTTACCAAATGGAGTTCTCTCCACCCTGCGTCTTGCGCCAGTTGGATGGGTGAGCCCCCCCCGGGTCTTGAACATGCGGGTGAAATGGCTGGGCGAGACGAAGCCTGCGGCCTCGGCGATTTCGGTGATGTTGAACCCGGGGGTGCAGGAGCATCACAGTAGAAGATTCCCGAAAAGGATTATGGCCTTGCATGGCCGGCAACCGCGCTTTTTAATCCCTGAACATCCTCGCAATATTGCAGCGGAGAATCCGCCCGTGATTTTTCGTTTCGGAGATGCCTTTCGGGAGAGGAATTGTCCTTTGCGAATGCCGGAGCTGTACCCGTCGCCTGACGGGAGCGAGGTGTACCTTTGTCCGACAACCGGCGGTTTGTCCGACAAAGGTCCTCGCTCTGCGAGGCGGGCGGTGTTCTCCCAAGTCGAACCCCAAATCATCCATCGAATAACCTGTCAGCGAAAGCACAACCCTCTATCTCAAACTCCGAGTTACAAATACTCGTTCCGGCTCAACGAGGAGCCAAGTTAACCGGAAACAGCCGAGGTACTACGTTGGAATAAAAACCGGGATATTTCCCGTTGGTTCAGCTCTCCGTCATTGGGCTACAACGCCATATTTTCAGCAACGACCTCCATGTCGCGCATGATTGACGAGTCGAGGACCTTCGCATAGCGGCGCGTCATGTTGACATTGGCATGGCCGAGCATCTTGGCGACGTTGTCGATCGTCGCGCCGCTGGCCAGCGTCAGAGTTGCGAACGTATGGCGCGCGCAATGAGTCGACAGATTTTTGGGGATGCCGCAGATGTCGGCCAGCTCCTTCAAGTAGGAGTTCATCTTCTGGTTGCTGCATACGGGGAGCAGCCCGCCGTGCGTCTGGCAGTAGGGGTGCTCCTTGTAGCGGTCGATAATCTTTTGCGCCTCGTCGAGCAGCGGAATGTTGCACATGTTCTTGGTCTTCTGCCGCGCCTTGCGAATCCAGATTTTGCCGTGGATGTCCGCCACCAGATGCTCCGCTTTGAGCTGCTGCACGTCCGTAAAGGCCAGCCCCGTCAGACAACAGAAACAGAAGATGTCGCGGACCTGCGCCAGTCGGGGAATAGAGATCTCCTTGTGAAGCATCGACAAAAACTCCTGTTTCTCCAAAAAGGGACGGTCGACCGGCTCCATGTGGATATGTTTGCCGTGAAACGGGTCCTTCGGAACCCATCCGTTGCTTTGCGCGATGCGGATGATCTTCTTGAAGTTTTTCAGATTCTTCATCACCGTATTGTGAACGCATCGCCTTACGGTCTTCATGTAGAACTCATAATCCTCGACCAAATGGACCGGCAATTCGTCCAGATAGAGGTCCTCGGAACCATACTCCTTTAACAGAAACTCGCCCGTGATGCGCATCAGACTCTCGTAACGCTGTATGGTCGAAGCGGTGAAGTCGATTCCAATCAAAGCCCGGCACCGTTTGTTGTGTTCCCGAAAGACCTCCATCAGGGTATGGCGTTCGGGAAGGTCCTTGCCCAGGTAGCGATCCATAATCCCCGTAGCCGTAATCTCTTTTCCTTCTGCCTCCAGCGTGCGTCGCGTCTGCGCAATATTGAACGAGATGGCCTCCAGCAGCCGGTTAATCTCACGGCCTTCCCGGTTGTTTTCCACAGCCTTGCCTCGGGATTGATTCCAATACCGGGGCAAGATGCGGGCCCGAGCACAAACTTCGGCACGCCTGCCGTTGACTGTGAGGCGTACATAAATCGGCGCTTTCCCTTCCTTGTCGATTCGGGTTTTGCGCAGGTAGTAAATCAGCGTGCAGGTTGTCCTTTCCATAACATCGTATTTACAGGTTGCAAAATTACTTTCAAGAGCCTTTTGCGTCAAGATGAAATACAATGCAAATCAATGAGTTAAACGCTTATTCGGTGGACGGTTCGGCCCTCGGAAAAAGTCCACCGATTTGGACACCCGAAACCGGTTGTTTTTTGCTTTCTCATGCAGATAATCCAAAAACAAAAAACCTCGTAAACTACTCGTTTACAAGGCTTTTGCTTCATTTAACCCGACTCTTCGTCGGCCTCTGGCGGTGCGTAGGGGACTCGAACCCCTGACCCCGTGCGTGACAGGCACGTATTCTAACCAGCTGAACTAACGCACCCCTTTCGGTATTGCGAGTGCAAAGGTAATGCATTTTTTCAATTCTGCAATACCTTGCTACGCTTTTTTGAAGAAAGAAAACTGCACGCTTCCGTAACTCCTTAACTGCCAGAAGCAGGGATGTGCGGAAAAATCGTGCTGCTTCGAGTGTTCGAAAATCAGCATTCCCCCTTCGCGCAGCAAATCGCCGCCGAGCACCAGGTCGATGACCCGTTCGCTCCCCTCCAGGTCGTAGGGGGCGTCCGAGAAGATGATGTCGAAGCGCTTCGTGCAGCTCTTCAGGTAGAGGAAGACATTGGCCTTGACGACATACATGTTGTCGATGCCGAGCTGCGCGGCCGTCTGACGGATGAAGTTGTAGTGCACCGGATTGATTTCGACCGACGTGACGCTCCGTGCTCCGCGCGAGGCAAACTCGTAGCTGATGGAGCCCGTGCCGGCGAAGAGGTCGAGTACGTCGCACTCCTCGAAGTCGACCAGATTGCCCAGCACGTTGAAGAGGTTCTCCTTGGCAAAATCGGTGGTCGGCCGTGCACGCAGGTTGCGCGGCGGGTTGATGGCACGTCCCTTGTATTTTCCGCTGACTATTCGCATACGATTCGTTTGTAGTATCCCTTGAGCAGTTTGCGCAATGCGGCGCCGCCCTCCCCCTCTACGTGCAACTCGTAGTCGGCCGGCGGGAAGATGCCGGCAAGGCGTTCAACGAAGTAGAGCACGTCGGCGTCGTTTTCGGCCCGTATGACCTCGGCCAGCTGCAGGATGGTGCGGTAGACCTTCACGTAGAGCAGCGAGCCGCAGCGCATCATCCAGACGGCGTTGCCCGAGAATTTCGGCTGGTGGAGCAGCGGCGAGGTGAAGCTGAGCCGCTCGCCGTACTTCGCATGCAGGGCGTCGAGCACCTCGCGGTCGATGGCCATCACGGCCACCGTCTGCTGCTGCGTGTCGCTCCATACCGCGCACTCGCCCTCGAGTGGTGCGAGCCCCTCGGCGGCAAGATAGCTTGCGGCCAGCTCCCCGGCAAAGGCCTCGCGCGGGACGAGCATCGTGCGCGGGGTGAGCAGCTCGAAGCCGAGCCCTCCGGCCTCTTCGGCCGCAGGAAGGCTCTCTACCGAAAAAGAGTGTCCATCCAACATGAGCTGAATGGACACTGTCTTATCGGGAGAGTTTCCGTTATTCCCAGTTACCTGCCTCATTGTTACCGGTTTCCATCGAACCGAACTTGATGCCCGGGTAACGCTGGAGGTTGTGGACATCGTTGTCGATGAGGTTGATGATATCCTGACGGAACTCAACCGTGTCGAGATACATCTTGTAGGGAGCGCGGCACTCCACAACGGGAATCATCACCTTCGACTCGGTCGTGATGATGCCGGCCTCCATGATGAACTGGGCCTTGTTGTCCGTGCCGGGGATGTAACGGAGGTTCTCCACATCGGCGCGTGAGAGCTTCTTGGGTGCGAATACGGTATCGATGACTGCGACCTTGAACTTCTGGACGTTCTTGCGGCCGGACTTCTTCAGCATGGCCATGGCAACCGAGTCGTCCTCGTCGACAATCTTGCGCTCGAGCTCGAGGGAGTCGTTGAGCACGAAGGAAATCAGCGTATCGAAGCTGCCGGTAAAACGCTGGTACTTCGACTTGAAGGAGCGCTGAGCCGTACGGATGTCCTTGATGCGGTCGATGACCTGAGCATTCCGAACTTTCACTTCGTTGTCAAAGCGAATCGGGGTCGAAATCTGGTCGTAGATTACATAAACCAGTCCCAGGATGACTACCCCCAGAATAATTTGAGCAATTCTTTTCATTTTAAATATTTGTTATTAAGTTTGTCGCAAATATGCCGGTAAATGCTTAATACACGTATTGCGACCCAAATTTACGCCAAAATTTGTTTTGAAGCAACTTCTGGGCAAAAAAAAATCGTAGAAAAGTTATCCGATTATCTTGCAGATGACGATTTTTCGAAGATTTTCGTGCTCAACGGATATGCGGGAACCGGCAAGACCACGCTCATCTCGGCGCTGGTCGGAGCGCTCCACGAAATGGGGATGAAACCCGTCCTGCTGGCCCCCACGGGGCGTGCCGCCAAGGTCCTCGCGCAGTATGCCCACGAGAAGGCGCTGACCATCCACAAGCGCATCTACCGGCAGCGGACCAATGCCGACTACGAATCGAAATTCTCGCTCAATCCCAACCCAGAACGGGGGGCCGTCTTCATCGTTGACGAGGCCTCGATGCTGGCCGACATGCCTGGCGGCGATGCGCTGTTCGGCAGCGGCTCGCTGCTGCAGGACCTGGTCGACTATGTCCGCAGCGGGCGCGGCTGCCGGCTCATCCTGGTGGGCGACAACGCGCAGCTGCCGCCCGTGGGGTGCGATTTCAGTCCGGCGCTCGACCCGCAGGCGATGTCCTCCTACGGCGAGGTGGTCTACGGCACGATGGACGAGGTGGTCCGCCAGGAGGCGCAGTCGGGTATCCTCTTCAATGCCACGCTCGTGCGCTGCATGCTCGAGCAGGGAATCTACGAGATTCCGCGTTTCAACATGGATTTCCCGGATATCGTCGCACTTGAGGGCGGCGACTTCCTCGAGACGCTGCAGGACTGCTATGCGCGCTACGGGCGCGACGAGTGCATCGTCATCACCCGTTCGAACAAGCGTGCGAACCGTTATAATAATGGTATCCGCTACAACGTGCTCTACGCCGAGGAGGAGATTGAGAGCGGCGACATGCTGATGGTGGTCAAGAACAACTACTACTTCACCGAGCACGACAAGGAGTGTCCGATGAGCTTCATCGCCAACGGCGACATCGCCTGCCTGAAGCGGCTGCGGCGCTTCGAGGAGCTCTACGGCTTCCACTTCGCCGAGGCTACCCTCTCGTTCGGCGACTACGACGATACGGAGCTCACCTGCAAGGTGCTGCTCGACACCCTCTCGTCGGAGTCCCCCTCGCTGACGCGCGAGGAGAGCACGCGGCTCTTCTACGAGGTCGAAAAGGACTACCTCGACATCCGCAGCAAGCTGAAACGCTTCAAGGAGATTCGTGAAAATCCCCACTTCAACGCCCTGCAGGTCAAGTTCGCCTATGCGGTTACCTGCCACAAGGCTCAAGGCGGGCAGTGGAAGGCGGTCTTCGTCGACCGCTGCATCTTCGGCGACGAGCCGATGACGCGCGACATGCTGCGCTGGCTCTACACGGCTCTCACGCGGGCAACCGAACGGCTCTACCTGGTCAACTTCGACGAACGCTTCTTCGAATATAAAAGGTGCATTTGCGCGCAATATATTGATAAACAATGAATAAACAGGATATACCTCAATCCGCGGAACAGGCCTCGGAGCCCGTCGTCGAGCGCCATCCGCTCGAACCCTTCCTGCCCGAAAATGCCCGGCTGCTAATGCTGGGGAGCTTCCCGCCGCCCCGCCGGCGCTGGTCGATGGAGTTCTACTACCCCAACCTCCAGAACGACATGTGGCGCATCTTCGGCGACCACTTCTTCGGGGAGCGCGACCACTTTCTGACCCCCGACCGCAAGGCCTTCGACCGCGCACGGCTCGAGGAGTTCCTCCGCACGAAAGGGGTCGCCCTGTACGATACGGCCTGCGAGGTTATTCGCCTGAAAGGCAACGCTTCGGACAATTTTCTTCAAGTTGTGCGTGAGACTGACATACCGGCCCTTATACGCCGGCTGCCCCACTGCCGCGCGGTGGTGGTGACGGGTCAGAAGGCTGCCGAGACCCTCTGCCGGAAACTCGGCATCGCGACGGTTCCCGAGGTGGGCGGCTCACAGCCCTTCACGCTTGACGGCCGACGGCTGCAGCTTTGGCGCATGCCCTCCTCGTCGCGCGCCTATCCCCGTCCGCTCGAGTGGAAGGCCGCCCACTACGCCCGCATGTTCGACGAGGTGTTCCGGTAAGATATCTTCCAACAGGTATTTACTTCAGATTATCTAAAGCTTCGGTTCGATGCGGTCGGCGTCGCGCACAGCCGGCCGATGCCGGGTGGCGCGTTCCGATGTGCCGGGATGATGCGGCTTTTCGTGCAATTTTTCGGCGGGGCATTTTGACCGGCCGGCAAAATCCGCTATCTTTGTAGGAACTATTTTTTGAAGAAAAAGACCGTGGCAAAGAGCGAAAAAACGAAGGCCGACAACAAGCAATATGTCGAAACCCCGCTGATGAAGCAATACTACTCCATCAAGGCGGTGCACCCCGATGCAATCCTGCTGTTCCGCGTGGGTGACTTCTACGAAACCTTCGGCGAGGATGCAATCCGTGCCAGCGGCATTCTGGGCATCACCCTCACGCGGCGGGCCAACGGCGCGGCGTCGTATGTCGAGCTGGCCGGCTTCCCCTACCACGCCATCGACACCTACCTGCCCAAGCTGGTGCGTGCGGGCGAGCGCGTCGCCATCTGCGAACAGCTGGAGGACCCAAAACTGGTCAAGGGGCTGGTCAAGCGCGGCGTCATCGAGCTGGTGACCCCCGGCGTGGTCCTCGAGGAGAACATCCTCTCGAACAAGGAGAACATCTATCTGGCCTCCATCTATTTCGGCCGCCAGTCGACCGGCGTTGCCTTCCTCGACATCTCGACCGGCGAGTTCTACGTCTCTGAAGGGAGCGATTCGTACGTCGACAAGCTGCTCTCGAACTTTGCTCCGAAAGAGATTATCTACCAGCGTGGTTGCGAGGAGCACTTTACGCAGGCCTTCGGGTCGAAGTACTACACCTACCGCCTCGACGAGTGGGTCTTTTCGGAGGAGGTGAACCGCGAAAAGCTCTGCCGCCAGTTTGGCACCCAGTCGCTCAAGGGCTTCGGCGTGGAGCACTTCACCACAGGTATTTCGGCGGCGGGAGCCATCCTCCACTACCTCGAATTCACCGAGCACAAGAACATCGGCCACATCACCTCCATCGCCCGCATCGACCAGAACGACTACGTCTGGATTGACAAGTTCACCATCCGCAACCTGGAGCTCTTCTCGACCAACGGCGCCGCGGGCCGCAAGAACGGCTTTGCCGACGTCATCGACCGGACGCTGACCCCCATGGGCGGCCGTCTGCTCAAGCGGTGGGTGGCCATGCCCATCAAGGAGCCGGCGCGCATCAACGAGCGGCTCGACATCGTGGAGCTGCTCACGCGCGAGGGGGAGTTCGCCGAGGCGCTTCGCGAGCAGCTGGAGGCCGTGGGTGACCTCGAGCGCATCGGTTCGCGCATCGCCGCCGCGCGCATCACCCCGCGCGAGCTGGTGCAGCTTAAGAATTCGCTCTCGGCGGTCGAGACGCTCAAGGTGCTGCTGCAGTCGACCGATGCCGACCGGCTCCACCAGCTTGCCGAGCGCATCGACCCCCTCACGGAGGTGCGCGACCGTCTGGCGCACGACATCTACCCCGACCCGCAGAACAACCAGATTCAGAAGGGGGGCGTCATCGCCGACGGGGTCGACGCCGAGCTGGACGACCTGCGCCGCATCGCGCTCCACGGCAAGGACTACCTCAATCGCATCCAGCAGCGCGAGAGCGAGGCAACGGGCATTCCGTCCCTCAAAATCAGCTACAACAACGTCTTCGGCTACTATATCGAGGTGCGCAACACCTATAAGGACAAGGTTCCCCCGACGTGGATTCGCAAGCAGACGCTCACCAGCGCCGAGCGCTACATCACCGAGGAGCTCAAGGAGTACGAGGAGAAGATTCTGGGGGCCGAGGAGCGGATGCTCGTCATCGAGCAGCGCATCTACTCCGAAATCGTTGCCTATGTGGCCCGTACGCTGCCCCAGCTACAGCGCAATGCAGCCACCATCGCCGGCATCGACTGCCTGCAGTCCTTTGCGCGCATCGCCTGCGAGCGTCACTACGTGCGTCCGGTATTGGACGAGGGGCGCCGCATCGACATCCGCCAGGGGCGCCACCCGGTCATCGAGACGCTGATGCCCGTCGGCGAACAGTATGTCCCCAACGACGTGATGCTCGACGACAAGGAGCAGCAGATAATGATGATTACGGGTCCCAACATGTCGGGTAAGTCGGCGCTGCTGCGCCAGACGGCGCTCATCGTGCTGATGGCCCAGATGGGCTCGTTCGTCCCGGCCGAGTCGGCCCATATCGGCATCGTCGACAAGATTTTCACGCGCGTCGGCGCTTCGGACAACATCTCGCAGGGCGAGTCGACCTTCATGGTCGAGATGCTCGAGTCGGCCAGCATCCTGAACAACATCTCGGACCGCAGTCTGGTGTTGCTCGACGAAATCGGCCGCGGTACGAGCACCTACGACGGAATTTCGATTGCGTGGGCCATGGTCGAATACCTCCACAACCACCCTACGGCCCGCGCCAAGACGCTCTTCGCCACCCACTACCACGAGCTCAACGAGATGGAGCAGATGTGCCCGCGGGTGAAGAACTACCACGTGGCGGTCAAGGAGATGGGCAATACAATCGTCTTTCTGCGCAAGTTTGAGCGGGGCGGCACCGAGCACTCGTTCGGTATCCACGTGGCCCGCATGGCGGGCATGCCCCTCTCGGTCGTCGCCCGCGCCGAGGAGATTCTGCGCAACCTCGAACTGGTCTACGGCAACAACGAAATTGTTCCCAGCCGCAGCCTCAAGGAGCGGGGGCGCAAGGCCTCGGCCCATGCCGTGCGCGAGGCGGCCGAGAGCCCTTCGCCGCAGAACATGCAGCTCTCGATGTTCCAGCTCGACGACCCGGTGCTGGTGCAGATTCGCGACCAAATCAAGGGGTTGGACATCAATTCGCTGACGCCCATCGAGGCGCTGAACAAGCTCAATGAAATCAAGAAGATAACGGGTCTTTGACGCTCGTTGTCAGCGGGTTGCCTTTGGTGCAATGCAAAAGGAGAGGAGTCCGGCCTGTTTGGCTGGGCTCCTCTCTTTTTTGGGGAATGGCTTCTGATTCTGGCGAATGGTTTCTGGCGGCCTGGCGGCCTGCACGACTCCGGCCCTGTGCCTTGCGGTTTGCCGGTGGGCTGGGCCCCGATGTTTCGGGTCTCCGACGCTCCGGGGCGGCTCGGTGCCTCATGGAGTCTGGCACATTCCGGTGCCCCGGCGTTCAGGTGTCGCTGCATCCCGGCGCTCAGAAATGCCGGTTTGTCGGCGACGCTGCTGCTCGATTTTCCGGAGCCTCGGCGTTCCGGTTCCCGGTTTTTCCGCCCGTCCGCCGTCTCCGGTTTCTCGCTCCCCTCCCGGTAGCCCGGCAGCTTCAGAACCGCCGTACGCGGCTGTGGCAATAGGGCTGCTGCCCCTTGCGCTCGTAGTAGTTCTGGTGGTAGGCCTCGGCCGGCCAGAAGTGCGATGCCGGGGTGATGCGCGTCACCACGTCGTACCCCTTTGCGCGCAGCTCGCCGATGAGCCGCTCGCCCACCTCACGCTGCTCGGGCGTCGTGTAGAAGAGCTCCGAGCGGTACTGGTCGCCGATGTCGGGACCCTGGCCGTCGGCCTGCGTCGGGTCGTGGATTTCGAAGAAGAGGCGCGCCAGCGTCTCGTAGCTCACCTGTGCAGGGTCGAAGCGGATGCGTACCGCCTCGGCATGGCCCGTCGTGTGGCTGCAGACCTCCTCATAGGTGGGGTTCTCGGTGTGGCCTCCCGTATAGCCCGCCTCGATGGAGCGAACGCCCGGCACGCGCGAGAACATGTACTCGACGCCCCAGAAGCAGCCGCCGGCAAAGATGGCCGTCTGTTCGTGCTGCTCGGCTGACTTCGGTTCGAAGGTGAGCGATATGGAGTTGACGCAATGTCTTAGGTTCTTGGGCGTAAATCCCTCTCCGGCAAATACATGCCCCAGGTGCGCGCCGCAGCGGGCGCAGAGAATTTCGGTCCTCCGTCCGTCGGCGTCGCGTTGGCGGCGGATGGCTCCGGGCAGCTCGTCGTCGAAGCTGGGCCAGCCGCAGCCGGCGTCGAACTTGTCCTCCGAGCGGTAGAGCGCGGCACCGCACTGGCGGCAGCGGTAGGTGCCCTCCTCGTCGAAATCGTAGTAACGGCCCGAGAAGGGGGCTTCGGTCCCCTTCCCGATGATGACCCGCCGCTCCTCGGCTGTGAGCGGGGCGGGCTTTTGTGCGGTTGCGGTCATGGCGGTAAGCAACAGGCTTGTGATGAGTGCAAAACGGGTCATGTCGTAACGGCTGTGGCAAAAACTACGCCACTATTTCCTTGCCGCGCAGGAAGACGCGGCTGATGAGCGGCGTGGTGTAGGCATAGGGGAAGAAGGCGACCGAAGGCATGGGAGGCGTGAGGAAGAAGTTGGCCAGCTTGCCCACGGTGATGGAGCCTGCGTCGCGGCTCAGCCCCATGGCATAGGCGCCGTTGAGCGTCGCGGCGTTGATGGCCTCGGCCGGTGTCATCCTCATGCGAATGGTGGCCAGCGAGAGGACCATCTTCATGTTGCCCGAGGGGGTCGAGCCGGGGTTGTAGTCCGAAGCCAGCGCGACACCCAGACCTGCGCGGAGCATCTCGCGGGCGGGCGGATAGCTCATCCCGAGGAAGAAGGCGGCGCCGGGGAGCATCGTGGGCATCGTGCGGCTGCCGCGCAGCGCCTCGATTTCGGCCTCGCCCATCCGTTCGAGGTGGTCCACCGAGAGCGCGCCGTGGGCCACACCCACCTGCACGCCGCCCGAGACGGCCAGCTCGTTGGCATGAATCTTCGGCACAAGTCCGTAGCGGGCGGCCGTTTCGAGGACGCGGGCCGTCTCCTCGACCGTGAAGAAGCCCTGGTCGCAGAAGACATCGACATACTCGGCCAGCCCCTCGCGGGCCACGGCCGGGAGCATTTCGCGGCAGATGAGGTCTACGTACTCTGCCTGGCGCCCGACGTAGGCGCGCCCAACGGCGTGCGCCCCGAGGAAGGTGGCGCGCACCTCGAGCGGTGCCGTCTGGCGGATGCGGCGGATGACGCGCAGCATCTTCAGCTCGTCCTCGGTCGTGAGGCCGTAGCCGCTCTTGATTTCCACGGCGCCGGTGCCCATGCGGATGATTTCGCGGATGCGCTCCATCGCCTGGCGGTAGAGCTCCTCCTCGGAGGTGGCGTGGAGCCGGTCGGCGGAGTTGAGAATACCCCCGCCGCGGCGCGCTATCTCTTCGTAGCTCAGGCCGTTGATTTTGTCGAGGAACTCCTGCTCGCGGCTGCCGGCATAGACCAGATGGGTGTGCGAGTCGCAGAACGACGGGAAGAGCATCCCCCCGGCGGCATCCACCACCTCTGCGGCATCGGGACACCCCTCGGCCATCGACCCGAAGGCGGCGATGCGCCCCTCCTCGGCCAGCAGCCAGGCGGCATCGAGCGTCTCCAAACGTCCCATCTGCTCGCCACACAGACGTTCGATGCCTTCCGGCTGGATTCCGACAATCGTTCCGATGTTCTTAATCAGCAGTCTCATGATGCGTCCTTTGTTTTGCGGATGCTGACGACGGCTACTCCTCCACCTGCTCGGTGCGCAGGAAGCGGACCGAGGCATCGATGAGCGGATACATCACGCGGTCGATGTCGACGAAAGGCACCACGCGGCGGTAGTCGGCGAAGATGCGTTCGATGCGCTCCGACGAGCGGGCCGGGCGGCGGAACTCAAGCGCCTGGGCGGCGTTGAAGAGCTCGATGGCCAGCACGCGTTCCGTGTTGTTGACCACGCGGTAGAGCTTCGTGGCGGCGTTCGAACCCATGCTCACATGGTCCTCCTGACCCTGCGACGAGGGAATCGAGTCGACCGATGCCGGCATGCAGAGCCCCTTCGACTGGC
The DNA here is from genome assembly GCF_002159425.1 of Alistipes sp. An31A. Lineage (NCBI taxonomy): Bacteria > Pseudomonadati > Bacteroidota > Bacteroidia > Bacteroidales > Rikenellaceae > Alistipes > Alistipes sp. An31A. The sequence continues at coordinate 343,463 of NZ_NFIO01000001.1, forward strand.
TGACAATCGAGGCGGCCGTGTACTGCGGAATCATGAAACCGCTGTTGAGTCCCGGCTTGGCGACCAGGAAGTTGGGCAGGCCGCGCTGGCCCGAAATCAGCTTGTAGATGCGGCGCTCCGAGATGTTGCCCAGCTCGGCCACGGCGATGGCCAGGAAGTCCATGGCCAGCGCGATGGGCTGCCCGTGGAAGTTGCCGGCCGAGACGACCATGTCCTCGTCGGGGAAAATCGTCGGGTTGTCGGTCGTGCTGTTGATTTCGGTCGTGATGACGCTCTCGACATAGTCGATGGTATCCTTCGAGGCTCCGTGCACCTGCGGGATGCAGCGGAACGAGTAGGGGTCCTGGACATGCTGCTTGGGGCGGGCCAGCAGTTCGCTGCCCTCGAGCAGGCGGCGGAACGCACGTGCCGTGGTGAGCTGACCCTTGTGGCCGCGCACCAGGTGCACCTCGTCGCAGAAGGGTTCGATGCGGCCGTCGAAGGCGTCGAGCGACATGGCGCCGATGCGGTCGGCCCAGGCGCTCAGCCGCTGCGCCTGCATGACGGCCCAGACGCCGTAGGCGCTCATGAACTGCGTGCCGTTGAGCAGCGCGAGGCCCTCCTTCGACTGCAGCTCGATGGGAGCCCATCCCTTTTCGGCCAGCACCTCGGCAGCGGGGCGCACGCGTCCCTCGTACTCCACCTCGCCCAGTCCGATGAGCGGCAGCGACATGTGGGCCAGCGGCGCCAGGTCGCCCGACGCTCCGAGCGAGCCCTGCTGGTAGACCACCGGCAGGATGTCGGCGTTGAAGAAGTCGATGAGCCGCTCGACCGTCGCCAGCTGAACGCCCGAATGGCCGTAGGAGAGCGACTGCACCTTGAGCAGCAGCATCAGCCGCACAATCTCCGAGGGGACGCGCTCGCCCGTACCGCAGGCGTGCGACATCATGAGGTTCTTCTGCAGCTGGGCCAGGTCATCGTGCCCCACCGAGATGTTGCAGAGCGAGCCGAAGCCCGTCGTGATGCCGTAGATGGGGCGTTCGGGGTGCTCCATCTTGCGGTCGAGGTACTCGCGGCAGCGGACGATGCGGCGCTTGGCGTCGTCGCTCAGTGCAAGGGTGATGTGACGGTCGAGAATTTCGCGGACGCGGCCAATCGAGAGGTGCTCCGCCGAGATATGGTGAATTTCCATGAGAAGATGATTCGTTTTTTGTGGTTGGTTGGTGGTGTTTGTTTCCCGGCTGCGGCCGGAGCGGAGGGAACTCCCCCGCCCCGGCCCTTGCCGAAGAATGTGATGCGCGCGGCGGAGGGGTTACTCCTCCTTGAGCGCATTGCGGACGAGCTCCTCGTCGGCGATGTTGGGCATCGTGACCTGCAGGCCGGGCGTGCGCTCCATCTCGCGGCGGATGGCCGACATGGCGCCCTCGTTGCGGGCCCAGCTGCGGCGGGCGATGCCGTTGTTGACATCCCAGAAGAGCATCTCGCGGATGTGGCGCTCGGACTCCTCCGTACCGTCGATGACCATGCCGAAGCCGCCGTTGATGACCTCGCCCCAGCCTACGCCGCCGCCGTTGTGGAGCGATACCCACGTGGCGCCGCGGAACGAGTCGCCGATGACGTTCTGCACCGCCATGTCGGCCGTGCGCGACGAGCCGTCGTAGATGTTCGACGTTTCGCGGTAGGGCGAGTCGGTGCCCGAGACGTCGTGGTGGTCGCGGCCCAGTACGACGGGTGCCGAGAGGCGACCATCGGCGATGGCGCGGTTGAAGGCCAGCGCGATTTCGGTGCGTCCCTGGCAGTCGGCATAGAGGATGCGGGCCTGCGAGCCTACGACCAGCTTGTTGCGCCCCGCCTCGCGAATCCAGTGGATGTTGTCGTCGAGCTGCCCGGCAATCTCGGCGGGCGCCGTCCGGCGAATATTCTCGAGCACCTCGGCCGCGATGCGGTCGGTCGTCTCGAGGTCCTCGGCCTTGCCCGAGGTGCAGACCCAGCGGAAGGGTCCGAAGCCGTAGTCGAAGAACATCGGGCCCATGATGTCCTGCACGTAGGAGGGATAGCGGAAGCGTCCGTTCTCGCCGTTGACCGCCGCGCCGGCGCGCGAAGCCTCCAGCAGGAAGGCGTTGCCGTAGTCGAAGAAGTACATGCCGCGGGCCGTCAGCTTGTTGATGGCGTCGACCTGGCGGCGCAGCGACTCCTGGACGCATTCGCGGAAGCGCACGGGCTCCTCGACCATCATCTTGTTCGAGGCGTCGTAGCTCAGCCCCACGGGGTAGTAACCGCCCGCCCAGGGGTTGTGCAGCGAGGTCTGGTCCGAACCGAGGTCGACATTAATCTCCTCGGCGGCGAGGCGCTCCCAGAGGTCGACGACGTTGCCCACGTAGGCCAGCGAGACCACCTCGCGGTCGGCCACGGCGCGGCGGATGCGCGGCAGCAGCTCGTCGAGCGAGTCGTGCAGCTCGTCGACCCACCCCTGGTCGTAGCGCTTCTGCGCCGCCTTGGGGTTGATTTCGGCAACGACCGAGACCACGCCCGAGATGTTGCCCGCCTTGGGCTGGGCACCCGACATGCCGCCCAGTCCCGACGAGACGAAGAGCATGCCGCGGGCATCCTTGCGCTCGGCGTTGAACCGCTTGCGGGCGGCGTTCATGATGGTGATGGTCGTGCCGTGGACGATGCCCTGCGGACCGATGTACATGTAGGAGCCGGCGGTCATCTGGCCGTACTGCGAGACGCCCAGCGCATTGAAGCGCTCCCAGTCGTCGGGCTTCGAGTAGTTGGGCACCACCATGCCGTTGGTCACAATCACGCGCGGAGCGTCGGGATGCGAGGGGAAGAGCCCCAGCGGGTGGCCCGAATACATGACCAGCGTCTGGTGGTCGGTCATCTCCGAGAGGTACTTCATCGTCAGGCGGTACTGCGCCCAGTTCTGGAAGACGGCGCCGTTGCCTCCGTAGGTAATCAGTTCGTGGGGGTGCTGCGCCACGGCCTTGTCCAGATTGTTCTGAATCATCATCATGATGGCGGCCGCCTGACGGCAGCGGGCGGGATACTCGTCGATGGGACGGGCATACATCTCATAGCCGGGGCGCAGACGGTACATGTAGATGCGGCCGTACTTGCGCAGCTCCTCGGCAAACTCCCTGGCCAGCAGCGCATGGTGCTTCTCCGGGAAGTAGCGCAGCGCGTTGCGGATGGCCAGCACGCGCTCTTCGGGCGTCAGAATCTCCTTGCGCTTCGGGGCGTGGTTGATTTGCTTGTCGTAGGGTTTCGGTGCGGGCAGCTTGTCGGGAATGCCGGCCCGGATGTCGTTCTGGAATTCTTGCAGTGTCATATCGTTTGGCTATTTTATCTTCTGTTCCACAATGGCGAGCACCTCCGCCTCGAGGTGGCAGGCTTCGGCCGCCAGCGCATCGGCTTCGGCGATGAGGCGGTCGGCCGTCGCACGGTCCTTGAGTCCGGCGGCGTTGATTTTGACGTTGAGACAGGCACCCATCACGGCGCTGCGGGCGGCCAGAGCGCCCACGCCGGCATCCGATACCGAATTGGGGTTGCCCGTCTGGGCCATCGCACGCACGAGCTCGAAGACGCGCGACGAGGCCTTCATCGTACGCAGCGGCACCTCGGTGGCGTAGAGCGTCGCCTCCTGCAACGCGGCGCTGCGGGCGGCCTTCTCCTCGTCGGTCGTCTTGGGCATGGCGAAGACGGCCATGATGCGGTTGAAGGCGGCCGTATCCTCGTCCACCAGATGCAGCAGCTCGGTCATCACCTCCTGGCCCTTGTCGGCCCAGTCGGAGAACTCCTCCCAGCGGGCGTCCCAGCCGGCCTTGTGGGCCGAGAGGTTGGCCACCATCGTCCCCAAGGCCGCACCCAGCGCACCCATGTAGGCCGAGATGGAGCCGCCGCCCGGAGCCGGCGATTCGCTGGCCGTCTCCTCGGCAAAGTCCGTGCAGGTCATGTCGACGAGCCGCTTGGTGCGGTTGTCGGCCTCGAGCAGATACTCGATGACCTTCTCGTCGGGGTTGAAGGGCTTCAGGTCGTCGAGCCCCATCGACTTGATGGCGATGCGGATGATTTCACGCTCCGAGATGCCCGTCGAGCGCTGCTGCTTGCGCAGGAAGTAGCGCCCTGCGTCGACCAGCGCCCGCTTGGGGACCAGACCCACAATCTCGGTTCCGGTGACGCGCACGCCCCGGGCATCGGCCTTGCGGCACACCTCGTCGAAGGCGATGTGGAGCGGCGTGACCGAAATGTCGGTGATGTTCATCGAGACCTGGGCGATGCCGTACTCCTCGATGAACCAGCCGATGGCTTTCGTCGCCTTGAGCGTACCGGGCTGCATGAGCGTGTTGCCGTGCTCGTCCTTGAGCGGCTTGCCCACGGGCGAACCGCCCTCGCGCACGGGGCGTCCCTTCTCGCGCACGTCGAAGGCGATGGCGTTGGCGCGGCGCGTCGAGGTGGTATTGAGGTTGAAGTTGACGGCGATGAGGAAGTCGCGGGCGCCGACGGTCGTCGCACCCGTGCGGGCCACACCCTCGTCGAAGGGGCGGGCGCCGAAGTCGGGCGCCGTCTCCGCATGGGCCAGCTTCTCGGGCAGCGCCTCATACTCGCCGGCGCGGCAGACGGCCAGATTCTTCCGCTCGGGCTTCAGGGCGGCCGCCTCGTAGCAGTAGGTCGGAATATGCAGCTCGTCGGCGATGCGGCGGGCCAGACCGCGCGACAGTTCGGCGCACTCCTCGAGCGTGATGCCCGCAATGGGGATGAGCGGCAGCACGTCGGTGGCGCCCATGCGCGGGTGAGCGCCGTGGTGGTTGCGCATGTCGATGAGCTCCGAGGCGCGTTTGACACCGGCAAAGGCCGCCTCGAGCACGGCTTCGGGCTCGCCGACGAAGGTCACCACCGTGCGGTTGGTCGCCTCGCCGGGGTCCACGTCGAGCAGTTTGACCCCTTCGACCGCCTCGATGGCCGAGGTAATTTCGTGAATTACGGCCTTGTCGCGTCCCTCGCTGAAGTTGGGAACGCATTCTACGATACGTTTCTGCATATTCGGAAGTTTTAGGATTATCTCTTATCAAAGGTAAGAAAAATTCGGAGAACATTTGCAAATCCGTAATCAAAAAAGCAATTTCTCCTTTGAAACGGGAAGTTTTGCCCCCGCTTTTCGAGCGGAACGACACTTTGCGGCCGTTTTTCACTCTCTGCTCGGACGTATTCGTTCACTTCGCCGGGCCTCCGGCGGGCGGGGGTGCTGCCCTCCCCCGCTGCCGGGCATTGGACGGCCCGGGTGCGGCCCTTTCCTTCCCCGCTTGCCGGGCGCCGACGAACAAGATTCTTCCTCTCCTGCCGCCAACGAAAAAAGAGGTCCCCGCACGTGCGGAGACCTCCGAAGTCATACAGCCGGTCCGGCCCCTATCGGCCGATGGTGAGCACGATGCCTCCCGTCACCCACGCTCCGGGACGGTGTATGCCGCCCATCTCGCAGTAGTCGGTGTCGGTGATGTTCGTTGCGTCGACATAGAGGCGGCAGATGCCCTTCTCCCACGACAGGCGTCCGTCGAGCAGGAAATAGGGGTCGTAGCTGCGCCGCTCCGAGAGGGAGGAGTCGCCCGCAACGGGATAGAAGAGGTAGCTGCCCGCACGGTCGTAGAGCGCTCCGGTGAGCGAGAGCGTGAGGCGGCGCAGGAAGCGCACCTCGACGTTGAGCGCCGCCTTGTGGCGCATGTAGTCCATGGCGTTCTTGGTGACCAGGCGGTTGTCCTGACTGGTGGTGACGTAGGCGTAGAGCAGCGTGGCGCGCCGCAGGAACCCCTCCTCGGAGCGGTAGCCGCCCGAGAGTTCGACCCCGAAGGTCGCAAGGCGGCTGCTCTGCTCGGAGTGCCACTTGCCCCCCATATCCTCGCGCAGCACCCAGTCGATGATGTCGCGCCCGGCGCGGTAGTAGCTCTGCAGCGCGACGTGCCAGCGGGCTCGGGTGTAGTCGGCCCCGAGGCGGTAGGTAATCGCATGCTCGGGCGTGAGGTCGAGGTTGTTGATTTGGGCCGGCGACGAGTAGTAGAGGTCCGTGAAGGTGGGCAGGCGCATCGACTGCGCGATGCCGGCACCCACGTGGAGCCCCTCCGCGGGCCGGTAGTCGGCCGAGACGTTCCACAGCGCCGAGGTGCCGTAGGGCGTCAGGCTCACGCCGCCCGAGGCGGCCGCCTCCCAGCGGTGCCACTGCTTGACGTGGCGCAGCCAGATGTTGCCCACGTGGCGCGCCTTGGCATGGGTGTAGAGGCCGTGGGGACGGTCGAGCGGCTCGCCCAGATTGGTGCTGTAGATGTGGTTGTAGGTGTAGTCGCCCCCGAGCGAGGTGGTACCGGCCGCCCAGCGCAGGTCGCTCCACAGCCGGGCGCCGACGTTGTCCGTGTTGTGGCGGTTGAGCGGCGTGCCGCGCGTCCAGTCGTAGCGGTCGAAGTTTTTGCGGTAGCTGACCGAGCTGCCCAGCTTGAAGCGTCCGAGCGGAACGCTCCAGCGCAGCGAGGCGAGCGCCGTCGAGGTCTGCTCCCACTGGTCGGGGTTGTAGGCCGCATAGAAGCCGTTCGAGCCGAAGGAGCGCTCCTGATAGCCGGCCTGGAACTCGAAGCTGCCGGCCCTCGACGCCTCGTAGGTGGCCCTCAGGAAGGCGTTGTAGTTGGCAAAGTCGGTGTTGTGCATGTAGCCGTCGCTGCGCCGGTAGGAGGCGGCCGTGAAGAGCGTCAGCCGCTCACGGGTGGCTGCCCCCGAGATGTTGCCGTAGGCGTAGCCGTACTGGCCGCCCGCCCCCTCGAAGCGCAGGTAGTCGGGCATGAGCGGCGCCGTGCGGATGTTGACCGCCCCGGCATAGGCGCCTACGCCCGGCACACCCTCCACCAGGTCGATGCCCGATACGCAGTCGATGTCGACGGGCAGCGAGTGGGATTGATGGCCCGTGCGGGCATCCGTGAAGTCGATGCCGTTGAGCATCACCATGGTCTGGTCGAAGGAGCCTCCCCGTACGGAGATGTCCGCCTGGATTCCCTTGCTGCCACGCTCCCGGATGTCGACCGAAGGGGTGAGGCGCAGGGCGTCCTCCAGCGTCTGAAGCGGGGCGGGACCCTGCTCCTTTCGGTCGAAAAGCGTGACTTGCGACACGGCGTTCGGTGTCGGGGCCGCTATGCGCCCCGATATGCCCACCTCGTCGATGGCCATCTCGCGGTAGATGGCAACCGAGTCGGACTGCTGGGCATGGACCGTCTGCGTCGCAAGCAAGAGAATGGACATCCCGACGGCCAGCACTCCGATGGTCACGCAGCGGTGGAGGCTCGCAAAAGCTGCCCAGCTGTTGCGGCTCCAACGGCTCCAGCGACAACTCCTCGGAGTCTTGTTCATCTGGAAATCATTCATCTTGTAACGAATTTGAGTTGGTAGTTGATAAATTGAATAAAAAGCGGCGACCCGGAGCGGGCCCGGCTGTACCGCCTCGCTCCGAATCGCCGCAAAGATACGCTTTTCGGTCGAATCGGCAAGTCGACCGAAAGAAATCCGCAAAAAAGTCCGTCGCTACTCGAACAGCGCCTCGACCGTCGCGATGACCTCGGCGGGGTCGGGGTTGAGCGGGAAGACGTGTGCCGGCTTGAGGTAAGAGAGCTCCTTGCCCTCCTGGAAGTGCTCCTCGCCGCCGCCCGTCACATTGAGCATGACGACCGCATCCTTGGCGATGTGTCCGGCCGCCACCTCCTTGATGAGCGAGGCGAGTGCGATGCCGGCCGCCGAGTAGATGTCGACACCCTCCAGCTCCTTGAAGAGCTGACGCGCCTTGCGCGCCTGGGCGTTGGTCGCCACGAGCATCTCGCCGCCGGTGGCCTTCAGCGCGTCGTAGAGACCGCCCGCAAGGCTGTAGGGGGGACGACGGTTCGAAAGCACCTTGGCGTCGATGATTTCGGCGTCGCGGCGCGCCTTGTCGTCGTCGTAGGGCAGCATCTGTCGCGAGTTGGCCCGCCAGGCGTCGTACATCGGGACGAACGGAGCGTTCTGGGCCACCATCAGCTTCATGAGGTTGCTGCCGAAGCGGCCGTCCTCAATCAGACGCAGGTTGGCCTCCCAGGCGGCAATAGCACCCGTGCCGCTGCCGACGGCCTGGAAGTAGTAGTCGGGAATCCGGCCGATGGTCGTCGTGGCCGAGAGCACGGTCGTCGCCATGCCGTCGCGGCGGGCGATGTTCTTCGCGCCGCCCTCGGCGTAGAACTTGCCGCTCTTGAGCGCCAGATTCGAGAGGTGGATGGCATCGAAGTAGTCGCCGCCCCGCTCGCACGAGATGAGCTTGACGCAGGGGTCGAGCTCGTGTTCGAACCAGAGCGCCCCGATGTTGTCGTAGGGAACCGAGAGCAGCAGCGGAATCCGGTTGTCGGAGCATACCTTGGCGAAGGCGCGGGCCGTGTTGCCGGCCGAGGCGACCACCAGCACCCGCTTCTCGCCCTCGGGAATGCGGGCGCAGACCGAGAAGGCCTCGGTCTCCTTGAACGAGCAGGTCGACATCTTCGCCCCGATGGCGGGATACCAGCCGTTGAAGGTAATCCAGAGATTCTCCAGACCGAGGTGCCGGGCCAGTCCGCGGCTGCGGTAGGTTACGGGTGCCGAGGAGCCCTTGAGCATGCGCCGGACGGGCAGCCAGTCGCAGAACTTGTAGAATCCGTAGGAGTCGGGCTTCACTTCGAGCTGCTTGCGGGCATAACGGGCCCTCACCAGCGAGGGTGTGGGCGACGTATGGTCCTCGAGCGTCCAGCCGTCATCCTCGAATTCGCGTCCGGTGGCCACGCACTCGAGGGTGTAGCGGGTAGGGGTAAATTCTTCCATGTATCTATGTTTGATTAGTTACGACATTCGGTTCTTGAAGTCCTCGTAGCCGAAGCGGCGGATGACGTCGAGTCTGCCGTCGCGCCGTGCGATGGCGATGGCGGGATGGGCCACGCCGTTGAACATCGTGGTCTTGACCATCGTGTAGTGAATCATGTCCTCGAAGACAATCCGCTCGCCCACCTTCAGTTTGTGGTCGAAGGCCCAGTCTCCGTAGTAGTCGCCCGCCAGGCAGCTGTTGCCGCCCATGCGCCAGCGCGCTTCGCCCTCGGCGGGTTCATGGGCGCCGAGGATGGCCGGCTTGTAGGGCATTTCGAGGCAGTCGGGCATGTGGCAGGCGAACGAGACGTTGAGCATCGCCGTACGCACGCCGCCGTTCTCGACGATGTCCTCGACGGTCGAGACCAGATAGCCCGTGCGCCACGTAAAGGCGCTGCCCGGCTCGAGAATCAGCCTCAGGTGGGGATAACGGGCGTGGAAGTCGCGCAGGATGGCAATCAGCTCGTCGCAGTCGTATTCGGCGTGCGTCATCAGATGGCCGCCGCCCATGTTGAGCCACTTGAGCTGCGGCAGCAGCTGGCCGAAGTTCCGCTCGAGCGCTTCGAGCGCCAGACGCAGATGTTCGGGCCGAGATTCGCAGAGGACGTGGAAATGGAGCCCCTCGATGCCGGCCGGCAGCTCGCGCAGCTGCTCGGGCACGATGCCCAGCCGCGACCCGGCCACGCAGGGGTTGTAGAGTGCCGTCTCGACGGGCGAGTAGCGCGGGTTGACGCGCAGGCCGCACGAGATGCCGCGGATGAGCGCCTGCTGTCCGAAGCGCTCGTATTGTGCCACGGAGTTGAAGGTGATGTGGTCGCTGTAGCGGAGAATCTCCTCGATGTTCTCATCCGTGTAGACCGGGGCGTAGGTGTGGGCCGGGCGGCCGTACTCCTCGTAGACGAGCCGCGCTTCGGCGGCAGACGAGGCGGTGGCGCCGTCGGAGTGGCGCGCCAGCTCCGGGAAAATGCTCCACATGGCGCAGGCCTTGAGCGCCACAATGATTTCGGCACCCGACTCGCGGCGCACGCGGTCGATTACCTCCAGGTTGTGGTCCAGCAGCGTCTCGTCCAGGACGTAGCACGGAGAGGGCAGTTTCAGAAAGTCAATCATCGAGCGGTTTTCCAGTAAATTCCAACCAATGTTTCCGTTGCTTTTCGGGGGAAAGCCCATACGGGTCATCGTGTCAACGGAAACGTTCAAAACAGATGCAAAAATAGGAAAATCATTGCGAAAAGCCTACGTTTGCGTTTCGCTTTTTGGAGAAATAGGTATTTATACGTAGCGGCTCTGCCGCATGCGGTCGCACGGCGGAAAGAGCGGGGCTGGCCGCGGGTCCGGTCGGGGGATGAAAACCCGCAAGCGGGTCGGACGGCGTCCCGGCTGCGGCGCGGAAAACTTCTCGGCAGGCCGAGGACGCTCGGCTGTGGCGCGGAAAACTTCTCGGCAGGTCGGGCGCGGAAGCGGCGTTTCAGCGGTACGGGGACCACGGCTGCCGCGCGGAAAATCTGTCGGTAGGGCTCCGGCATTCCGGCCGCAGTGCGAACGATACGGCAGCTGGCCGGACGCTGTTTCGGCGGCGGTGCGGAAAATATGGCGGGAACCGTCACCGTCCCGGCTGCGGGAAACCTGTCGGCGGGGCTCCGGCCCTGTCCGAAGCTCCCGTTGCCCCCCCCCTTCCGGTGATGGCAGCTACTCCGCCTCGGTGAAGGCGATGCCCTGCAGCGCGTCGTCCGAGTAGACGTGCAGGCTGTGGCCCGTCGGACTGAGGCAGGTGATGCGGTGGAGGTGGTTGTCGAAGCGGCCCGGGGTTCCGATGGCAAAGAAGCCTTCGCGGCCGTCAATCATCTGCTCAGCAATGCGTCGTGCGCGGCCGTCGCCCGTCGGTTCGAAGACCTCGACCCGGAAGCGGCCGTCGGCAAAGTGGTAGCCGGCAAAGGCCGGGTGGCCGTGGATGGTCGTCCGGTTACCCTGCTTCCAGCTCATGACGAGCGCCTCCCAGTGGGTGCGGGGGCAGCGGCCCAGATAGCTGCGCACGTAGTTGCGGTCGGAGTATCGGTCGAACGACTCGAGCGGGTGTCTCTCGAGCCACCCCATCACGTAGTTGCGGATGCGCTCCCCCGTTTCGTCGGTCAGCGGTCCGGCGGCAACGGCCAGCAGGCCGTCGAAAAACGGGGCGTAGTCCGTGCGCTCGTCGCACGGTTCATCGTATCGGGTTGCGAGTGTTGCGGTTGTGTCGGGTTGCATGGTTCGGTTCTGTTTCGGTTTCTTCCATGGGCAAAAGTAACGGAATCCTTCCGTGCGGAGGTCAGTAGAAATACCTAAATCCGAAGCCGAGCCGAGCAAAAAACAAAACGGACGGGATGCCGTCCCGTCCGTTTTCCCGGTTGTGCGTCGCGCGCAAGGCCTCAGACCTCGATGTCGACGTCGAACAGCTCGTGCCAGGGAAGGCCCTGGGGACCCAGCTCCGCCAGGAAGGGGTCCGGGTCGAATTCCTCGACGTTGAAGACGCCGGCGCCGCGCCACAGCCCCTTGGCCCACATGGCGGCACCCAGCGCGGCCGGAACACCCGTGGTGAACGACACGGCCTGCGTGCCGGTCTCCTTGTAGGCCTGCTCGTGGTCGCAGTTGTTGTAAATGTAGTAGGTGTGCTCCTTGCCGTCCTTGATGCCCCGGATGCGGCAGCCAATCGAGGTCTGGCCGTGGTAGTTAGCACCCAGCGACTTGGGGTCTGGAAGCACCGCCTTGAGGAACTGAATCGGCACAATCTCGACGCCGTTGTACATAATCGGGTCGATGCGCGCCATGCCGATGTCCTGAATCACGCGCAGGTGCGTCAGGTACTCCTGTCCGAAGGTCATCCAGAAACGGGCGCGCTTGATGGTCGGATAGTTCTTGACGAGCGACTCCAGCTCCTCGTGGTAAATCACATACGACTCACGCTCGCCGATGCCGGGATAGTGCAGCGGACGGTGAATCTCGTGCGGCTCGGTGACGACCCACTCGCCGTTCTCGTAGTAGCGGCCCTTCTGCGTCACCTCGCGGATGTTGATTTCGGGGTTGAAGTTGGTGGCGAATGCCTTGCCGTGGTTGCCGGCGTTGCAGTCCACGATATCGAGGTAGTGAATCTCGTCGAAATGGTGCTTGGCGGCGTAGGCCGTGAAGATGGCCGTAACGCCCGGGTCGAAGCCGCAGCCGAGGATGGCCGTCAAACCGGCCGCCTTGAAGCGGTCCTGGTAGGCCCACTGCCACGAATATTCGAAGTGCGCCTCGTCGCGCGGCTCGTAGTTGGCCGTGTCAAGGTAGTTGCAGCCGCACTCGAGGCAGGCGTCCATAATCGTCAGGTCCTGATAGGGAAGCGCCACGTTGACCACGATGTCGGGCTTGAATGCGCGGAACAGCTCGCACAGTTCGGCCACGTTGTCGGCATCGACCTGGGCCGTCTTCACCCGCTCGCCGCCGATGGCAGCGGCCACGGCGTCGCATTTGGATTTGGTACGGCTGGCCAGCATCACATCCGTAAAGACCGGATTGGCGGCGATTTTCTGGGTAACGACCGTTCCGACGCCTCCGGCGCCGATAATCAGAGCTCTACACATAGTTTATTTTAGAGTTAAGAGTTTTGTTTATTTTCCGGCTAAGTGTTTTTGGCTTTTGCCGGAACAAAAATATCATTTTATTTTGGTAAAACAAAAATAATCTCTACATTTGCACCACCAAATCGGGACGCAGTTCCGTTTGGCCGGAGAATCCGTAGCTCAGCAGGTAGAGCACAACACTTTTAATGTTGGGGTCCTGGGTTCGAGCCCCAGCGGGTTCACCAGAAAAGAGTTGACAGTCAATCGATTGTCGGCTCTTTTTGTTTTCTCTACCCTATCACGATTTCGGGTTTTGAGCCTCAAAAAACGCCCTTTTTCGGGCGCAGGGTACGCATTAGGGTACGCATTGAGCCTGTCCGTCCTCCGACTGCTAACACGCAATCAAATGACATTCAAGGTTATATGCCGAAAGAACATCATTTATAGGGATTCCACCTCTCCCCTATGCCTCCTCTTCTTTCAGGGAAAGCGCAAAAAGAGTATCGGGTTGGGTGTCTCCGTAGCTCCAGCACATTGGGATGCAGAGGCGCAAAAGGTGACCGATGACTGCCCCGACAGGGACAATATCCAGTTCAAGATAACAGCCAAAATCAAGGAGTATGAGAAGCGAATCCAGCGTCTGGAAATCATGGAGCTCCCCGTCACGTTTGAGAATCTATTCGAGCAAAACGGCAAGCGGGTTAACTGTACAGTTGGCGACTATCTGAAGCAGATAATCGAACGGTTGGAAGCGCTCGGCAAATACGCGTCGGCCAGCAAGCATCGGGTGCTGTGTTCTCATCTGTCTCGATTCCGTTCTCTCAATATCCGTTTCGATGAGATTGACCATACCTTCTTGCGGGATTTCGAACTGTTCCTGCGGAAGAACGACAATGCAAGCAACAGCATAGCCACAAAATTCGCCATATTCAAGGCCGCCTACAACAAGGCTCTTGCCGATGGCATCTTTATCCAAAAGGTCAATCCGTTTGCCAAGTACAAGGTCGGCAGTTTATGGACACGGACAAGAAAGCGTGCCATCACGAAAGGAGACATCCAGAAATTGATGGCATTGGAAATCGAGCCAAGCCACAAAACTGAATACACCCTATTTGCAAAGGACATCTTCCTGTTCTCCTACTTTACGGCAGGCATCAACTTTACGGATATGGCCACCCTGCGCTATGGGGATATTGTAGACGGAAGAATCTACTACTCCCGACACAAGACCCAGAAGCTGCTATCCTTCCATCTGGTACCGAACGCCTTGCAGATTATCGGGAAATACAGCAGGGACAACCACACACAAGAAGATTATATCTTCCCAATTCTCGACCGTACGGAACACAAGACCGCACAGCAGATTTTCAACCGCATCCATAAGGTGCTGGCAAAGATCAATCGGGAATTGAAAGTGCTGGGAAAACTGATCGGATTGGAGGTTCCATTGACGACCTACGTTGCCCGCCATACATATGCAACCGTCCTGAAACGGTCAGGGGTAAGCGTGGCTCTGATTTCCGAATCGTTGGGACACTCCGACCTTTCGACCACGCAAATCTACCTTGATTCATTCGAGAACGCGCAAATCGACGAAGCCATGCAGCATCTGCTGTAAGAATCGGGAGGTCGGCGGCCCTGTTGGTAACCGACCTCCTTTCTTCGTATACTGTATGCCGGCAACTCCGCCGACGTTGGGCTCGAGTGTGTTTAGCAGTACTTCGGTTGCATCCATCCATGTCCCGCAGGCTTCGGTCGAGGCCTACAAATCAGCGGACGGGTGGAGCAGCTATGCCGCGCAGATTGTCGGTTACGACTTTTAGCTGAAACCGGTTGTCGCATCATCCTTCGAACGGCAGGCTCTGCAGCGGGTTACTCCCTGCGGGGCCTGCTTCTTTTTATATCCCGGCTGCTTGGCTGTCCGCAACCCCTCTTCGTGCGAAATTCGCTCCGCAGACCTTACGCCGCACAACCGACCGCACTCCCCTACCCGCACGTCCCGCTTTGCGGGCAAAAAAACGGACGGCAGTGCGACTGCCGTCCGCGTCCAACGGATTTTCGGACGAGGCCGTTATTCGAGCGGCGTCCAGCTGTAGAAGTAGTTCTCGACGTAGTCGGCTGCCGACTTAATCTCCTTCGTCACACAGTTCTTCTCGTCAAACTCGTAGGTGAGCGTCGACGGGGTGTCCGAATAGTCCCAGCCGTTGCTCTCACACAGATACTTGGTCGGCTTGCCGAAGAAGCCCAGCTCCTGAAGCCAGCGGCCGGCGCCCTTCTCAACGTAGATGTTGTGGATGCCTGCAACATTCTTCATGTTCGAGTAGATGTGCTCCTTCCAGCACTCCTCGGCTACACCGTCTTCGTTGCGGTCCTCGAATTTCGACCACTTGGTGATACATCCGTCCTCGATTACGGCATTGGCGCATACCTCACCGTTCTTCTTAACCTGCGTCACATAGCCGTTGTTGTCGTACGTGTAGGTGAACGTATCCCATTCGTCCTTGTACTCCGAAGCATATCCGTTGGCACCGAGCGTGATGGTGAAGGCCGAATAACCTGTGGCCTCAATCTTGTCACCCGAGTAGGTGAAGTCCCATTCGCGCTCGCCGTTGTTGCGGCTTACCTTGATTACCTTGCCCTCGGCGTCGAACGTGTAGGCGTAGGTGTCCCAGTCGTCGGCCCAGGTGGCGATGCGTACGTTGGCCGTGTTGCCGCCGCCGTTGCCGCCGCCGTTGTCGTCGCTCTTCGAGCAGGAGGTGTTGCAGGCAGCCACCATGGCGACTGCCGCCAGAATTCCAAAAATCTTTTTCATATCAGTCGTTTTTTGTTGGTTGAACATAATTTCGTTTTTCAGCGCTCCTCCGGCATCAGTTTCCGGCGGCAACAATCAGGGCAAGGCCTCCGATGAAGAGGAGGAACATGAGAGCCAGCAGACGGTTGACTGACTTCGGCGCACCTTTGAATTCACGCCAGATGAAGACGCCCCAGATGGCGGCAATCATCGGCGCACCCTGTCCGAGGGCATACGAGACGGCCGGGCCGGCCTCCCCCGAGGCGATGTAGCTGAACGCCGTGCCGAGGCACCAGATGGCGCCGCCCAGACAGCCCGTCAGGTGCGTGGAGAGCGAGCCGCGGAAGTACTCCGCATAGCGGACGCGCTCGCCGACGAAGGGATAGCGCATGACCAGCGTGTTGAAGAGGAAGTTGCTGGCCAGAACGCCCAGCGAGAAGATGAAGATGGCCGAATAGGGGGTGAGCATGCCCGGAGCCGGAGTCTCGAAGTTGCTGATGTCCATACCCTTGACCACGAAGCGGTAGAAGAGCGACATCAGCACGCCGGCCAGCACGGCCAGCATCAGGCCCTTGCGGTTGTTGACCGCCGCGTCCGAGCCGCTCTGCTGCTTGCCCGAGGCGATGCCGTTGCAGATGATGGCCACCACAATCATCGCCACGCCGAGGAAGAGCATGACGGGATTGCCCGACGGTGCGCCGAGGTAGTTGACGATGACGCCCAGCACCAGGGCGATGCCCACGCCGAGCGGGAAGGCCACCGAGAGTCCGGCGAGCGATACCGAGGCCGAGAGCAGAATGTTCGAGGCGTTGAAGATGACGCCGCCGAGCAGCACCCAGCCGATGCTCTTGCCGGCCGCCTGCGCCAGGTCCGTGACGAAGGGACGGCCCCCGTCGCCGAAGCTGCCCATGGTGAAGCCCAGCAGTGCGGCGAAGAGCACCATGCCGATTACATAATCCCAATAGAAGAGCTCGTAGCGCCAGCTCTTCGACGCCAGCTTCTGGGTGTTGCCCCACGAGCCCCAGCAGAGCATCGTGACGAAGCAGAACACCACGGCCAGAAAATAGTTGTCTACGATAAACATGGTTGTGAGTTTTTAGGTTTCATTCGGTTCAGTTACGGATGCGGTCCATCAGATTGCTCTTCGAGGCCTGGAAGCCGCCCATTGCGGCATCGGCACCGCTCTGTCCGTTGCGCACACGGTAGTCGTAGGGTACGCCGTCGGCCTTGCAGCGCTCGTAGAGCTCGCCCGCCTCGACGTAGTGTTCGCCCCCGTCGGTGGTGTCGATGTAGTAGTAGGTTCCGGAGCAGGGGGCCGTCGCCTCGACATCCACCTCTCCGTCGAAGAGGTAGAGGGCCGCCAGACGTGCCTCCTCCCCTGCCGCATAGCGGTAGAGCAGACCGGCACCCGAGCCCAGCCCGGCGCCGAAGTGGCGGTCGGCATCCTCGGCGATGGCATACTTTGCGTCGATGGCCTGCGCCAGCGTGGCGAAGTCGCTGCCAGCCTGCGCGGAGGGGATGCAGACGACGATGAAGGGCTTGGTGTTAACCGCGACGTTCCACAGATTCATCATGCGGTGCAGGTCGTCCTTGGTGAGTCCGTCGTGGAGCAGGTAGACGACCGAATTGCTCTTCGACTTGTCGTACCCGGCCGAGGGATAGGCCACGACCTCCGCCCCGCCGACCGTCTCGCTCAGCTCGACACCCGCATAGGAGGGGTCGGTCGCGATGTTCTGGCCGTCGGGCCACGTGCCGCCGTTGAAGCAGCACTCGATGTAGTCGAGCCCTTCGCGCATGGCGTCGTGCCAGTAGTCCGAGGTGTGGGCGCCGTTGCGTACGCGGTACTCGTGGGCGATGCCCAGCTCGCGCAGCTGGCGGTGGAGCCGGTCGTTGGCGATGAGCAGCTGCTCCTCGTCGTCACCACAGTCGAAGTAGTAGTGCAGGTCGGCGAACGACGCCGCGCTCTGCTCGTTGAAGAAGTAGAAGGGGCAGTACTCCTTGTAGTACTCCGTCAGACGGCCTTCGCCCGCGAGGCCGACGCCGCCGAAGATGCTCCCCCACTGTCCGTCCCAGCCGCTCTGCGGCTCGGCCATGTACTGCTCGTCGGTGCGGAACGACATGCTCAGCGGAATCGAGACCGAGAAGAGCTCGGCATGCTTCGAGGGGAGAATCATCGCCCCGAAGCCGCCCATCGAGTAGCCCGCCACGGCGCGCGAGGAGCGGTCGGCTCGGGTGCGGTAGGTGCGGTCGATGTAGGGCACGAGCTCCTCGGTGAACATGTCCATGTAGTTGAAGCTGCCGTCGTAGCGGTTCACGTAGTAGCTGTTGAAGCCCTGGGGCATGACGTAAATCATCGGCGTAATCTCACCGGCAGCCTCCTTGCTGTCGATGAGCGTGGTGATGTGGAGCCACTGGTCGTTCCACGCACCCCAGTTGTCGCCGAAGCCGTGCAGCAGGTAGACCACGCCGTAGCGCTTGTCGGTAGCCGTCGTATAGTCGGCGGGCAGATAAATCGAATAGTGAATCGTCTCGCCGAGGATGTCGCTGTACATTGTCAGGTCGGTCGTGTAGCGTTCGAACCGGGAGGGCGGCGTTTCAGGCAGCGACCGCTCCTTGTCGCACGACGTGTTGGCCGACGAGAGCATCAGCGTGAGAAGTGCCAGTAACTTAATCATGACTGTACTGTCTTGTAGCTTTAACATTGTCCGTTACTTTTTAGCCGAATAGACCACCATCTCCTTGGCCTCGATGACATAGTTCGGGTCGGGGTTCGTCCACTTGAGGTTCAGGGTGTGGGGACCGTCCACCGGCAGTTCATAGGTGTAGAAGATGTCGTACTTGCGCTTGATGTAGTCGTAGGGCATCTCGATGTTCTCCACCATCTTGCCGTCGATGGAGGCCTCGATGCGGGCCACGTAGCCGTCGTCGCCGCCGAGGCCCAGGCGGCGCACCTGCCCCATTACGACGACGCTGTTGCCCGTGAAGCGGAGCGTCGCCTCGTCCGTGATGTCGAGCTTCAGCACGCGGCGCTCGGTCGGCTCCACCGTTGCGAAGGACTCCTCGTAGGGAAGCTCCTCGGGGCGCTGGAGCACGATGCGGTAGACACCATCCTCGACGCTGCCTCCCTCACGTCCAATCATCTGCGTCAGCAAATCGAGGTTGATGTCGTAAATCTTGTTAAGCGAGATGGAGGTGTAGGGGAAGTCGATGTCGACGACCTTCTCCATGGCGGGCTTCCACTTGTCGGGAATCGCGTCATAGCCCTTCATCACGCCGAGAATGCCGGCCGCCGATGCGGGGTTGCAGTCCGAATCCTGGCCGCAGCGCGTGGCCACGTCCATTGTCCGCTCGAAATCGCCGTTGCCGTAGAGCAGACCCATCACGACGTAGGCCGAATTGATGGTGGCGTCGATGTTGAATCCGTTGAAGACACCCTCGGGGCACCCCTTCTCATAGGCGTAGCGGCGCTCGATTTCGAGCCAGCAGCGGCGCCAGTCGTCGGGGAACTCCTCGTGGAAGCGGATGACGTCCTCGATGCAGCGGCGGTACTTGCTCTGGGGCGGAATCGTCCGCAGCGCCTCGCGCACGATGGTCGGGATGTCGTCGCAGACGAAGGCCAGCGAGTAGAGCGCACCGATGTAGATGCCGCCGTAGAAGCCGTCGCCGTAGTTCATGATGTGGCCGATGCGGTCGCCGATTTCCGAGGCGGCGTTGGGCATTCCGGGGCAAATCATGCCGATGAAGTCGGCCTCAATCTGGAAGTCGATGTCGTCGGCGTGGGGGTTGTTGTGCCAGTGGCCCGAGGCGGGCGGCATGATGCCGTGGAGGATGTTGTAGCGCGCCGCCTGGTTGGCATGCCAAAGCTTGTAGTCGGCATTGGCAAAGGCACGGGCGTAGACCTCGGCCGGAGCGTCGATGCCGTAGCGCTGCATTACCTCGACGAACGTGAGGTCCATGTAGACGTCGTCGTAGAGGCCCGGGTCGTCGCGGAAGGTGTCGTAGGCATAGTCGTCGTACCAGACGATGGGCGCCTCGTCGCTGATGAGCGCCCCCTTGTACTTGAATTCGGTGGGGCCGCCGTAGGTGCAGCCGATGGTCTGGCCGGCCCACCCTCCGCGAATCTTGTCGCGGAGGGTCGCCTCGTCGATTTCGAAGGTCGAGCCGTAGTCAATCGACGGAGCGGTCGGGGTGCAGGCCGTAGCCGCCGTAAGTGCGGTGAGCAGTATGAGCGTTTTGTTCATTGCAGCTTCAGTTTCAGTTGTGGTAGTATGGGTCGGTCGAGGGGGTCGACGAGTAGTACATGATGTCGTTGATGCGCAGCAGGTACTCCTTGTCGGGGTTGAGCCACTTGAGGCGGACGGTGTGGTGTCCCTCCTCGAGGCCGTATTTCCAGGCCGGCTCGAGCTTGCGGTCGGTGTTCTTCATCGGGAGACGCGACACCTGGTCGAGCTTGCCGTCAATCCACACCTCGAACTCGGCCACGTAGGGGTCGTCGGGCTCTGCCAGAGCGAAGACCTCCGAGCCGATGTGACGCGTCGACACGCGGTTGACGTAGTCGGGCGTGATGCTGCGCAGGCAGACCATGTTGCCCCAGATGACGAAGCCGTTGCCCTTGAAGTCGAACTCGTACTCGCCGTCGACGAAGCAGTCCTTGCGGTCACGGTAGAGCGGATAGGTGTCGGTGAAGTTCTGCTCGAGCGGCAGCACCCCGGCATCACGCACGGGGATGGTCACCTGCCCGTCGGCCACCTTGCCTCCGGCGCGGCGCACCATCTCGAGCGCCTGCCTGAAGCTCATCGAATAGGCCTTTTCGAGCGAGACGTCGGTGCCGCTGAAGTTGAGCGACTCGATTTCGCTCAGCGGCGCACGCCAGAACTCCGGGATGTTCGAATAGCCCTTCATCACGCCCAGCACGCCGGCGACGGTTGCCGGGTTGCAGTCCGAATCCTGCCCGCAGCGCGTGGCGATTTCCATCGACCGGGCGAAGTCGCCCCCGCCGTAGAGCAGGCCGATGGCCACGTAGGCGGCGTTGATTTTGGCGTCGATGTTGAAGCTCAGGAAGACACCCTTGGGGCAGCCCACGTCGCGGTTCCAGCGCTTGTGCATCTCGAACCAGCACTGCTGCCAGTCGTCGGGATACTCGCGGTAGAGACGGCGCACCTCGTCGACGCACTGATAGAAGGTGCTCTGGTGCGGGATGGGCTCGAGCGCCATGTCGAGCACCTCGGCCGGGTCGTTGCTTATGAAGGCCGCGGCGTAGAGCCCCGCCACGAAGGCGCCGCCGTAGAAGCCGTCGCCGCTGTTCATGATGTGGCCCACGCGCGAGGCGATGTCGAGCGCCTCGGGCATCAGCCCGGGGGCCATCAGTCCGATGAAGTCGGCCTCAATCTGGAAGTCGAGGTCGTCGGCGTGGGGGTTGTTGACCCAGTTGCCCGAGGCCGGCGGCATGATGCCGTTGCGGATGTTGTAGCGTCCCGCCTGGTTGGCGTGTGCCAGATGGTACTCGGCAAAGGCGAAGCGGCGCGCCAGCGTCTCGGTCGTGCAGTCGAGTCCCTCCTGCTCGAAGGTCTCGACGAAGGTCAGGTCGTTGTAGATGTCGTCGAAGAGTCCCGGCTTCTTGTCCCACCAGTACTTGACGTAGTGCTCCGACCAGGGGATGGGCTGGTAGTCCTGGATGGTCGTACCGGTGAACTTGAATTCGGTCGGGGCGCCGAAGACGACGCCGATGGTCTGGCCGGCCCAGCCGCCGCGAATCTTGTCGTAGAGCTCCTGCTCCGAGAGCGTGACCTCGACGGCGCGCTGCGGTGCGCTGCAGGCGGCAAGCGAGAGGGCCAGCGCCAGAATGGGAAATATGCGTTTTGTCATTGCTTGCTATTGCTTTTCGTAAACACTCAGTTCGGTGATGGAGATGAAGCTCGAGCAACCCTTCGTGGGCTTGTTCCAGTGCTCCTGCACCTTGCAGTCGAGCAGCATGCGGATGGCGGTGGTCTTCACCGGCTCGAACTCGAAGAGGTACTCGACGAAGTGGGGCTGGATGAAGACATCGTCGCTCTCGGGCAGCTCGGGCGTCGAGCGGAACTTGCCCACGTCGTACCAGCGTCCGTCCTCGCCGCGGTACTGGATGGCAACCGACGAGAACCAGCCGCCGAACTCCTCGAGGCAGCCCGTATGGAAGGCCAGCATGTCAATCGTGCGCGGCTCCTTCCACTCGTAGCCGAACCAGTCGATTTTCGGCAGGTCGGCATGTGCGGCCAGCGAATAGAAGACCGAACCCTCGCCGTTGAGCCGTCCGTCGCGGATGACATCGACGCTGTGGGCGTACATCGGCTTGCCGAAGGTAATCCAGCACTTGTAGAGCGCCTCCTCGTTCATCGTGCGGATGTTCGTGAGGATGCTGTCGGCCTCGGGGGCGATGTTCTTCGTGCGCACGAGCAGCTCGAAGTGCTTGGTCAGCGTCTTCTTTCCGTCGCTCAGCGTGAGGGTGACGGGATAGCGGCCCGCACGCTGCGGCGTACCCGTGATGCGGCCGTTGTCGAATGCGACGCCCTCGGGCAGCGCACCCTCGGTGAGCGTCCAGGTGTAGTCGCGGTTGGCGGCGCAGCTGAAGCTGTAGTCCACCGGGCAGCCCACCTCCATGCGGGGCATCGGGCCGACGCAGAATTCGAGCGGAGCCTTGAACTCGGCCTTCGGGTTGATGACCAGATACCTCTTGCCGCCGCGCTCCACCACGCGGCCGCCCTTCTCGCAGACGAGCTTGACGGCCATATCCACCGTGCGGTCAATCATGTCGTCAATCGATGCGTCGGGCATGTCGTAGCGCGTGATGTTGATGTAGCGGTCGTTGAAGGGCTTGGTCCACCCCTCGAAGGGCATCAGCAGCTGGTCGGGCAGCGAGGCGCCGCCGTTGATGACACCCAGGATGCCGCCCACGGTCGCCGTCTGGTTGTCGGCGTCGAAGCCCATGGCGCAGCCCAGGTCCATCGTGCGCTGCAGGTCACCCTTGCCATAGAGCAGCGTCAGGATGCCGCACGCGCCGTTGAGATTGGCGTTCCAGATGGTCCGCGTCATCTCGGGCTCCTGCTCGTAGTAGGCCTCGGCCATCTCGGCGCGTGCCTTCTGCCAGTCGTTGGGATACTTCTTGTAGAGCTCGTACATGTGGCGCACGGTGGCTGCATAGCGGTCGTCGGCCGGGAGGTACTTCAGCGCGTCGAGCACCAGCTTCTCGATGTTGCTCTCGAAGAAGGCCTCGGCATACATCGCACCGTAGTGAATCGTCGGCGAGATGGCCCAGCCGTCGCTGGTGATGCGGGCCGCCCAGGCCGACTTGCCGGCCGCATAGCGGACCATGCCGGGGGCGGTGTAGCTCCAGATTTCGTTGATGAGCTGGGGGTCAATCTGATACCAGTGGGGATTCGACTCCATGCTGCCCGTGAAGGGGGGCGTATATCCGTAGTGCATCAGCCCCAGCGCGGCACGGTTGGCCAGCCACACGCGGTCGCGGATGTGGTACATCCACCCTTCGCGCATCTGGGCGTAGGTCGGTTCGGTGCCGTACTTCTCCATGAGCATCAGATAGAGGTACTCGACGTCGGTATCGTCGTCCGAGAAGGCGCCGTCGTACTGCTCCATCTTCGCCAGACTCTTGGAGTATCCATAGGGGAAGTCGGCCTCGTTACCCTCCTTCTCGATGAACTTGTTCTCGAAGGGCAGGCCATACATGTTGCCCACCATCTGGCCGAGCCATGCACCGGCAATCTTGTCGCGCAGTTCGTCGAGCGCAATGCGCTTCTGCTGCGCCGCCGCCGTACACAGTGCCATGCAGGCAAGCAACGTCACTACAATCTTTTTCTTCATTTTCTGTTATCGGTTGGGTTTAATCGGTTCATTGTGCTGCGGCCGCTCATCAATAGCCGGGATTCTGGCTCAGACGGGGGTTGGCCGCAAGGACGGTCGTCGGAATCGGGAAGAGCCGCTTGGTTGCGGGACTTGCCGTGGGTTTTGCCCACCAGGCGTCGTTGTACTTGCCGAAGCGGATGAGGTCCTGACGGCGCCATCCCTCCCATGCAAGCTCGCGTCCGCGCTCGTCGAGCAGCTCGTCGAGCGTCAGGTCGGCAGCCGAGTATACGGGCAGTCCGGCACGCGTGCGGATTTTCTGCAGGTCGGCCAGCTGGACGGCCTCCGCAGCGCGATTCTGGCGTACGAGCGCCTCGGCGTACATCAGCACCACGTCGGCGTAGCGGAACAGCACGAAGTCGTTGTCCATGCTCGTCTGGTCGCTGATGAGCTGGCCGTCGGTCTGGTAGTGCCACTTCCAGATGCGGGCGCCGTCGTAGAGGGCGCGGCGCGTCGAGTAGAGCGACTCGTCGAAGACGGGGTTGTAGGGGGCGTCCGTCACGTCGTATCCCCCACCGTTGGTCTGGTTGCCCTTGTAGAGCCACGTGGCGTCACGACGCTTGTCGGCCGCATCGTACTTCTGGAAGAAGTCGGGCTGGCAGACGAAACCGTCCCAGGCGCTGGCCGGAATGTTGAACTTCTCGGTGGCCCAGCTGTCGAGCGCCATGATGTAGATGATGAAGGAGTTGTGGTCTGACTCGGTGTAGGTCGTGCTGTAGGGGATGACGAAGATGTTCTCGACCGAACCCTCGTTGTTGGCCGAGAAGTTCGACGCGTAGTCGTCGGCAATCGAGTAATGACCCTTCGAAATCACGTTGTAGCATGCCGCCTCGGCCTCGGCCCACATCGGCGTGCCGAGCCACTCCTCGGCATTGAGGTAGAGCTTGGCCAGCAGCGTGTAGGCTACATCCTGCGTCACGCGGCCGTAGGTCGACGTTGATGGCTCGGCATCGAGCAGCGGCAGGTTGTCCTTGATGCTCTTTTCGATGAACGAGAAGAGGAACTTGCGGTCCTTCTGCTCGGGGTACGACGTGTCGGTGTAGTCAATCGAATAGGGAACGTTGCCCCAGCCGTCGATGGCCATGAAGTAGAAGAAGGCGCGCAGCACCTCGACCTCGGCCGTGATTTTCTCCTTGGCCTCGAACTCGGCGGTCGAGAGGCCCAGTTCGTAGAGAATCTCGTTGCACGAGGCGATGCCGTCGAAGCAGAAGTTCCATCCCTTGAGCACGAGGGTGTTCGAGGGGGTGTACTGCTGGCGCTGCAGCTCGCCGTAGCGCTCCTCGGCCCACGAACCGTTGGAGTTGATGGGCACGGCGCACTCGTCCGCGACCTGGAGCGAGAGCGTCCACAGACTCTGCTCGGTGCAGTAGTTCTGGAGCTGGGTGTAGGCACGGCCGGCCGTGGCGATGAGCTCCTGTTCGGTCTTTCCGAAGTTGTCCATCGGGATTTCGGAATAGACTTCCTCCTTGAGGTCGAAGCAGCTGCTCAGCATCATGGCCGAGAGGAGCGCAAGACCCGTATTTCGCATGAAGTTTTTCATATCGGTTTGGAGTTGAAGGTTAGAAATTGAGGTTTACCCCGAACGTGAAGCTCGTCGTCGAGGGATAGTAGCTGATGTTCTCGATACCGGGGGTGATGCCCGAGAGCGACACCTCGGGGTCAACGCCCTTATAGCCGGTGATGCAGAGCAGGTTCTGGCCCGTGAGCGAGAGACGCATGCTGCGGATGTACTTCGACTTGAAGTTGAAGGTGTAGCCAATCGAGAGGTTGTCCAGCTTGAGGAACGTGGCGTCCTCGATGTACTTCGACGAGTACTTCACACCGCCCGTGTAGCGGCTGTCGAGCCACGACGAGCTGACGTTCTTCAGACCGAACTCCGAGAGGTTGTCGTAGTAGAGGGCGTAGGTATTGAGGATATCGCCGCCGATGGAGGCGCGCAGCGTGAAGCTCACGTCGAGGTTCTTGCGGATGCGGAACATGTTGCTCCACGCCAGCGTGAAGTCGGGATAGGCACAGCCGATTTTCTCCCAGGCCGACTCGGGAACGTTGCCCGCAATCGAGTTGGCGTAGATGTCGTTGCCCTCCTCGTCGACGCCCAGATAGCGCGGGCCGTAGAACGTACCGAGCGACTCACCCTCGACCAGACGCTGGCAGTAGGCCGCAACGGGCGAGTTGAGCCACCCCACCTTGTACTCGCCGTCGGTGAACTCCTCGTTGGTGAACTTCACCAGCTTGTTGGTGTTGCGCGAGAAGATGAAGGTCGAGTTCCATACGAGGTTCTTCGTGCGGACGGGGGTGCCGCTGAGCGTAATCTCGATACCCGAGTTCTTGATTTCACCCACGTTGGTGAACAGCTCGTTGTAGACGTAGGGAGGCGTGGGGACCTGATAGGTGTAGAGCAGGTCGGTCGTGCGGCGCTGATAGTAGTCGAGCGTCAGCGAGAGACGGTTGTCCAGCACCGAGAAGTCGACTCCGACGTTCCACTCGGCCTTCTTCTCCCAGCCCAGGTTGGGGTTGGCGTTGCTCGAGGGGGCGTAGGTGTTAATCCACTTGCCGTTGTAGTAGAAGCGGCCCGAGGTGCTCATCAGCAGCAGCGACTTGTAGTTCGAGAAGTCCTGGTTGCCCGTCACGCCATAGCCGGCACGCAGCTTGAGTTCGTTAATCCAGTCCACGTCGCGCAGGAACTCCTCCTGGCTGATGCGCCAGCCGAGGCTTACGGCGGGGAACCAGCCCCACTTGTTGTCGGCACCGAAGCGGCTCGAACCGTCGCGGCGCAGCGAGACCGAAAGCAGATAGCGCTCGTCGTAGTTGTACATCACGCGGCCGAAGAGGGCGATGTAGGTGTTCGACTCCTTGTAGGAGGACATCGTCGCCTGTCCGTCGGGCAGGGCGCTTCCCGAGCCGATGTTGTCGGTGCCCCAGTCGTCCGTATCGAAGCCCTTGTTCTCCATCGAGGAGCTCTCGTAGTAGCCGCGCTGCCACGTGTAGCCCAGCACGGCCTGCAGCGAGTGGCGGCCGAACTGGCGCGAGTAGTTGAGCGTGCTCTCCCACTGGATGTCGCGTGTCAGCTCGTTGGCGATGTCGGCCACGCCGTCCTGTCCCAGAGCGCCGGGATAGTAGCGCGTCTTGTAGTCACGCGACTCGAAGTCCTGCTGCGTGTAGGAGAAGAAGTTGTCCCACTTCAGACCCTCGACCGGCAGGATGTTGAGCGTTGCGCGCACGTTGCCGCCCAGGTCGTCGGCACGGTAGTCCTGACGGCGCTCGTTGAGCATGGCCACGGGATTGTAGTAGGCCATCGTGTTGTCGACGCGGAAGTAGCCGCCCGAGGTGGTGTTCGAGGGGTCGTAGACCGGCTCGGTGGGGTTATGATAGAAGGCCTGCTCGAAGACCGAGTAGTCGGCCGGCGAGTAGACGCGCTTCGAGAAGTAGGCGTTGTAGTCCAGGTCGAGCCACCCCTCGAAGGCCTTCTGATGGATGTTGGTCTTGAAGAGGTACTTCTCGGCGTCGTTCTTGCGTTGCAGACCCTGGTTCTGCTCGACGTTGACGACCGTGCGGTGCGAGAACTTCTCCGAACCGCCCGAGACGGCCAGACTGTGCTTGTGGCTGATAGGGGTGCGGGTCACCTCGTCGAACCAGTCGGTCTCGGCGCCGTAGAGCGACCCGGCGCTCGAGGGTCGGTAGTTGTTCACCACCCATTCGAACTCCTTGGCCGTCAGCGGCTCGGCGCGGCGCGCAACCGTTTGCACGGTGAATTGACCGTCGTACTCGACGTGCGTCTCGCCCGAGCGTGCACGCTTGGTCGTGATGATGATGACGCCGTTCGTGCCGCGCGTACCGTAGATGGCGGCTGCCGAACCGTCCTTCAGCACGTCGATGGACTCGACCTCCTGGAAGTTGATGTTGCGGATGTCGGCACCCACCACGCCGTCGATGATGAGCAGCGGGCCCTGGCCTGCGCTCAGCGTGTTGGCGCCGCGCAGCAGAATCTCATACGAGGCGTTGGGGTCGCCGCCGTTGGGGTTCACGACGCTCAGACCGGCCACCTTGCCCTGGAACAGACCGGCGGCATTGGTGAACGAACCCGTATTGAAGTCGTTGCTCTTGAGGCTGGCCACCGAACCGGTCACCTCCTTCTTGGTCGTCTTGCCGTAACCGATGACGACCACCTCGTCAATCGACTCCTGGTCCTCACGCAGTGCAACGTTGATTTCCGTGCGGCCTGCCACCGCAATGCTCTGGGCGACGTAGCCCAGGTAGGAGAAGTTCAGCACGGACTCTTCGCCGTCGGCCTCGATGGCGTAGTGTCCCGCCTCGTCCGATACAACACCGCGGGTCGTACCCTCGACGACGACCGACACACCGACCAGAGGGGCCTTCGTGCCGGCATCGACAATCTGTCCGCTGACCGTTTTGGGACCGTTCCCCTGCTCCCGGGCAACGGCCACCGATGCTCCCGTCGAGAAAAGCAGCACGCAGACGATGTTGAGCATCAAGCGTTGGTAAAGTTTGCAGTTCATAGTAGTTTGTTTGTTAGGTTCTTCGTTGGTGGGGTGTTAGCGTTCGAGTTCCGCACGGTAGGGAATCGACGACTGCGCCCCCATGCGCGTTACGGAGATGGCCGACGCGCGGCTTGCAAAGCGGGCCGCCTCGACCAGCGTGCGGCCCTCGGAGAGCGCCACGCAGAGCGCTCCGTTGAATACGTCGCCGGCGGCCGTGGTATCGACCGCTTCGACGCGGCAGGCCTCGACGAGGGTGCATCCGTCGGCCGTGCAGACCAGCGAGCCGCGCGAGCCGAGCGTGATGATGACGTTGCGCGCCCCCATCTCCATCAGCCGGGCTGCGGCGCGCCGGGCATCCTCATCGCTGTCGATGCGAAGGCCCGAGAGCAGCTGGCACTCGGTGCGGTTGGGGGTCACGAGGTAGAGATTTGCAATCAGCTTTTCGGAGAGTTTGGCGGCGGGCGCCGGGTTGAGAATCACCTTCGTACCGCTGGCGGCGGCAATCTCGGCGGCATGCTCGACCGTCTCCATCGGCACCTCGAGCTGCATGAGCAGGTATTCGGCCGCCTCAATCTCGCCGCGCACGGCGTCCACGTCGGCGGGCGAAAGGGTGTTGTTGGCTCCCGGGGCCACAACGATGCAGTTTTCGCCCTTGGCGTCGACGGTGATGAGCGCCATGCCCGAGGGCGTCCCCTTCTCCACCAGCAGGAACTTCTCGGGCAGCCCCTCCTTCACGTAGCGGGCGCGCGACTCGTCGCCGAACATGTCGTCGCCGACCTTGGTCACGAAGGCCACGTCGCCGCCCAGTCGGGCAGCCGCAACGGCCTGGTTGGCGCCCTTGCCGCCGGCCGTCATCATGAATTTCCCGCCGATAACGGTCTCGCCGGGCTCGGGAATCGAAACGGTCTTGATGGCAAGGTCGGTGTTCGAACTTCCTATTACGATTATTTTACTCATATTTATGATAGGTTAGTGTTGTTTCAGCAGCTCATTCGGGCCTTTTTGCGGCACATATTTTACGCAAACGTTTGTGCAAGTATAATAAAAATTCAGAACTTTAGCAATTATTGTGGATTTTTTTGAAAAAAATAGTACATTTGATGTAGAAATTAAAATGCTCCATGAAGAAAAAAAGCACGATTGTCTCCATTTCGGAGCGCACCGGATTCTCTGTATCAACGGTTTCGCGCGTATTGAACGGAAAGGCCGAACTTGCACGCATCAGCAAGTCGACCGTAGAGGCGATTCAGGAAGAGGCCAAACGGTGCAACTACAGACCCAGCCTGCTGGCTAAAGGTTTGCGCACGAGCAAAACCGACACGATAGGGCTCGTCATTCCGAGCATGGAGAACCTCTACTTCGCCAATCTGGCGAGCACCATCATACGGGACGCGCGCGCGTACGGATATACAACCGTGACGGTCGACACGATGGAGGACGAGCACAACGAGCGCAACGGCATCGAATCGCTGCTGGCGCGCAACGTCGACGGCATCATCGTCACCCCCTGCGGCCAGGACCCCGAATGGCTCGAGAACATCAACCGCAACATCGCCCCCGTGGTGCTCATCGACCGCTACTTCAACGCGACGGAGCTCTCCTACGTCTGCACGGACAACTACCAGGGTGGCTACGAAGCGACGCGTTACCTGCTCAACAACGGCCACGAGAACATCCTCTGCATACAGGGCACCCCCTACTCGATGCCGGTGCGCGAGCGCGTACGGGGCTATATCGACGCACTGCGCGACAAGGGGCTCGACGCCCGGGCGAGGATTGTCGGCGACAGCTTCTCGATACAGAACGGCTACCTCGAGACGAAGCTGGCGCTCAACTCGCCGTCACGCCCCACGGCCATCTTCGCCCTGAGCAACACGATTCTGCTCGGGGCCATCAAGGCCATCAAGGAGTCGGAGCTTGTGATGCCCGACGACATCTCGGCCGTCACGTTCGACAACAACACCTTCCTCGACTTCATCGACCCGCCCATCACGCGCATGAGTCAGCCGGTGAATGAAATCGGTACGCTGGCCGTCAAGCTGCTCCTGCAGAGCATCAACGAAAAGCAGTCCATGGGGACCCACATGCAGCTTCAGCCGCAACTGATTGTCTGCGATTCGGTGGCCAACATTCTTCTGAAGGCCGAACAGACCGCATAGCGGCCGCGCTGCCGTTTGCGGGCGCAACCGATTGAGCAGAGAGTCAGGCAGCCACAACAGGGCGCACGACAGAACGCCGGCAGCACGATAATGAGGCAACGCGACAACACAATCATACGCACAGGCAAAAAAACGCAAACAACATGCACGACAAGCGCACGACACCCGACTGGATTGAGGAGCTCCGTCCCGGTGAAATCTTCGTCTTCGGAAGCAACCTGGAGGGCATGCACGGCGGCGGTGCCGCACGGCTCGCCTGCAGCCGGTTCGGCGCCCGCTGGGGGCAGGGGGTCGGGCTGCAGGGGCGAAGCTACGCCATCCCCACGATGCATGGCGGCACGGAGCGCATCGCCCCCTACGTCGATGCTTTCATCGACTTCGCACGGCGCAATCCGCAGCTGAGGTTCCTCGTGACGGAAATCGGATGCGGCATCGCCGGCTTCACCCCCGAACAGATGGCACCGCTCTTCGCCCGGGCCCGCGAGGTGGAGAACATCTGCCTCCCCGCCCGCTTCCGGGCCGTGCTGGAGCGGCTGTAAATGCGCAGCCCGGGAACGGCGGCGGCAGTGCGGCACGAAAATGGCTCCGGAACGAGGTCCGGAACGGTTGTGGAAACACAGTTCGGGAGTGACCCTTCGGCATGAAGCAAACGGAGGGAAGGGGCGCAGAGACGACAGGCATAACCGATAAACAACAAGGCAGCCCGCGGCAAAGCGGGACGGAACAAAAAGCGGGGCATCCACCGATGATGGATGCCCCGCTTCGATTTCAGCTGCAGCTAACTATTGCTCCTGCACGGCCGGCAGGTCGAACGCCTCGCGGTAGAAGGAGGCGATGCGGTCGAAGGGAATCACCTTCAGATTGTCGTAGAGGTCGACGTGGCAGGCCCCGGGGATAATCACCAGATGCTTGTTGCCGCCCTTGAGCCGCTTGAAGGCATCCTCGCTGAAGTAGCGCGAGTGGGCCTCCGAGCCGTGGAGCATCAGCACGGCGCTGCGGATTTCGCCGATGTAGGTGAGCAGCGGCATGTTGACGAAGGCGAGCGCATTGGTGCGCAGCAGTCCGTCGTTGGAGTTGGGCGAGCGGCGGTGGTAGCCGCGCGAAGTCTTGTAGTAATCGTGGTACTGGCGCACGAAGAGCGGTGCATCCTCCGGCACGGGGTCGACTACCCCGCCGTCGCGCTCGCCCACGCCCGAGCGGTAATCCTTCAGCCGCTGCTCGTTGAGCCGCACGCGCAGCGCCTGGCGGTCGTCCGGGGTCATCGCGTCGAAGTAGCCGTTGGCGCTTACGCGGCTCATGTCGTACATCGTCGAGGTGACCGTGGCGCGGATGCGCGGGTCGATGGCCGCGGCGTTGAGCGCAAAGCCGCCCCAGCCGCAGATGCCGCAGATGCCGACACGCAGCGAGTCGACGTCGTCGCGCGTGAGCAGGCAGTCGACGGCGGCGCTGAAGTCATCGGTGCTGATTTCGGGCGAGGTGAGGTTGCGGGGCGTGCCGCCGCTCTCGCCGTAGAAGGAGGGGTCGAAGGCGATGGCGAGGAATCCGCGCTCGGCCAGCGACTGGGCGTAGAGGCCCGAGACCTGCTCCTTGACGGCGCCGTAGGGGCCGCAGACGGCGATGGCCGCCAGACGTCCTTCGGCCCCGAGGGGCTTGTAGAGGTCGGCCGCAAGGGTGATGCCGTAGCGGTTGTGAAAGGTAATTTTCGAGTGTTCGACCTTGTCGCTCTGCGGAAAGGTCTTGTCCCATTCTTGGGGCAGTTCCAACGTCTCCATATCGTATGTTTTTACAGGTTCGGGGTTCTCCGCCTCACAGGCGGTGCGGGCCGCAGCCGGCGTGAGGCTCACGGCGGAGAGCAGCAGCCAGGCGTGCAGACTCATCTTCTTCATCGGGTGGTCCGTTTTTGCAGGGTTCAACATGGGGCGGCGGCACCGCCCCTTTTTCCGATACAAAGGTAGCCGTTTTGTCGCGGAATGATGTTAGACGGATTACGGCTGGAGTTACCATTTTCCCGGTTTCCGCGCCCGAAGCCGCATCAAGTCAGCCGGCGGAACCGGTTCAGACGAGGCGCCGGCTGGTTGGAAATGTCCTTTGCGGAGGCAGGAAAACGGCACGCCGCAAAGATTTTTCGGGCCGGGAGGTACACCGTTCGGAAATTTTCGTATCTTTGTCTGCACAACACAAGAGGGGTGCCCCGCTGCTGGCGCAGAGAGGCTGAGATTATACCCTATGAACTTGATGCGGGCAATACCGCCGAAAGGACTTGTTCATAGACCGTAACGCCGTCCGCTCGGGCACACCTCTGGCGTAAAACGGAATTCACATGGAGATTCAAATCAACCACAAGCCCTTCGAGGTGGGCGCCGGTGCGTCGCTCGAAGAGGTGCTCGCCAAGGCCGGGGTCCCCGCCGAAGGGGTCGCCGTCGCGGTGAACAACCGCGTGGTGGCGCGTCGCGACTGGGCCTCGACGCAGCTCGAGGAGGGGGCCAAAGTCACGGTCATCCGGGCCGTCTGCGGAGGATGATGCATCTGTACGTCATCACGCCCGAGACCTTTCCCGAAAGGGAGGCCGATGTCATCGCCGCGCTGCTGCGCGGAGGCATCGACCGCGTCCACCTGCGCAAGCCCCATTCGCGCGAGGAGGAGATGCGCCGGCTGCTTGAGGCCATTCCGGCCAACCTGCACCGACGCCTCACGCTGCAGGACCACCTCCACCTGGCGTCGGAGTACGGCGTCGGGGGCGTCCACCTGAACAGCCGCAACCCGCAGCCGCCCGCCGGCTTCGACGGGCTGGTCAGCCGCTCCTGCCACTCGCTCGACGAGGTGGCGGCCGACCGCACGAGCGACTACCTCTTCCTGAGCCCCATATTCGACAGCATCTCGAAGGAGGGCTACCGCTCGGCCTTCACCCCCGCCGTGCTGCGCGAGGCGGCCGCACGCGGTCTGCTCGGCGAGCGGGTCGCGGCGCTGGGAGGCGTCCGGCCCGAGCTGCTCCCGACGCTGCGCGACCTGGGCTTCGGCGGAGCCGCCCTGCTGGGGTGCATCTGGCGCGACGTCTCCTCAGCCGGGCTGCGCGAGACGCTGCAACGGATTCAACAATACAACAGACCATAGACAGAACGATATGTTGCAATTCATCACACACCATAACGACCGCTTCGACTACCTCACGGGGACGCAGGCCGTACTCGAGGGGGGCTGCCGCTGGGTGCAGCTCCGCATGAAGGGGGCCACCGACGAGGAGGTGCTCCGCACGGGGCGCGACGTGGCGGTCTGCTGCCGGGCCTGCGGCGCCACCTTCATCCTCGACGACCGCGTGGCGCTGGTCGGACTGCTCGGCGCCGACGGCGTCCATCTGGGCAAAAACGACATGCCCGTGGCCGAGGCGCGGCGCATTCTGGGCCCCGGCCGCATCATCGGCGCAACGGCCAACACCTTCGACGACATCGCCCGCGCGGCGGCCGACGGCGCCGACTACATCGGGCTGGGCCCCTTCCGCTTCACGCGGACCAAGAGCAACCTGAGCCCCATCCTCGGGCTCGAGGGCTACCGCACAATCCTTGACCGCTGCCGCCGCGAAGGCATCACACTCCCCGTGGTGGCTATTGGAGGCATCACGGCGGCCGACATCGCCGACCTCTGCGCCACCGGCATCGGCGGCATCGCCCTCTCGGGCGCGCTGCTCTCGGCCGGGTCGCCCGCGCAGGAGACCCGCACCATACTGGAACTCATCAACAAAAACCAACATTAATCCGCAATATGAAAAACGAATTGGTAATCGGCGGACGGACGTTCCGTTCGCGTCTGTTCGTCGGCACGGGCAAGTTCAGCTCCAACGAGCTGATGGCCAGCGCTATCGAGGCTTCGCAGACCGAAATGGTCACCGTAGCCATGAAACGCATCGACATGAACAACCCCGAGGACGACATGCTCGCCCACGTACGCCGTCCGGGCATCCAGCTGCTGCCCAACACCTCGGGCGTGCGCGACGCCGAGGAGGCCGTTCTGGCCGCCCAGCTGGCCCGCGAGGCCTTCGGCACGAACTTCATCAAGCTGGAGATTCACCCCGACCCCAAATACCTGCTGCCCGACCCCGTCGAGACGCTGCGCGCCACCGAGCAGCTCGTCAAGCTGGGCTTCGTCGTGCTGCCCTACATCCAGGCCGACCCCGTGCTCTGCAAGCGGCTCGAGGAGGCCGGTGCGGCCACCGTCATGCCGCTGGCCGCCCCCATCGGAACCAACAAGGGGCTCGTGACGCGCGAGCTGCTCGAGATTATCATCGAGCAGAGCAACGTGCCGGTGGTTGTCGACGCCGGTCTGGGCGCTCCGTCGCACGCGGCGGCCGCCATGGAGCTGGGAGCCGACGCCGTGCTGGTCAATACGGCCATCGCCGTTGCGGGCGACCCCGTCCGCATGGCACGCGCCTTCGCACGCGCCGTCGAGGCGGGCCGCGAAGCCTACGAGGCAGGTCTGGGTGCCCAGTCGCGCCATGCCGACGCCAGCAGCCCCCTCACCTCGTTCCTCGACTGACACGAAACGACAAACAAACCAATGACCCCAATCCGGCCATGAAAGAACAGGAGCAGAGAGCATACGCCCATGCTGAGAAAGCCTACATGCAGGGCACGCTTTACCCCGACATCCGAGTAGGCATGCAACGGGTGAACCTCACCCCCACCGTCCGCATCGTCGATGGGAAGAAGGAGGTCACCCCCAACGCCCCCGTCTACGTCTACGACACGAGCGGGCCGTTCAGTGACCCCGACGTGGTCGTAGACCTCAAAAAAGGGCTGCCGCGCATGCGCGAAAGCTGGATTGTCGCCCGCGGCGACGTGGAGCGGCTCCCCGCTGTCAGTTCCGAATACGGCCGGATGCGGCGCAACGACCCGAGCCTGGACCACCTGCGCTTCGAGCACATCGCCCTCCCCTACCGCGCCCGGGCCGGCCGGTGCATCACCCAGATGGCCTATGCCCGCGCAGGCATCATCACCCCCGAGATGGAGTATGTCGCCATCCGCGAGAACATGAACTGCCGCGAGCTGGGCATCGAGAGTCACATCACGCCCGAGTTCGTCCGCGACGAGCTCGCCGCCGGACGGGCCGTCCTGCCGGCCAACATCAACCACCCCGAGAGCGAACCGATGATTATCGGACGCAACTTCCTGGTGAAAATCAACACCAACATCGGGAATTCGTCCACCACGTCGAGCATCGAGGAGGAGGTCGACAAGGCGGTGTGGAGCTGCCGCTGGGGCGGCGACACGCTGATGGACCTCTCGACGGGAGCCAATATCCACGAGACGCGCGAGTGGATTATCCGCAACTCGCCCGTGCCCGTAGGGACGGTCCCCATCTACCAGACGCTGGAGAAGGTCTCGGGGCGGGTCGAGGATTTGTCGTGGGAGCTCTACCGCGACACGCTCATCGAGCAGTGCGAGCAGGGCGTCGACTACTTCACCATCCACGCTGGCATCCGCCGGCAGAATGTCCACCTGGCCGACGGGCGCCTCTGCGGCATCGTCTCGCGCGGCGGAAGCATCATGAGCAAGTGGTGCCTGCTCCACGACCGCGAGAGCTTCCTCTACGAGCACTTCGACGACATCTGCGACATCCTGGCGCAGTACGACGTGGCCGTATCGCTGGGCGACGGGCTGCGTCCCGGCTGCATCGCCGACGCCAACGACCGCGCGCAGTTCGCCGAGCTCGACACGATGGGCGAGCTGGTGCTCCGCGCCCGCGCGAAGAACGTGCAGGCCTTCGTCGAAGGTCCCGGGCATGTCCCCATGCACAAAATCCGCGAGAACATGGAGCGTCAGATTGACCACTGCCACAACGCACCCTTCTACACGCTGGGGCCTATCGTCACGGACATCGCGCCGGGCTACGACCACATCACCTCGGCCATCGGCGCCGCGCAAATCGGCTGGCTGGGAACGGCCATGCTCTGCTACGTCACGCCGAAGGAGCACCTCGGGCTCCCCAACCGCGAGGATGTGCGCACGGGCGTCATCACCTACAAGATTGCCGCCCATGCCGCCGACCTGGCCAAGGGACACCCCGGGGCGCAGATTCGCGACAACGCGCTGAGCAAGGCGCGCTACGAATTCCGCTGGCGCGACCAGTTCCACCTGAGCCTCGACCCGGAGCGTGCGCTGGAGTACTTCAACGAAGGCCGCCACACCGACGGCGAATACTGCACCATGTGCGGCCCCAACTTCTGCGCCATGAAGCTGAGCCGCGACCTGGCGAACATCAAATGCTGAACCGTATACGTACGTAAAAAGAGTATCAAGAATACATGTTTTCCGAAGAATTAGCCAAATACGACTGGGAGGAGACCACCCGTCGCATCCAGTCGAAACGTCCGGCCGACGTCGAAGCGGCCCTCGGACGCGAGCACCTCACGCTCGACGACTTCATGGCGCTCATCTCGCCGGCTGCGGCCGCCTACCTCGAGCCCATGGCCCGTCTGAGCCGCCGCTACACGCAGGAGCGTTTCGGCAAGACCATCTCGATGTACATCCCGATGTACATCACCAACTCGTGCACCAATTCGTGCATCTACTGCGGCTTCAACCGCCACAACGCCATTCCGCGCGTGATTCTCACCCCCGAGCAGATTGAGGAGGAGTGCCGCGCCATCCGCGAGCTCGGTCCCTTCGAGAACCTGCTGCTGGTCACGGGCGAGAATCCCCGTGCGGCGGGTGTCGACTACATCGAGCAGGCGCTCCACATCTGCCGCCCCTACTTCAACAACCTCACCATCGAGGTGATGCCGCTGGCGGCCGAGGAGTACGAGCGGCTGACCCACTCGGGGCTCAACGGCGTGGTCTGCTTCCAGGAGACCTACAACCGCGCCAACTACAACATCTACCACCCGGCCGGCATGAAGTCGAAGTTCGAGTGGCGCGTCAACGGCTTCGACCGCATGGGACAGGCCGGCGTCCACAAAATCGGCATGGGCGTGCTCATCGGCCTTGAGGAGTGGCGCACCGACGTGACGATGATGGCGCTCCACCTGCAGTACCTGCGCAAGCACTACTGGAAGACGCGCTACAGCGTCAACTTCCCCCGCATGCGCCCGTCGGAGGGGCACTTCCAACCCAACGTGGTGATGAGCGACCGTGAACTGGCGCAGCTGACCTTCGCCTTCCGCATCTTCGACCACGACGTCGACATCTCCTTCTCGACGCGCGAGCGGGCCGAGTTCCGCAACCACATCGCCACGCTGGGCGCCACCTCGATGAGCGCCGGCTCGAAGACCGACCCGGGAGGCTACCGCGTCTACCCCACGTCGCTCGAGCAGTTCGTCGTGAGCGACGAGCGCACGCCGGCGCAGGTCGAGGCCGACATCCGTCGCGAAGGGTACGAAGTGGTCTGGAAGGACTGGGACAAAATCTTCGACTGACGATGTTCGACGAACGCTACGCGCGGCAGGTCATGCTGCCCGAAATCGGCGAAGAGGGGCAGCATCGGCTGGCCTCGGCGTCGGTGCTGCTCGTGGGTCTGGGCGGCCTGGGCTCGACGGTGGCCCCCTCGCTTGCGGGGGCCGGCGTGGGGCGCCTCGGCCTCTGCGACCCCGACGTGGTCTCGTGGAGCAACCTGCCGCGGCAGACGCTCTATACCGAGGAGGAGGTGGGCCGTCCCAAGTGCGAGATGGCCCGCCGCCGGCTTGCGGCCCTCTCGTCGGCGACGCGCTTCGACTGCATCGCCGAGGGGCTCACGCCCGAAAACGCCGAGCGGCTCGTGGCCTCCTACGACCTGGTGGTCGACTGCTGCGACAACTTCGCGACGCGCTACCTCATCGACGACGCCTGCGCCGCCGCGGGGCGGCCGTGGGTCTACGGCTCGATTGGCCCCTTCGACGGGCAGGTGAGCCTCTTCAACCACCGCCGCGGGGTCCGCTACGCGACGCTCTACCCCGACCGCGAGGCGCTGTGCAGCGCACCGCGCCGCACGCTGGGGGTGCTTGGCGGCGTCCCGGCCGTCATCGGGGCCATCGAGGCCACGGAGGCGCTCAAGCTGCTCGCCGGCATGGAGCCCTCGCTCGACGGACGGCTGCTCCTCTTCGACCTCAAGACGATGCATTGCGAAACAATCGATATCTGAACACAAAAAATTCACCTACCGAAAACACCACACCATGGGAAAAGGATTTGACGAATACGCATCGGCCTACGATGCGTGGTTTCTCGAAAACCGGAACGTACTCTACTCGGAGGTCAACCTCGTTGCCTCGACACTCCGCGATGCGGGACGCATCCTCTCGGTGGGCTGCGGCAGCGGCCTCTTCGAGAAGATTCTCCGCGAGGAGTACGACATCCGCATCACCGACGGCATCGAGCCCTCGACCGGCATGGCCGACATCGCCCGCAAGCGGGGCCTCGAGGTAACCGTCGCAACGGCCGAGGAGGCCGACTTCGGCCGCGAACGCTACGACACGCTGCTCTTCAACGGCACGCCGAGCTACATCGGCGATCTGGCGGGCGTGGTCCGCAAGGCCTACGACGCGCTGCCCGAGGGGGGACGCATCGTGCTGATTGACGTCCCGAAGGAGAGCTCCTACGGCATCATGTACAACCTGGCCAAGGCGCTCGGGACGTGGAACCATCCGCTGCTCGAGGGGGTCTACCCGCCCAACCCCTACCCCATCGAGTTCGTCGAGGTGGCCGCCTGGCGCACGACGGCCGAGAAGGTGGAGCTGCTCGAAAAGGCCGGTTTCCGCGACCTGCACTTCTCGCAGACGCTCACCACCCACCCGCTCTATTCGGACCGTGCCGAGGAGCAGCCCGTCGAGGGGTGCGACCGGGGCGACTACGTGGCCGTCGTGGCCTACAAGCGATGAACACCGCGGACAAGGCCATGAAACGCTGGAGTGACGAAGCCTGGGAGGCCGCCGAACCGGTCTACCGCAGGATACTCGAGCACCCCTTCGTCGGGGAGCTCGCCGCCGGAACGCTCTCCGCGGAGCGCTTCCGCTTCTACATCCGCCAGGATGCCCTTTATCTGGACGGCTACGCACGACGGCTGGCCCACATCGCCTCGCGCCTCGTGCGCAAGGAGCACACGGAGGCCTTCCTGCACTTCGCCCTCGAGGGGATAGAGGTCGAGCGGGCGCTCCACGAGCAGTTCCTCGAGGGCAGCCACCCCGAGCCCGGGGAAATCTCGCCCGCCTGCCTACTCTACACCTCGCTGCTCGAGAGCCAGGCGATGGCTCCCGTCGAGGTCGAGGCGGCCGCCGTGCTCCCCTGCTTCCGCGTCTACCAGCGGGTCGGCGAGCAGATTTACGCCCGGTTAGGGGATGCGGAGAACCCCTACCGCCGCTGGATTGAGACCTATGCCGACCCCTCGTTCGCCGAGGCTGCCGACCGCGCCACGCGCATCTGCGACGAGCTGGCCGCCGAGGCCGGCGCGGCGACGCGGCAGCGGATGACCGAACTCTTCGTGCGCTGCACCCGGATGGAGTGGCTCTTCTGGGAGAGCGCCTGGAGGCTTGAAAACTGGAAAATCTGAAGCTATGAACAGCGACATGAAAACCTACAAACGCGCCCTGACCATCGCCGGCAGCGACCCGAGCGGCGGTGCGGGCATTCAGGCCGACCTGAAGACCTTCTCGGCCTGCGGATGCTTCGGCACCTCGGCCATCGTCGCCGTCGTGGACGAAAACACGGTCGGCGTCACGGGCGTACACCCCGTGCCGGTCGACTTCGTGGTGGGGCAAATCCGCTCGGTGCTCGACGACATCGGCGCCGACGCCATCAAAATCGGCATGCTCCACTCCTCGGAGCTGATTCTGGCCGTGCGCGACACGCTCGCGGGCTACGACATCCGCAACGTGGTGCTCGACCCGGTGATGGTGGCTACGTCGGGCGACCCGCTGCTGCAGCGCGAGGCCGTCGCAATGCTGCGCGACGAGCTCATTCCCCGCGCCCGGGTCATCACGCCCAACATTCCCGAGGCCGAAATCCTGCTGGGCCGCAGGCTGCCCCGCCAGGAGGAGCTTCCCGACGCCGCGCGCGAGCTCTCGCAGGGGGGCCGCGTCTCGGTCTTCCTCAAGGCGGGACACCTCGACGACGAGGAGCTGGTCGACATCTTCTACGACGCCGAGAGCGACCGGATTGTGCCGCTGCGCTCGAAGCGCGTCGCGACGGTGAACACCCACGGCACGGGCTGCACGCTCTCGTCGGCCATCGCCGCCTTCCTGGCCCGCGGATATGCGCTCGACGACGCCGCGGCCGCAGCCAAGGAGTACATCGCCGGGGCCATTGCCGCCGGCGCGCACTACCGCATCGGCCACGGCCACGGTTCCGTGCACCACTTCTACCGCTTCTGGGAGTAGGCTCCGCGACGAACCTCACACCCGATTGCAGGGCGGTGCTTCCCTATACGGGGGAGGCGCCGCCCTGCCTCGTTTTCGGGTGTGCCGGGAATGTTTGCCGCTCCTCGCTGCACTCTCGGCAAACTCGGCGGACATCTCCACGCCGCGTCCTCTGCGGGCCGCGAGGAGCGCCGCGACACCCTCTTCGGAGGTCCGAACCGCCCCGCAATGCGCAAAAAAGCCATCCGAAAGGCGGCAAGTTGCCCTCGGCGATGACAACCTGACCGGAAAATCGGTATCTTTGAGGCCTGAAAACGACAAAGCGATGAACGTGACGAAAATCAACAAGGTGGAAATCCGCAACCTCCAGCGTGAGGACTACGACCAGCTGGCCAAATCCTTCACCCGCGTCTATGCCGACGGCAGCGACGTATTCTGGACGCCGGAACAGATTGACAAACTCATCCGCATCTTCCCCGAAGGACAGATTGTGGTGGTGGTCGATGACAAAATCGTGGGCTGCGCCCTCTCGATTATCGTGGACTACGACCTGGTCAAGGGGGACCATACCTACGCCCAGGTGACGGGCAACGAGACCTTCGACACCCATACGCGCAAGGGCAACATCCTCTACGGCATCGAGGTCTTCATCCATCCCGACTACCGCGGTCTGCGGCTCGGCCGGCGCATGTACGAATACCGCAAGGAGCTCTGCGAGAAGCTCAACCTGAAGGCCATCATGTTCGGCGGGCGCCTGCCCAACTACCACAAGTATGCCGACAAGATGCGCCCCAAGGAGTACATCGACAAGGTGCGCAAGCGTGAAATCTACGACCCGGTGCTGCTCTTCCAGCTCTCGAACGACTTCCACGTGCGCAAGGTCATGCGCAACTACCTGCCCAACGACGAGGAGTCGCGCCACTATGCCTGCCTGCTCCAGTGGGACAACATCTACTACCAGGCTCCCACCGAGGAGTATGTCCAGCCCAAGACAACGGTCCGCGTGGGTCTGGTGCAGTGGCAGATGCGCAGCTACCATACGCTCGACGACCTGTTCGAGCAGGTGGAGTTCTTCGTCGACTCGGTGAGCCGCTACCAGAGCGACTTCGTCCTCTTCCCCGAATACTTCAACGCCCCGCTCATGGCGCGCTTCAACGACGCCGGCGAGTCGCAGGCCATCCGCGGCCTGGCGGGCTACACGGACGATATCCGCGAGCGCTTCATCGGGCTGGCCATCAAGTACAACATCAACATCGTCACGGGCAGCATGCCCTACATCCGCGACGACGGGCAGCTCTACAACGTGGGCTTCCTCTGCCGCCGCGACGGCACCTACGAGATGTACGAGAAGCTGCACGTCACCCCCGACGAGATGAAGTGCTGGGGTCTGAGCGGCGGCCACGCCATCCGCACCTTCGAGACCGACTGCGCGCGCATCGGCGTGCTGATTTGCTACGACGTGGAGTTCCCCGAGCTCTCGCGCATCATGGCCGACGAGGGGATGCAGATTCTCTTCGTCCCCTTCCTGACCGATACGCAGAACGCCTACTCGCGCGTGCGGGTCTGCGCCCAGGCACGCGCCATCGAGAACGAGTGCTTCGTGGCCATCGCCGGCAGCGTGGGTAACCTGCCGCGCGTCCACAACATGGACATCCAGTATGCGCAGTCGGGCGTCTTCACGCCGTGCGACTTCGCCTTCCCGACCGACGGCCGCCGCGCCGAGGCGACGCCCAACACCGAGATGATTCTCATCTCGGACGTTGACCTCGACCTGCTCAACGAGCTGCACACCTACGGCAGCGTCCGCAACCTGAAGGACCGCCGCAAGGACCTCTACGAGCTGCGCATCCGCAACAAGTAGGGATTCCGGTTCCGGACGGTTTTCCCGGGGCCGCGTCGATTTGCACCGCCCCTCCGTTCCCGAAGCCGGTACGCCCCACGCAACGCGACACGGACAATACGACCATCGCCCCACGGTCTGGTGCCGCGGGGCGATGTTGTTTTATGCTCCCTGTGCGCTCCGACGTGAGCTCCGGTACGGAAATGCTGCCTCCGGTCGGTCATGTGGATGCGCCCCACGCGTCTGCCCCGGAATTGGCTGCCGACCTTGCCGCAGAAAGACCGACACGTCCAAGCATCCGTCGGCCATCCCTAGTCTGTCTGCCCTACCCGCCTTGTCGGCCTCTCTTTGCCGAACAGAATCTTCATCCCCTCGTCAGCCACCTCTCGACAAACCGCCCCTCTTCGTCCCGTTGTCGCCTTTTCCCGCCGAACAGTTCACTCCCCGCCGACCCGGCCGGGGTACGAAGAAAGCTCATCCGCCCCAACGAATCTGGTTTCCTGTTCGCAAAAAACTCCTGTCTGCTGTTCTGTTCGTAATAATATGTAAAATATATTTGGTATAAAAAAGAGACTATTGATATCTTTGCAGACCGACGGACCGACGTGGTTTGCCAAACCGAGCAAAC
Organism: Alistipes sp. An31A; assembly: GCF_002159425.1. Classification (NCBI taxonomy): domain Bacteria; kingdom Pseudomonadati; phylum Bacteroidota; class Bacteroidia; order Bacteroidales; family Rikenellaceae; genus Alistipes; species Alistipes sp. An31A. The sequence continues at coordinate 386,028 of NZ_NFIO01000001.1, forward strand.
CGAGCAAGCCGAGCAAACGAAGCGAAACGTCGGACAGAACAAACAAGGAGAAACAAGAACACACAACCCAATCAGACTGCAACAATGAAACGGTCAACCATCGAGGACGCCATGTTCCCGGCCTGCCCGGTGAGAAACATTCTGGCGCGGCTCTGCGACAAGTGGGCGCTGCTGGTCCTCTACCTGCTGGCACGCTCTGAGCAGGGCAAGCTGCGCTTCACGGAGTTGAAGCAGGCCATGCCCGACATCTCGCAGAAGATGCTATCGACGACCCTGCGCACGCTCGAGGAGGACGGCTACATCTCACGGAGGCTCCACGCCGAGGTTCCGCCCCGGGTGGAGTATGCACTCACGGAGCGCGGCCAGACGCTGCGCCCGATTCTCGAAGAGCTGCTCGCCTGGGCTGTGGAACAGATGGATGACATCATGAAGGAGCGCAAAAGGGCTCATAACGCAGCCAACGGGTCGAATCAAGCAAACGAACACAAGAAAGGAAAGGAATGAAAGCTGCACAGTTAGACCGTTATTCAAGGGAGGGACGGCTCACCGTACGGGAGGTCGCCGTACCCGAACCGGCTGCCGATGAGGTACTCATCAAGGTACGCGCGGCGGCCGTCAATCCACTGGAGCTGCTCATCGTCCGGGGAAGCATCCGGCTGATACAGGATTACCGTCTGCCGCAGACGCTGGGCAACGAGTGCTCGGGCGTTGTCGAGCGGGTCGGAAGCCGCGTCGGGAAGTTCCGACCGGGCGATGCCGTCTATACACGCCTTCCGCTGGAGCGGATTGGCGCCTTTGCCGAATACGTCGCCGTAAGGGAGCAGGTGGTGGCGAAGATGCCCGCCGGATATGCATTCGACGTGGCGGCCGCCATCCCGCTGACCGGTCTGACGGCCTGGCAGGGGCTGGTCGAGGAGCTGCAGGTGCAATCGGGACAGAGGTTGCTCATTCCCGGCGGGTCGGGCAGCTTCGGGCAGATGGCTGTACCGATAGCCCGAGCACTGGGACTCCGCGTCGTGGTGACGGGCAACGAACGGTCGCGCGAAGCATTTCTGGCCATGGGCGCCGAGCGTTACATCGACTATCGCAGGGAGAACTACTGGGAAGAGCTCTCGGGGGTAGATGCGGTCATCGACACGCTCGGAGCCGGCGAATTCGAACACGAGCTCTCCGTACTAAAGCCGGGCGGACGGCTGCTGAGCCTGCGGACCGCCCCCAACGGGGAGTTTGCCCGACGCAACGGTTTCCCCTGGTACAAGCGGGCCCTCTTCACGCTGGCCGGAATGAAATACGACCGGGCGGCCCGCCGTCAGGGCAAAGAGTACCGCTTCCTCTTCGTGCATGCCGACGGAGAACAGCTCCGCCGAATCACGGAGCTTGTCGAGCGCGAACACATCGTCCCGGCCATTGACCCGCACTGCTTCTCGCTCGAGGAGATTAACGACGCCCTGCGTCTTGTGGCCGAAGGGCCGCTCAGGGGGAAGGTAATCATTCGGATGTAAAACTTTTCAGAGCATGAAAATTCATGAAATCTGCTTCAGCCCGACGGGTGGGACGAAGCGTGTGAGCTCGATGCTGAGCCGTGCACTGACCGACGAGACGGTCGAGGTCGATTTGACGGCTCGTGAGGTCGATTTCGGTCAGGTGGAGCTGAGCCCCGAGGAGGTGGCGCTGATTGCCGTGCCCTCCTACAGCGGACGGGTGCCGACCGTCGCTGCGGCACGTCTGGCCGCGATGCACGGCAACGGAGCCCGGGCCGTCCTGCTCTGCGTCTATGGCAACCGGGCCTACGAGGATACGCTGGTGGAGCTGCGTGACAAGGCCTCCGGGGCAGGGTTCAAGGTGATTGCCGCCGTAGCGGCCGTTGCCGAACACTCAATCGCCCGCCAATACGCCGCGGGCCGACCCGATGCGGAGGACGAAGCGATGCTGCGCAGCTTTGCCGCACGGATTCGCCGCAAGATTGACGACGGCGGGCTCGATGAACCGGTGATTCCGGGCAACCGCCCCTACCGCAAGGCTGCAGGTGCCGGCATCGTTCCCAAGGCAACGCGCGCCTGCGTGAAGTGCGGCCTCTGTGCGGCGAAGTGCCCCGTCGGGGCCATCGATGCTAAGGAGCCGGCACGGGTGGACAAAAAGCGTTGCATCTCCTGCATGCGCTGCGTGGCCGTATGCCCCCACCATGCCCGACGCGTCAACAGGCTGCTGCTGGCCCTCGTCGGCCGGATGCTCAAGAAGGCCTGCTCGCAGCGAAAGGCGTGCGAACTCTATCTCTGACGCTGAGTCGGGGTTGGCAGGCTGTCGATGGGTAGCTAACCGTATACCAGGACAGGGATGACGAATTGCCCTACTCGCCTGCCCCGCGTCGGTAGTCGGAAAGGTATGCCGTACAGGTCTTTCCGGTCTGTTGTTTGAAGAAACGCATCAGGTGGCTCGGGTCCGAGAAGCCGTACTCCTCAGCCAACTGGCTGACGCTGCGCCCCTCGAACAACAGGCCGTTCTTCACCCCTTCGAGCAGCCGCTGGCGGAGCAGGTGGGCGGCCGTGACACCGAACTGCTCCACGACGGCCCGATTCAGAGTCACGCGGCTCACGCGCATCATCGCGGCATACTCCCCGACGCGCTGGACGGTGCGGATATGCTCCTCGAGCAGCGCCTTGAAGCGGAACGCGCAGTTGTTGCGCGGCAGCGCGACGGGCAACCCGTAGGCGGTGGCGTAGTCGCGGTTGAGCGTCACCAGCAGGTAGTAGAGCACCGCGACAATCAGGTTGTAGCTGTCCGAGGTCGGGGCCTGCAGCTCCGTCTTGATTTTGGCCAGCAGCCGGAGGTACTCTCCGAAGCGCTCCCGAGGGGCGTCGAACCAGGGCGGCGTATCGCTCTGGTAGCAGTAGAGCAGGCGGTAGACGAAGAGCTTGTCGGAGAGGAACGTGCGCATGAAATCCTCACGGAAAATCAGAAACGTGTAGTCGAGCTCCTCTTCGTCGACGAGCCACTGCTGCTGCTCGTGGGGCGAGAGGAGGAGCACCATGTCGTCGTGCAGCTCGATGCGGCTGCTGCCGAGCAGCAGCGTGCCCTGCGCCCGGCCGAGGAAGAAAAACTCGAAGAAGTCGGTGCGGAAGAGCGGGTGCTCGGTCAACACGCCGCGAATCTCCTCGCTGCGGCCCGTGTTGATGTAGAAATCGACGCCGCACTGCGTCTTGCTGAACGGCACGGTGACCAGCCGCCGGGGATTTGTCGTTGTTTTCATCGCGTGCATCCGGTTTGTCCGAAGACAAAGATACGATATCATTTATCAAAATGGCATACATTACCCCCTTTCGGGCATAATTTTGCACAAAAAATCTTCGGACCTTTGCCGACGGAAGATTCGATATGAATCCGCCCTCGAAAAACATCCGGCCATGAGTGTCTGCATCAAATCGTTAATCCGCAATCTGAATCTGGTCGTCGGCTGCACCGTCGGCTGCACCTACTGCTATGCCCGCAACAACTGCCGACGCTTCCACATGACCGACGATTTTTCCGTCCCGGAGTACATGCCCCGCAAGCTCCGCATTCTCGAAAGCCGCGACTCGCGGGTCTTTCTGATGACCGGCATGAGCGACTTCTCGGACTGGCGGTCCGAGTGGAACGCCGAGGTGTTCGAACGCATGGCCCGCAATCCGCAGCACGCCTACCTCTTTCTGACCAAACGTCCCGAGCGGCTCGACCTGCAGACCGACGACGACAACGTCTGGATGGGTGTCACCGTGACATGCGAGGCGGAGAAGGGACGTATCGCCACACTGCGCCAACACGCCCGGGCCCGTCACTACCATGTGACTTTCGAGCCGCTGTTCGGGCCGATCGAAGGGCTCGACCTGACGGGCGTGGAGTGGATCGTCGTCGGCATCGAGACCGGACGCCGCCGCGGCAAGGTCGAAGCCCGGCCCGAATGGGTGAGGGGCATTGTCGCCCAGGCCCGGGCGCAGGGCGTGGCGGTCTTCATGAAGGAGGATCTGTTGCCGATTATGGGTGAGAGCGGCATGATACAAGAGTTACCCGAAGCATTCAAACAAAGAGTATGGAACAGGAACTGATTCGCGACATCGACGTGCAGAGCGTCATGACCCGTTCGTCGCTGCCCGTAGGCGGCTATTCGGTCAATCCCTATGTGGGGTGTCCCCACGCCTGCAAGTATTGCTACGCTTCGTTCATGAAGCGCTTCACGGGCCACACCGAACCGTGGGGCTCGTTTCTCGACGTCAAGCACTGGAGGCCCATCGGCAATCCGCACCGCTTCGACGGCGAACGCATCGTCATCGGCTCGGTGACCGACGGCTACAACCCCTTCGAGGAGCAGTTCCGGCGCACGCGCCGGCTGCTCGAGGAGCTGCGCGGCACGACGGCCGAGATTATGATTTGCACCAAGTCGGACCTTGTGCTGCGCGACCTGGAGCTGTTGCGGGAATTTCCGCGCGTGACGGTCTCGTGGTCGGTCAACACGCTCGATGAGACCTTCCGCGCCGACATGGACCGTGCGGTGAGCATCGAGCGGCGGCTCGAGGCCATGCGGCAGGTCTACGAGGCGGGCATCCGCACCGTCTGCTTCATATCGCCGATTTTCCCGGGCATCACCGACCCGAAGGCCATCATCGAGCGGGTGCGGGAGTATGCCGACCTCGTCTGGCTCGAGAATCTCAACCTGCGCGGGCAGTTCAAGGGGACCATCATGGCCTACATCCGCGAAAAGCACCCCGAACTGGTATCTTTATACGAGGATATCTACAACCGCCGCCGGACAGACTACTGGCAGGCACTCGAGCGGGAGATGGCCGACTATGCTGCCGCAAACGGTATGCCTTACCGGGTGAATGACCTGCCGTACGGCCGCTCCGAAAAGGGGCATCCCGTGGTGGTCAACTACTTCTACCACGAGAAAATCCGCCGCTCTAACCGGTAACAGGCGGAAGCGACACACCCGGGCGAGGTGCGGCAAGACCGGAGGCTGAAGGCAGCCCCGGAACGGCAAGGTGGGCCCGGAACGTGAGGTAAGAACCGGAGCAGGATGCGGCAAGGCTGGCGGCAGGAGGTGTACCGAAACGGCGAGGCAAGAGCCGGAGCGGCAGGCCGCTCACCGGGTCGGAACTGACCTTCTTAGGCAGGTCCTACCCGCGGCGGCCGTACTTGCGCTCGAAGAAGTCCGCATGGCTCTGCCCCCACGCAATCATGGCGTCGATGAGCGGCAGCAGCGAGGCCCCCAGCTCCGTGAGCGAGTACTCCGAGCGTGGAGGGAGCTCGGCATAGATGGTCTTGGCCACCAGCCCGTCCTCGACCAACTCGCGGAGCTGGAGGTCGAGCACGCGGGGCGTCGCCTCGGGCAGCTGACGGTGGAGTTCGCTCGGCCGCAGCGGCCGGTGGCGCAGTTCGTCCAGAATGCAGGACTTCCACTTCGAATCGATAAGGCTCATGGTCAGCCGCAGCGGGCAGTCCAGGTCGACGGGAATCTTTCGTTCGTACATGGTGCGGATGGGTTTGGTCACACAAAGATAGGGATAACTCCCGAAAAGAGGGGTATACCGAAAAAATTTTCGGTACGTGAATCATTTTTCGGTACTTGCGCAGCCGCACGGCGCGTCGTAATTTTGCGGTTGAACGAAAAAACCCTAAAACACCAAGCGTATGAGAGCAAGCATCGAAGAGTACAAGGCCGTCGAGCAGGCGGCCATGAAGTTCGTCAGGAGCGTGGCCGAGGGCGACAGCACGCCGGCCCGCGAGCTGTTCATCGACGAGGCCGTGCTGTTCGGCTATCTGGACGGCCGTCTTGAGCACGGCAGCATCGAGCAGTTCTACCACAACGTCGACACGGTCGCTGCCGGGCAGGAGTTCCGGGCGCGCGTCGACGTCCTCGACGTCGAGGAGACGCTGGCCGTCGTCCGCGTGCTCGAGGAGCGGTGGGGCGGCCGCATCGACTTCACCGACTATCTGCTGATGATGAAGATGGATGGCCGGTGGCGCTGCGTCGCAAAGGCCTACAACCAGAATTCCGATACCATTAAAAAATAACAAGGGAGATACCACCATGAAGATTACGGTCATTACGGGCAGCCCCCGCCGCAAGGGCAACAGCTTTGCCATGACGGAGGCATTCATCCGGGCTGCGGAGCAGCGCGGCCACACCATCGAGCGGTTCGACGCCGCCTTTCTGAAGATTGGCGGCTGCCACGCCTGCATGACGTGCTACAAGACGGGCAAAGCCTGCTCGTTCGACGACGATTTCAACCGCATCGCGCCGGCCATTCTCGAGTCGGAGGCCGTCGTATTCACCATGCCGGTCTACTGGTACTCGATTCCGGCGCAAATCAAGGGGGTCATCGACCGCCTCTTCTCACTGGTGGTGGGCGGCAAGGCGTATGCTGGCAAGAAGTGCGCGCTGATTGCCTGCTGCGAAGAGGAGGAGATGACGGTGTTCGACGGCGTACGGGTACCCATGGAGCGCACGGCCGCCCTGCTCAAGTGGGAGATGGTCGGACAGGTGCTCATCCCCGGCGTGCTGAACGAGGGCGACATCGACCGCACGGAGGGCTGCCGGCAGGCTGCCGCTCTGGCAGAGCGCTTCTGAGCCACACGCCGCAGCCGCTCCGCTATCGCTGTAGAGGCGGGAAGGGCGTCGCGTTCCGGCCCCGCGCAACAGACGCAGCGGAGGTCGCCGCGCTTCGGCCTCGCACAACGGAGGCGGCGGAAGGCGTCGCACGACAACCCCATCGGGACAATCCCGGGCTTGTGAACGAGCCCGGGATTTTTTTGCCCCCGGCGCAGGCAGCGGAAGGACCGTCCGGCCGGAGCTCCGCGTGCCCCGGCGTCCCGGAAGCGGAAAAAATGACGGCGGGATGATGCCCGGCGGCCCGGGAGCGGGGAGGATGGCGGCCCGGAAGCGCGCCTCGGCGGAAGAGAGGGCGCCGTATGCCGTTCAGACCGCCATACGGACCGCTCATCCCCCGAAAAGGCGAGTTCGGAGGATTCTCATCCAGAGGCCGCGGCGCCCGCGCTATTTTTGTACCGTTAAAAACTGTACAAAAAACAATCAATCTTCGCATACCATGTTCCAATCCATCGTCCGCTTTGCGGTCACGAAAAAACTCTTCGTCGGATTGACCACCCTCTTCCTGCTGGCGGGAGGAATCTATTCGATGATGACGCTTCCGGTCGACGCCGTGCCGGACATCACCAACAACCAGGTGCAGATTGTGACCGTCTCCCCCACGCTCGCTCCGCAGGAGGTCGAGCAGCTCATCACCTTCCCCATCGAGGTGGCGATGAGCAACATCATGAACGTCCAGGAGATTCGCTCCGTGTCGCGCTTCGGTCTGTCGGTCGTCACGGTGGTCTTCAAGGAGAGCGTGCCGATTCTCGACGCCCGGCAGCTCATCAACGAACAGATACAGACCGTCGCCGGAGAGATTCCCTCCGAGCTGGGCACCCCCGAGATGATGCCCATCACCACGGGTCTGGGCGAAATCTACCAGTATACGCTCGACGTCGAGCCGGGCTACGAGAAGCGCTACGACGCCATGGAGTTGCGCACCATCCAGGACTGGATTGTCAAGCGCCAGCTGTCGGGCATCCCGGGAATCGTCGAAATCAACAGCTTCGGAGGCTACCTCAAGCAGTATGAGGTGGCCGTCGACCCCGACGCCCTCTACTCGCTCAACATCACCATCGGCGACGTCTTCGAGGCGCTGAGCCGCAACAACGAAAACACGGGCGGCAGCTACATCGAGAAGGTCAACCGCGCCTACTACATCCGCTCCGAGGGTATGATTTCGTCGCTCGACGACATCCGCCGCATCGTGGTGGCCAACCGCGGCGGCATCCCGATTCACGTGAGCGACGTGGGCACCGTGAAGTTCGGCTCGGCCAAGCGCTTCGGCGCCATGACGCGCGACGGCAAGGGCGAGTGTGTCGGCGGCATCGCCATGATGCTCAAGGGGGCCAACGCCAACGTGGTCACCCGCGAGTTGGAGTTGCGCGTGGAGAAAATCCAGAAGATGCTGCCCGAAGGGGTCACCATCAACCCCTATCTGAACCGCTCGGAGCTGGTCAACCGCAACATCTCGACCGTGATTCGCAACCTCATCGAGGGGGCCATCATCGTCTTCATCGTGCTGATGCTCTTCCTGGGCAACGTCCGCGCCGGCCTGATTGTCGCCTCGGTCATCCCGCTGGCGATGCTCTTCGCCTTCATCCTCATGCGCATATTCGGCGTCTCGGCCAACCTGATGAGTCTGGGCGCCATCGACTTCGGTATTGTCGTCGACGGCTCCATCGTCATCGTCGAGGGAATCCTCGCCCACCTCTTCGTGCGGCAGAACCTCGGCCGCACGCTCTCCCGCCGCGAGATGGACGAGCAAATCATCGCCGGTGCCGGCAACGTGGTCCGCTCGGCCACCTTCGCCGTCATCATCATCCTCATCGTCTTCTTCCCGATTCTCACGCTGACGGGCATCGAGGGCAAGTACTTCACCCCGATGGCCAAGACGCTCGTATTCTGCATCATCGGAGCGCTGCTGCTCTCGCTGACCTACGTGCCGATGATGTCGTCGCTCGTACTGCGGCGCCGCATCAGCGACCGTCCGACCTTCGCCGACCGCTTCTTCGCCTGGCTCAACCGCATCTACCAGCGCTGCCTGGCCTTCTGCCTGCGCTTCAGCTGGGGGACCGTCGCCGTGGCCGTGGCGGCCTTCATCGGCAGCCTCATGCTCTTCACGCGGCTCGGTGCGGAGTTCATCCCCACGCTCGACGAGGGTGACTTCGCCATGCAGATGACCCTGCCGGCCGGAAGCTCGCTCACGCGCAGCATCGCCGTCTCGGAGCAGGCCGAGAAGATTCTGATGGAGAACTTCCCCGAAATCAAACACGTCGTGGCCAAAATCGGTACGGCCGAGGTGCCGACCGACCCCATGGCCGTCGAGGATGCCGACGTGATGATTGTCATGAAGCCCTTCGAGGAGTGGACCAGCGCCTCGTCGCGCGCCGAACTGGTCGAGAAGATGAAGGCGGCGCTCGATACGATTCCCGACGTGGAGTTCAACTTCAGCCAGCCCATCCAGCTGCGCTTCAACGAGCTGATGACGGGCGCCAAGGCCGACATCGCCATCAAGCTCTACGGCGAGGACATGGCCGAGCTCTACGACAAGGCGCGCGAGGCGGCCCGCTACGTCGAGCAGGTGCCCGGAGCTTCGGACGTGCTGGTCGAGCAGGCGATGGGTCTGCCGCAGCTCGTAGTGAAGTACAACCGTGCCAAGATTGCCCGCTACGGCATCAACATCGAGGAGCTCAACAGCATCATCCGCTCGGCCTACGCCGGCGAGACGGCCGGTACGGTCTTCGAGAACGAGCGCCGCTTCGACCTGGTCGTACGCCTCGACCAGCGCAAGGTGGCCGACCTGAACCTCGACCGGCTCTTCATCCGCACCTCCGAGGGGATTCAGATTCCGGTGAGCGAGGTGGCCACCATCGACCTGGTGAACGGCCCGCTGCAGATTAACCGCGACGCCACCAAGCGGCGCGTGGTCATCGGCGTGAACGTCCGCGACGCCGACATCCAGCAGGTCGTCGAGTCCATCCGCCAGACGCTCGAACAGCACGTCACGCTCAAGCCGGGCTACTACTTCGAGTACGGCGGTCAGTTCGAGAACCTCCAGAACGCCATCCGCACGCTGCTGGTCGTGATTCCCGTGGCGCTGATGCTCATCCTGCTGCTGCTCTTCTTCGCCTTCAAGAGCGTGACCTACTCGCTGGTGGTCTTCTCGACGGTTCCGCTCTCGATTATCGGCGGCATTCTGGCGCTGTGGCTGCGCGGCCTGCCCTTCAGCATCTCGGCCGGCGTGGGCTTCATCGCGCTCTTCGGTGTAGCTGTATTAAACGGTATTCTGATGATAAACCACTTCAATGCTCTGAGAGAGAGCACCACACATCGTCTCTCGACCGGCTGCGTCATCGCCCGCGGCACGCAGCACCTGCTGCGCCCCGTCTTCCTGACCGGACTGGTCGCCTCGCTGGGCTTCGTGCCCATGGCCGTCGCCACCTCGGCCGGGGCCGAAGTGCAGCGCCCGCTGGCAACGGTCGTCATCGGCGGACTCTTCGTCTCGACGCTGCTCACGCTCTTCGTCGTCCCGGTATTCTACAGGCTGGTGGGCTCGGCTCCGCTGCTGCTGCGCCGTCCCCTGCTGCGCCGCCTGCTTCCCGTGCTGATGCTCCCCGCACTGATGCTGCTGCCGCTCGAAGGACACAGCCAGCAGCGCGTGACGCTCGACGAGGCGGTTGCGATGGCCCTCGAAAACCATCCCCGCCTCAAGTCGGCCGACGCGGCCGTCGAACGGACCCGCGCCATGCGCGGCGAGTCGTGGGAGCTGGCCCCGACGACGGTCGACTACTCCTTCGGACAGCTCAACGGCACGGAGCGCAACGACCGTGAAATCAGCATCACGCAGTCGTTCGGCTCGCTGCTCACCCCCTTCTACAAGAATGCGCTCGTGCGGCGCCAGACCGAAACCGGAGGCCACTACCGCGAGCTCGTGCGGCGCGAGGTTGTCGCCGAGGTCAAGCGCGCCTGGTCCTACTACCTCTACACGCAGGAGCTCTGCCGCCTCTACGCCGACCAGAATGCGCTGGCCGCCGAGCTCTCGCGCACGAGCGAGCTGCGCTACCAGCAGGGCGACATTACCCGCCTCGAGCAGAGCATGACCGCGACGATGGCCGCCGAGATGCGCAACCGTCTCTTCCAGGCGCAGGAGGAGCAGAAGGTCGCCGCCGCACGGCTCCAGTGGGCCTGCTATGCCGATGCGCCGCTCATGCCCTCCGACACGCTGCTGACCCGCTTCGATGCGCCGAAGGAGATTTCGGCCGACCTGCAGCGCAGCTACTTCCAGTCGCAGGTGCGCGAGGCCGAGGCCCGCACGCGGGTCGAGAAGAGCCGCTTCTTCCCCGAGCTCTCGTTCGGATACCAGCGGCAAAACATCCTCCCCGACAAGGGGCTGAACGCCTACGTCATCGGCGCCTCGTTCCCCATCTTCTTCAACACCCGCCGCAGCCGCATCCGCCAGGCCAAGGCCGACGCCTACATCGCCCGCAACGATGCGGCGCTCAACCTGCGCAACGTCGACAACCGCATCACCGAGCTGCAGGCCAACCTGCGCCGCTACGAGGAGAGCCTGCGCTACTACGTCGAATCGGCGCTTCCCGAGGCCGAGACGCTCGTGCGCGCCGCCCGGCTGCAGCTGGCCAACAGCGAGACGACCATCGCCGAATACATCATGAGCCTCAATACGGCGCTCGAAATCCGCCGCGGCTACATCGAGACGCTCAACCAGTACAACATCACCGCACTCGAATACGAACTCTACCGATAAACACATCCAGTCATGAAAAAGATACTTCTTCCCATCGCGGCGCTTCTCTGCGCCTGCTCGTCGGCTCCGACCGCACCGGCCTCGACGGCTGCATCCGAAGCCGCCGCCACCGACAGCATCGCGGCCGCCCCGGCCGAAGAGCCCGCCTCCGAGGTCGACGCCGCATCGGGCGCCACGTCGGTGCCCAACGAACCCACCTTCAACGGCATTCTGGTCCTCCCGCCCCAGAGCCGCGCCACGGTGACGCTGACCATGGGCGGGTCGATTCGCTCCACCACGCTGCTGCCCGGCGCCTACGTCAAGCAGGGCACCGTGCTGGCGACGCTCGAGAATCCCGAGTTCATCGCCCTGCAGCAGTCCTACCTCGACAGCCATGCGCAGTATGAGTTTCTGCGCACCGAGTTCCTGCGCCAGCAGACCCTCGCGCGCGAGGAGGCCTCGTCGCAGAAGCACTTCCAGCAGAGCAAGGCCGAGTACCTCTCGATGCGGAGCCGCATGGATGCCGCCGCAGCCCAGCTCGCACTGCTGGGCGTCGACACGACGCGCCTGCTCGCCGGGGGCATCATCCCCTACCTCGACATCAAGGCCCCCATCAGCGGCTATGCGGCCGACGTGAAGATGAACATCGGCCGCCACTTCGACGTCGGCGAGCCGCTCTGCGAGATTGTCAACAAGAGCGACATGATGCTGCGTCTGACCGCCTACGAGAAGGACCTCGCCAACCTGCGGGCGGGCGACCGGGTCGAGTTCCGCGTCAACGGCATCGAGGGGGAGACCTTCCACGGGGTCATCACCATGGTCGGCCAGCAGGTCAACAACGAGAACCGCTCGATTGACGTCTACGTCCGCATCGAGGGGCAGAATCCGCAATTCCGCCCGGGAATGTACGCCATGGCGCGCATCGCGCGGAAATAATGCTATTTTTGCACCATGAAAGCCTCCGTTCCGTTCAAGAACCGCTATCTGCTCTCCACGCTCCTGGTCTCGGCCGTGGTGGCCGTGCTGATACACTTTCCCGAGGTGCTGTCGCTCTCGGACAGCTTCGAACGGGAGCAGCTCTTCACGGGGATGGAGCCCAAGGATGTCTTCAACGAGATACTCTTCACCTTCATCTCGCTGCTGCTGCTCTTCGGCTTCAATGCGCTCATCTTCCACTTCAACTCGCCGCTGGTGCGGGTGACCGGGTGGAAGACGGTGCTCTCGTTCCTGCTGACGTGGGCGGCGAGCAACCTTCTGGGGCAGCTCTTCGTCTGGCTCCACCACCAGTTCGACATCCCGGCCATCGACGCCATGGTGCACCACTACCTGCACCCGCTGCGCGACTTCATCATGTCGAGCATCGTCTCGGGCAGCAACTACATCTTCCACCTCATCGTGCGGCAGCAGCGCATCGTCGTCGAGAACGAGGAGCTGCGCACCGAGAGCCTGCGCCACCAGTTCGAGTCGCTCAAGGAGCAGCTCAACCCCCACATGCTCTTCAACTCGCTCAACACGCTCCAGTCGCTGATTCGCGAGTCGCCCGCCCGGGCGCTCGACTACACGCAGGAGCTCTCGCGCGTGCTGCGCTACACGCTCCAGGACAACGACCGGCAGAGCGTGACGCTGGACGAGGAGATGCAGTTCGCCGAGGCCTACATCTACCTGATGAAGATGCGCTACGAGGAGAATCTGCGCTTCGAGGTGGAGATTGACGAGTCCACAAGGGGGATGCTGCTGCCGCCCATGTCGGTGCAGCTGCTCGTCGAGAACGCCATCAAGCACAACGAAATCAGCAACCGCAATCCGCTCACCATCACCATCCGCACCGAGGGCCGGACGCTGCTCGTCGAGAACCGCATCCAGCCCAAGCGGCAGGCTCCGGCCGGCCCCGGCATCGGGCTCGACAATCTGGCCAAGCGTTATCTGCTGCTCTGGCAGAAGGAGATAGGGATTACGGCCGACCGGGGGCTCTTCTGCGTAAGGCTTCCCCTGCAACAACCCGACAAGAACCATGAAAGCGTTAATCATTGAGGATGAAAAGGCGGCCGTGCGCAACCTGCAGGCCCTTCTGAAGGAGGTCGCTCCCAGCACCGAGGTCATCGACACGCTGGACAGCGTCACGGAGAGCGTCGCCTGGTTCGAGAGCCACGCGGCGCCCGACGTCGTCTTCATGGACATCCATCTGGCCGACGGCTCGGCCTTCGAGATTTTCGAACACGTGCGCATCGCCAGCCCCGTTATCTTCACCACGGCCTACGACGAGTATGCGCTGCGGGCCTTCAAGGTCAACAGCATCGACTACCTGCTCAAGCCCATCGGCGCGGCCGACCTCCGACGGGCGCTCGACAAGCTGGAGACGCTGCACGGCGCAGCCGGTGCCGGCGCGTCGGCCGCATCGGGCGAGTCGCTTGCCGAACTTATCCGCGGCCTGCAGCGGCAGGGCCACTACAAGAGCCACTTCCTGATTCCCTGCAAGGGGGACAAGCTGCTGCCGCTGGCCGTCGAGCAGGTGCAGTACTTCTGCATCGCCGACGGGGTGACGAAGGCCGTCGTAAGCGACCGCGAGCGCTACGTGCTTCCCAACACGCTCGACGAGCTGACCGACAGCCTCGACCCGGCGCGCTTCTTCCGCGTCAACCGGCAGTACCTCATCTCGCGCGGCGCCGTGCAGGACATCGATCTGTGGTTCAACAACCGGCTGGCCATCAACCTCAAGGTGCCGACCGACGGCAAGATTCTGGTCAGCAAGCTCCGCGTCAACGACTTCAAGAACTGGTTCTCGGGCTCGTGACGGCGCCCGGCGCAGGCGGAAAACGGCCCCTGTCGCTCCGTCGCACAACACCGCCCCGCTACCCTGCCATCCAGCAGCCCCGTTCCCTCTACCCCGCGGCCACGCCACGCAATAACCTGAGCCGCCCGGCAGGCCCTCCCCGCAGCCGGCAAAACGTCGGGCAACACGCAACGAAACGCCCCGTGACGAGTATCCGTCACGGGGCGTTTCATTCGATGCGCCGGGAGGGGGCTACATCCGGTTGGTGAGGTCCTTGACCAGCTCACCGTCGAAGAGGTGCAGCACGCGGTGGGCAAAGGTCGAGTCGTACTGCGAGTGGGTTACCATGATGACGGTCGTACCTTCGCGGTTCAGCTCCGAGAGGAGCTCCATCACCTCGCGGCCGTTCTTCGAGTCGAGGTTACCGGTGGGCTCGTCGGCCAGAATCAGCTTGGGGTTCGAGACCAGGGCGCGGGCAATGGCCACGCGCTGCTGCTGACCGCCGGAGAGTTGCTGCGGGAAGTGCTCGGCGCGGTGCGAGATGTTCATGCGGCTCAGCATCTCGTTGACGCGGCGCTTGCGCTCCGAGGCCTTCACGCGCAGATAAATCAGCGGCAGCTCGACGTTCTCGAAGACGTTCAGCTCATCGATGAGGTTGAACGACTGGAAGACGAAGCCGATGTTGCCCTTGCGGTAGCGCGTGCGCTCCTTCTCGCGCAGCGTCGCCACCTCACGGCCCAGGAGCTGGTAGCTGCCCGAGGTGGGGTTGTCGAGCAGCCCCAGGATGTTGAGCAGCGTCGACTTGCCGCAGCCCGAGGGGCCCATGATGGCGACAAACTCGCCTTCGTTGACTTCGAACGACACGCCGTTCAGGGCGATGGTCTCAATCTCTTCGGTTCGGAAAATCTTGTGGAGATTCTCCACTTTCAACATAGCCATAACAGATATTTTTTAGTTTAGTTAAGTTTTACGATTTCGGGGTTTGTATTCCGCCTATTCGGACTTGACCGATTCGGCGGGGTTCTCGTTGGCCGTACGCCACGAGCAGAAGGTCACCGTGGCAGCCGTAACGAGGAGCACCGCGGCGAGCGCCGCCACGGGAATCCACACCGTGAAGGGGGCGCGGTAGGCGAACGAGGCCATCCAGCGGTTGACAATCCAGAGGCTCAGCGGCAGGGCGATGACGAAGCAGATGACGACCATCCAGAGGTAGCGGCGGTTGAAGAGGCGGAGCACCTCGCCGGTGGTGGCCCCCATCACCTTGCGCACGGCCACCTCGCGGCGGCGGTACTGCGTCTCGAACAGCACGATGCCGAAGACACCCATCAGGGCGATGACCACGGCCAGCACCGTGAAGAGCCCGACGACCGTCGCCAGACGCCGCTCCTTCGCATATTCGAAGCCCAGCTCCTCCTCGAAGGTGCGAATCTCGATATCGCCCGGCGTCAGATGCGGGTCGGCCTCGGCGATGCACTGCCGCATGTAGTCGGCCACCTCCGCGACGTTGGCCTCGGGACGGTAGCGCAGGTAGAGGACCCGCGATGAGCGCTGCGACCACTTATCGGGAACGACATAGAAGACGAAGGGGATGATGCTGTACTGCATCGGCCGGAAGTTGAAGTCGGCGCAGACACCCACGAGCGGGTCCGTATCCAGGAATCCGCCGATTACGTCGTTCAGCTCGAGTTTGTATTCGTCGCGGGCCGTCTCGTTGCAAATCAGCATGCCGGTCTCCTTATGCTCGTCCGATTCGAGGAAATCGCGGCCGTCGACAATGGGGATACCCATCATCTTGAGGAAGTTCCACCGCACGATATAGGCCTGCAGGGCGATAGCTTCATCCTTGTACCGGCGGCCCCATCCCATGCGGCTTACATTCACCAGCTGTCCTTCAGCCGCCGTGACGTCGACCACGCGCGGGTCGGCCAGCAGCCGGCTGCGCAGGGCGTCATAGCCCTGTGCCGCCTTTCCGGAGAGCTGTGCAGCCATCAGGTTGCGGCGGTCGAAGCCCATATCCTGCTGCAGCATGAAGTTGTGCTGGCGGAGGATGAATCCCGTGGCGATGATGAGCCCCATCGAGATGGTGAACTGGAAGCCCAGCAGCAGCGTGCGCAGCCGCCGGCCGCCGGCCGTACCGGAGAAGGCCCCCTTGACCACCATGGCGGGCGGGAACGAGGTGATGTACCATGCCGGATAGAGGCTCGCCACAAGGGCCATGACCAGCGCCACGACGAGCAGGATGCCGATGACCGGGAGGTTCTGCGCCAGGTCGAGCGGTGCGGAGATATAGCTGGCCAGCTCGGTGCCCTGGATGGCGAAGGAGAGGTACCAGGCCAGCAGCAGGGCGATGAGGACCAGCCCCACGGCCTCGAAGACGAAGCTGAAGCGCAGCGAGGAGTTCGGGGCGCCGAAGACCTTGAAGGTGTTGACCGTACGGATGCGGACGGGCACCAGCGCCAGGAAGAAGTTGACGAAGTTGATGAAGGCCAGCGCAATGACCAGCAGGGCGATACCCAGCAGCGTGTAGGTCGTCACGAGCGACCCCTGCGCGCACGGCACGCGGCTGTCGGGCTCGAAGTAGAGGTCGCGGATGCACGACAGACGAACGGGGGCCGTGTCGAGGTGCCCATCCTCGTTCGCCGCGCTGGGATTCATCTCTATGAAGAATTTTTCCCATCCATCGGCTATCGCTCCGGGGTCGGCTCCGGGCTGGAGCCGGACGTAGTAGTTGTAGCTCCACTCCGAAGGGTCGTCGAGCGACTTATCGCCCAAATCCATGACCATGTGGCACCTGCCCATCAACGAGTTCTGGGGGAAATCCTCGAAGATGGCCACAACCTCACGGGCGTTCTCGGCCGAAGGCTGGTCGATGTTGCACCAGAGCATGTCGCCGACGCCGACACCGAGCTGTTCGGCCGTCGAGCGCGAAATGATGACGCTCTGCGCCCGTTTCAACTCGTGAACGTCGCCCGCAACAGGCTTAAAGTCGAAGACATCGAGCAACGGCAGCGAGATGGAGCCCGCATAGATGTTGTTGAAGCGGTCGTAACCCATCTTCGAGGCATTCTCGCGCAGCACGGTCATGGGGCCGAAGCCGCCCCAGGAGCAGCCGCCGGCCTCGACGGCCGAGGTCGAGGAGATGAGCCGCTCGGAGAGAGGCCTGCTGAGCCATGCCTGCCACCTGCCCGGAGTGTACCAGTCGGTGGACTCGACCAGATAGATGCGCTCCGAATCAGGAAGCGTGCGGTTGTAGGTGAGCTCCCAGCGCACCTGCGCCAGGATGATGTAGCAGGCCGTAAAGGCGAGCGTCAGACCCACGATGTTGAGCAGCGACGAAGCCTTGTATCGCCGCAACGTGGTGAGGAAGTTTCTCAATGCGATTTTCATATACAGCGGTATTTTGATTATTCAGTTTTCACGCAGTCGGCGGGATTCTCGTTGGCCGTGCGCCACGAGCAGAAGGTGACGGTGGCAACCGTGACGGCAAGCACCACGACATAGGCCGCGGCGAAGAGCCACCAGTGCAGCGGCACGCGGTAGGCAAACGCACCCAGCCAGCGGTCGACGGCCCAGTAGCCCACCGGCGCGGCGATGAGGAAGCAGACCGTAACGAGCAGGACGTAGCGGCGGTTGAAGAGGCGGAGCACCTCCTGCGTGGTGGCGCCCATCACCTTGCGGATGGCCACCTCGCGGCGGCGGTGCTGCGTCTCGAAGAGCACGATGCCGAAGACCCCCATCAGGGCGATGACAACGGCCAGCACCGTGAAGAGCCCCACGATGGTCGTAATGCGCCGCTCGCGGGCGTACTGGGCATTGATATCCTCGTCCAGGAAGCGAATCTCGAGCGGTTCGCAATCGGGGTCGAGACGTTTGACGCACCTCCGGATATGGTCGCAGACCGCTTCGAAATCGGCTCCGGCGGCCATGCGCACAAAGAAATACTCCATGTCGCCCGGGATGGTCACGAAGGCGAACGGTGCGACGGGATACTGCAGCGGCCGGAAGTGGAAATCGGGACAGATGCCGACCACATTGCCGTCGTCGAGCCGGAATCCGAGCCCGGCACCCTTTCGGGCGAGCAGGTCGTTGACGATGTAGTGCAGCGTCGTGTCGCGGTCGTATCCGGGCTTGAAGTCTTCGCCGGCGATGACCGGAATGCCCAGCACGTCGAGGAAGTTGCTGCGCACCGGACGCACGTGAATCATCACCTCTTCGCCGGCGACCTCCCGGCCCCAGAGCGAGAGGTTTCCGGCGACGAGCGGGCCCTGGCCCGCGGTAACGCCGACAATCTGCGGATTCTGCTCGAGGGCCGAGGCAAACTCTTCGAAGCGGTCGGCACGGACCAGTCGCTGCGAAGCGGTCCGGAAGGTCAACACCCGCTCGTGGTTGAATCCCAGGTCGTAGCGGCGGACGTAACGCTGCTGCAGGAGCGTAAAGGCCGAGAAGACAATCAGCGCGATGGAGATGGTGAACTGCACGCCGAGCAGCGCCGTGCGGAAGCGGCGTCCGGCCGTCGAACCGACGAACGACCCTTTGGCGGCCATCGCCGGGTTAAACGAGGTGATGTACCACGCCGGGAAGCTGCCGGCGACGAGCGCCGCAACGAGCGAGATGCCCAGCGAGATGGCCAGCACCGGGAGGTTGTCGCCCAGAGCGAGCGAGCTGCTGACATACGACGCGAACTCGGAGCCCTTCAGCGCCACGGCGACATACCAGGCGCAGAGCTGAGCGATGAGGACGAATCCGAGGGCCTCGACCAGAAAGTTGAAGCGCAGCGAGCGGGTCGGGGCGCCGAAGACCTTGAAGATGTTGACCGCCCGCAGCCGCACGGGGACGAGGGCGAAGAAGAAGTTGACGAAGTTAATCAGCGCAATGAGGATGACGAGCACCGCCACGCTCAGCAGCGCGTAGGTCAGCGTCGTGGAGCCGCCGGGGAAGGTGCCCATGCCGTCGAAGACCCGACGGTCGAAATAGATTCCATCGAGCGGCACGAGCAGGCAGTCGCACGGGTCCTCCATCTCCTCCTCGGTCAGCTCCTCGCCCCAGATGGGGGCCATGCGCTCCATGTAGTCGCGGTAGTTCTTCCGGTGAATCTGCTCCCAGCGGCGGGCCAGGACGTCGGGGTCGGCCCCCGCATGCAGGCGGACGAAGTAGCAGTCGTTCCAGTAGGAGGGGGTCATGTCCCGGTCGCCGACATCGGTCACGGCGACGATGTGCGCGAAGGAGCTGTTCGCGGGGAAATCCTCGTAGAGGGCCACCACCTCGTGCTGCGTATCGACACGTTTCTCCTCTTGGTCGCCGAGCCAGAGGATGTCGCCTGCATGCACGCCGAGCCGCGCGGCCTGCGAGCGCGAGAGGGCGATGCTGTTGGGCTGACTGAGCGCTGCGAGATTCCCCTCGACGGTGCGCAGCCCCACGGTCTCGAGAAAACCCTTCGAGACGGTGTTGAGCGACATCCGGAAACGGAGGAACTCGCCGTGGCGCTTTACCCACACGGGTTGGTCCCAGCGCCAGGGGCGAATGCAGCCGCCGGCCTCAATCTCGGGTGAGCCGGCGATGAGCTGTTCGCCGTCGGGACGTGTCGAGCAGATTGAGTATCCCGTTTCGTCGAACGGCGAGCGGGGGGCCACCAGATAGATGCGTTCGGCCTCGGGGATGGCGCGGTTGAAGGTGAGCTCCCAGCGCACCTGCACCAGAATGACGTAGAAGGCCGTGAAGGCAAGCGTCAGTCCGACGATGTTGAGCAGCGACGAAGCCTTGTAGCGCCGCAGCGTGGTGAGGAAGTTATGAAGGGCGATTTTCATGGAAAACGGGTTCAATCAGTTCTTGAGCGATTCGACGGGGTCGGCATCGGCGGCGCGACGGCTCTGCCATCCAACCGAAAGCAGCGCCACAATCGCGGCAAAAATGCCGGCAGCGAGGAAAATCCACGGCGAGAGGGCGATGCGCACGCTGTACTCCTCCAGCCAGCGCCGGAGCCCCCAGACGGCAATTGGCACGGCGATGACGAAGGCCACGCCCACGAGCGCCATGAAGCTGCGCACAAGACGCGTGAGCATCTCACGGCGCGAGGCCCCGAAGACGCGGCGCACGGCAATCTCCTGCCGTTTCTGCTGGATGTAGTAGGCCGCCATGGCGAAGAGTCCCAGCGAGGAGATGAGCAGCGCCACGAGGGTGAAGATTCCGACGATGTGCAGCAGGCGCCGCTGTGCCGCGAAGTCGTCGGCAATCTCATCGGTGACGTAACGCCCCGTGAAGGTGGCGCCGTCGGTCGTCCGCTGGAAGAGCTCCTCGACGGCCCGGTAGGCTGCGGCGTGGTCCCTGCCGGTCTTCACGAGGATGTTCCAGGGCTGGAAGTCGTCGGGGTTCTTCACCACGCGCAGCAGCACCGAGGTCGGGGCATCGAGCGCCGAACCGACCTGAAAGTCGCGGTAGATGCCCGCAATGACAATCGGTTGGGAGAGGTTCTCACCCACCTTGAATTCGGGTGCATCCTCCGCAATGCCCAGTTCGCGCAGAGCGTACTGGTTGATGTACCAGACATTCGAGGCCCAGAAATCCCGCGACGCGGCACTTCCGTCCGCATCGGCCACGTGGTTGTCGCGCAGCCGTTCGAGCCCCAGCATGCGGAAGTAGGTCGAGTCGCCGATAAAGACCTGAAACGAGACCATCCGGTCGGGGCCATACAGGACGGTGTTGTTGTTGCCGCGGTCGTGGGGCGTGCCGCATCCGAGGCCGACGGCCTCGACCTCGGGCAGCGAACGCAGTTCGTCGCAGAAATGACGCATCGCACTCCGGTCGGGAAAGATGCTGGTTTCAATATCGAGGATATCGTGCGTTTCGTATCCGAGCGGGGCGTTGACCAGATGGCGAATCTGGAGTCCGATGGTGATTGAGACGGCGAGCAGGACAATCGTAATGACGTTCTGCAGGGCGATGAGCACCCGTCCGTAAACCGTCTTGGCATGACGGCGGAAGGTGCCGCGTACGATGTCGATGGGCTGATAGCGCGCCACGAGCAGTGCCGGCACCAGTCCCGAGATTACGCCCAGCACGACAACGGCCAGCAGGCACCAGCCTGCAACCGGCACCGAGAAGTCGTTCCAGACGGCGACCTTCGTGCCGAGGAGTTGCGAGGCCCACGGCACGAACAGCTCCGCGATGCTCGAGGCGAAGAGCAGCGCCGCGGCGCAGAAGAGCGTCGATTCGAGCATCCACTTGAGGAAGATGTCTCCGCGCGAGGCGCCGAGCAGCCGCCGGGCAGCCATCTCGCGGGCCCGGAATCCGGCCTGCGCCACCGTGAGGTTGATGTAGTTCATCACGGCAAAGACGAGCACCACGAGCCCCACGCCCAGCAGGATGTAGAGGAACGACCGGCTGCCGTGAGCCAGTCGGTAGGTGTTGTTGGTCGGCTCGAAATAGAGTTGGCGCAGCGGGATGAGCCGCACCTGCTGGACGACATTGCCTATATAGGGCCAATAAATCTCCTTGAAGAAGGCGAGCATGTCGGGGACCTTGGCCTGCAGGTTGGCCCCCTTGCGGGCGAGCAGGAACGTAACGCCGGCCCCGCTGTTGGACATGCGTTCGTCGTTGGCCGCATTGGTCTCGGTGATGCGCTCGGCCCGCATGACGATGTCGGCCGCAGGAATCGTCGAGCGCTCGATGTCGCGCATGACGCCGCTGACGACATAGACGCGCTCGTCGTTGTCCACGCGGAGCGTCTGACCCAGCGGGTTGAACGTCCCGAAGACCTTGCGGGCGAACGACTCCGAGAGGACGACGTTCTCGCGGGCGGCAAGCGCCTCTTCACGCGAACCCTCGAGCAGCGTGAAATCGAACATCCGGAAGAAGGTCGTGTCGGCATGGAGCACCGAGGCGAGGAACTTCTGCCGGCCGATCTCGACGGGGGTCGTACCCGCATCCGAATCTTCGAAGAAGGCCACGGCACAGGTCGATTCAATCTCGGGATAGCGGTCGCGCAGATACTTCTGGAGGTAGTAGCCGCTGGCGACCGACTCCTCGGAGCAGACGGCATAGATGCGGTCTGCCTTGGTCTGGTAGCTGTCGACCGTGAGCTGGCGGGCCGTGTAGTCGGCCACAAGCAGCACGAAGGCCAGCGCCAGAGCCAGTCCGATGAAGTTGACGGCCGTGTAGAGGCGGTTGCGGCTCAGAAAGGTGAGCCACGAGCGGATATCGAGTTGGCGGAACATCTGCAACAACGATTATTACTTGTTGAGAATCAGCACGTCGTTGTCACCGTAGTTCTCGTAGCCCGAGACGATGACCCGCTCGCCCGGCTCCAGCCCTTCGAGCACCTCGTAGTACTGCGGGTTCTGACGTCCGATGCGAATCTGACGCTTGTAGGCACGGTCGCCCTCGGGGGCCAGTACGTAAATCCAGGCGCCGCCCGTCGACTGGTAGAACGAGCCGCGGGGGATGATGACCGCATCGGTCGGCTGTCCCAGCTCGAGGTGCAGGTAGTAGGTCTGGCCGCTGCGGATGTTGCGCGGATGGGCCCCCACGAAGGTGAAGTCGGCGCGGAACTGACCGTTGCGCACCTCGGGATAGACCTTCCTCAGGCGCATCGTGAAGGCGGTGTCCTGCCGCTCGAAGGTGGCGTCGAGCCCTGCACGCACGCGGTCGATATAGCTCTCGTCAATCTGCGCCTCGACCTTGTAGTCCGACAGGTCGTTCACCTGGCCGATTTTCTGTCCCGAGGTGACCGACTGTCCCAGCACGACGTCGAGCAGCCCCACTTCGCCGTCAATCGGCGACTTGACCTGCAGGTTGCCGATGCGCTGGCGGATGAGCTCCATGTTGCGCTTCATGTTGGCCAGGTTGTCCTCCATCTGCTCAATCTGCACCGTGCGGTAGAGCGAATCCTGCACCTGCCGCTCGATGTTCAACTCGCGCTTCTTGGCGGCCAGTTCGTAGTCCTCCTTCGACTGGAGCCAATCCTCGCGGGCTATGAGGTTGTTGCGGTAGAGCTCCTCGTTCTGCTGCCAGGTGCGGCGCTTGCGCTCGACGTCGAGGTCCAGCTGCACCTTGTCGAGCCGCAGGTCGAGCTTCTGCTGCTCCATCGAGATGAGCGTGTTGCGCAGGATGTTCTGCTTCTCGGCCAGCTCGGCCTCACTGTTGAGAATCTCGAGCGTGAGCGACGTGTTGCTCAGCTCCACGAGCACGTCGCCCTTGTGGACCGAGGCACCCTCCTCGACCACGAGCCGCTCGACGACGCCCGCCTCTAGGGGACTCAACTGCACGGTCGTGATGGGCTGCACCTGCCCCGTGACGCGGATGTAGTCGTTGAACTCGCCGCGGGCGACTTCGCCCACCGAGATGGTGCGGGCGTCGATGCGCAGCCTCGAAGAGTTGCCGCGCACGAGCAGCCAGACGACGAAGATGAGGAGCACGGCTCCTGCGAGATAGGGAATGCCCCGTTTGGTGAAGAGGGCACGCAGCCCCTTTTTCTTTTCAATGCGAATATCCATGGTGTGTATCGGTTTTTTCAATCTGTGGGATTCGGGTTATCGGATGAGCGGCTCGCCGTTGTAGTAGGCCACCAGCCGCACCTTGATGATGTATTGCAACCGGGCGCGCAGCCGCTCGGAGCGGGCCTGAAGCAGCTTGTCGGCTGCCGTCTGCAGGTCGAGGGCCGAGACCATGCCGCGCTCGTACTTGCCCGCAATGGCCTCGTAGGCCAGCCGCGCGGCGTCGCTCTTCTTCGAGGCCTGGACGAACTCCTTGCCGTAGCCCAGCATCTGCTGGTAGGCCTGCGCCACCTCGCTCTGGAGCGTGCGGAGGGTCTCCGTGCGGGTCTGCTGGGCGATGCGCCAGTTGTTGCGGGCGCGGTTGCGCGCCGTGCGGCGCGAGAGCCCTCCGAAGATAGGGATGTTCAGCTGCGCCGAGACGTAGAAGCCGCGGTTGTCGCGGAACTGGCTGGGGAACGAGGCATAGAGCGAACGGTTGTCGAGGCTCATGAAGAAGTTGGTCGAGTAGCCGCCCCCGACGTAGAGCGAGGGATAGAGGTTGCCCTTGGCCACGGAGAACTGCAGCTTCGAATGGCGCACGTCGTACTGCGCCGCCACCGCCTTGGGGTTGTTCTCCAGCGCATTGCCGAGCACCTCGTCGAAGGGGGCGACACCGGCCGGCGTCTCGATGGCCACCGCCGTATCGACGCGCAGCGGCCGGTCGGCCGGGTAGTTCATCGCCTCGCCCAGAGCGATTTCGGCCAGCGCGAGGTTGTTCTCCTGCTGCGTCAGGAGGTAGTCATCCGAGGCCTGCTGCGACTCGACCTCCGCCACGTCGGCGGCGCTCTTCAGCCCCAAATCGAAGAGCTTGCGGCTCTTCTCGAGCTCGGCCGTGCTGGTCTTGAGCTGCTCGCGGGCCAGCCGCACGCTCTCGGTGTAGTAGACCACGTCGAAGTAGGCCTGCATGGTCTTCAGCGCAATCTCGTCGCGGGCCAGCTGCAGCTCCTCGACCCCCTGCAGGCGCATGACGCGGGCGGCACGCACGGTGTTGATGCCGGTAAGTCCGGCAAAGAGGGGCAGCTGCCCCGAGAGGGAGTAGGAGTTGTCGAAGTTCGAGACGTCGGTATAGGTATTGGTCTCGGGGTCTACCGAACGGCCGAAGCTGGTCGAGGCGCCGACCGTGCCGCTCACCGAGGGGACCAGCGCAGCGACGGATTCGATATAATTCTGGCGGTAGTTGCGGTTGGTGTAGGCCTGACGCTGCACGGCGGGGCTGTGCTCGACGGCGTAGCGCATGCACTCCTCGAGCGTCATCGGCGCCGGCTCCCCTTCGGCCGTGGAGACCGCGTTATCGGCAGCGGAAGCGGCCGGAGCGGACTCCGAATCAGCCACGGAATCGGCAGCGGAAGCGGCCGGAGCAGCCGGGACGCTCTTTACCGAGTCGGCTCCGCCCGGAGCAGCCTGCGCGGCTGCCGCACCCTGCATGTCCGACGGCACGGGTGCCGCCGCAAGCAGGGACATCAGACCGAGTGTCCAGAAAATAGACAGCAGAGGGATTAAAACTGTTCGTTTCATACGAATTTCAGACTTTTGTTCTTTTGCCCCCAAACGATGCCAACCCCGTGCCAAAACATACAATACGCTGATTAACAACGTAAAGCACAGAACACTCACGGCACCGTCTGTAAAATATTTTTACACTCCCGTAAAAATTCTGGACAGGATGGACCGTTTTTCGCGGCGAAAAGCGTAATTTTAGCGCACCGAACACCGGAATCGCCCGGCCGGGAGCAGCCGCCATCGCCGCGAACATCCCAGCCGGAGCGCCCCAACGACATTCGTATATATGGCCAAAGAGAAAGAGGGTACGCTACTTGTCGTCGACGACAACCGCAGCATTCTGGCAGCCGTCCAGCTGCTCATGGGCAACTACTTCGCTCGCGTGGTGACGCTTCCGTCGCCCAATCAGCTGCTGACGACGCTGCGCCGCGAGCCGGTCGACGTCATCCTGCTCGACATGAACTTCTCGGCCGGCATCAACACCGGCAACGAGGGCTTCTACTGGCTGCAGGAGATTCACCGCAACTATCCCGACATCAAGGTGGTGCTCTTCACGGCCTATGCCGACATCGACCTTGCGGTGAGGGCCATGCGTGACGGAGCGGTCGACTTCGTGGTCAAGCCGTGGGACAACGAGCGTCTGGTGGCCGCCCTGCAGGGCGCCTACAACCTCTCGCGTTCGCAGCGCGAGGTGAAGCAGTTGAAGGAAATCAAGCGCGAGCTGACCAACGAGGAGCCGATGTTCTGGGGTACGAGCCCGGCCATGGCGCGCATCCGCGAGCTGGTCGAGAAGGTGGCCGCAACGGACGCCAATATCCTCATCACGGGCGAGAACGGCACGGGCAAGGAGATGCTCGCGCGCGAAATTCACCGCCGCTCGGCCCGCCGCCGCGAGCTGATGGTCCCGGTCGACATGGGTGCCCTGCCCGAGACGCTCTTCGAGAGCGAGCTCTTCGGCCACGTCAAGGGGGCCTTCACCGACGCCCGGGCGGACCGCGCCGGCAAGTTCGAGGTGGCCAACCACGGCTCGCTCTTCCTCGACGAAATCGGCAACCTGCCGCCGCACCTGCAGTCGAAGCTGCTGACGGCGCTCCAGAGCGGCCGCATCTTCCGCGTGGGGAGCAACACCCCCGTCACGGTCGACATCCGCCTCATCTCGGCCACGAACCGCGACCTCTACAAGATGGTCGAACAGGGCGCATTCCGCGAGGACCTGCTCTACCGCATCAACACGATTCACATCGACCTGCCGCCCCTGCGCCAGCGCCGCGAGGACATCCTTCCGCTGGCCGGGGAGTTCCTGCACCGCTACGCCGCCAGGTATGCCAAGCACATCGAGGGGTTCGATGCCGAGGCCGCGCGTGAGATGGAGGCCTATCCCTGGGCGGGCAACATCCGCGAGCTGCAGCACACCGTGGAGAAGGCCGTCATCCTCTGCGACGGCCCCATGATTACCCCATCGACGCTGCTGCTGCGCCCCACCGAAGCGCCCTCCCCTGCCGAGTCCGACGTCACGACCCTCGACGAGATGGAGCGCTCGATGATTGCCCGCGCCATGGAGCGCTGCGGCGGCAACATGACCGAGGTGGCCCGCCAGCTGGGCATCACGCGCCAGACGCTCTACAACAAAATCAAACGCTACGGATTATGAAACTCCCCAAAGGCATCGCATACGGTCCCATCATCACCTGGAGCGTGGTGCTTGCGCTGGCCTCGGCTGCCTGTGGGTGGATTCTCGCCCGGAGGCTCTATCCCTTCATGCTGCTCGACCTTCCCGTCATGGCGCTCGCCATCGCGCGGATTCTCCACCACTACGGCGATTCGGTGCGGCGCGTCACCTTCATGTTCAACGCTATAGACAGCGACGACCTCACCTTCCGCTTCAACGAGGACCCCTCGACGGTCGACAACACAATGCTCAACACGGCGCTCAACCGCATCAAGGAAATTCTCGCGCGGACCAAGCTGCAGGCCGAGGAGCGCGAACGCTACTACCAGCTCATCATGGAGAGCGCCCAGACGGGGCTCATCACGGTCAACGACACGGGCAGCGTCTACCAGGCCAACGGCGAGGCGTTGCGCATCTTCGGTCTGCAGCGCCTCACCCACATCCGGCAGCTCGAGCAGTCGGCTCCCGAAGCGGCGCGGGCGCTGGCCGCCATCCGCCCCGGCGAGAAGCTGCGCATCTCGTACACGACCGAGACGGGCGAGATGACGCTGACGCTGGGCTGCGCCGAAATCACGCTCGAAGAGAGGCACCGCCGGGTCATCTCCGTGAGCGACATCAACAGCGAGGTGAGCGAAATCCAGGTCGAATCGTGGAGCAAGCTCTCGCGCATCCTGACCCACGAAATCATGAACTCGCTGGCGCCGGTCACCTCGCTCAGCCAGACGCTGCTCGACATCGACCGGCCGATGGACCCCGACGTCAAGCGCGGGCTGGAGACCATCTCGGCGACGAGCCGGCGGCTGGTCTCCTTCGTCGACAGCTACCGGCGCTTCACGCGGATTCCGGCGCCGCAGCGCGAGCCGTTCGAGGTGCGCGAGCTTATCCGGCAGGCCGAGGTGCTGACGGCGGCCAGCGAGGATGCCCTGCGGATTCGGGTCGACATCGAACCGGCCGACACGATGATTTACGCCGACAAGGTCCAGCTGGGACAGGTTGCCGTCAATCTGCTCAAGAATGCCCGCGAGGCGATTGCCGGACGGCCGGATGGCGAAATCGAAATCCGCTCGCGCATCGACGCGGCCGAGCACGTCGTCATCGAGTTCAGCAACAACGGCGGGGCCATCCCTGCGGAGGTTGCCGAGAACATTTTCACCCCCTTCTACACGACCAAGCCCGACGGTTCGGGCATCGGGCTGAGCCTCTCGCGGAGAATCATGCAGCTGCACGGCGGCTCGCTGCGCCTGACAAGCAACACCGACCGGCGAGTGACCTTCACCCTGCAGATCGGGTAAGAGGGCGTGTGTCGCATGCAAGACCACCGGATGTAACAAAAGAGCAATTCCATCATGGAATTGCTCTTAATCTTAACGGTAGTGTGAGGAGTTAACTTACCTTTTGTCGATCGTCTGCGTCGACTTGCATGACGATCATTTTCTGCTGTGGTCGGTAAAGCAGCCATTTCCGGAAGGCTTCGGATTCCATACTGCCCACACAGAATGACAAAGCGGCAATCATCTCCAGATTGTAGAAATCTACATAGCCGGACATTCGATGCGTGCGGTATTCGTTCACATGCTTTGACTTGTAGATTGAACGAATATTGTTGTTGATGGCTGCCACAAAAACTCCGAACAGTCGCGCAATTTGCCATTGCGTCATCCAGACCGTTCCATCCGATGAAAGCTCGATGGTCACGTTCCCGTTTTCAATGCTCAATGAGCCGAATTCGTTTTTCATGACTGCGTGGTTTTGTGGTTTACATCAGCAAATGTAGGAATTTTTTTATATTGCAAAAAGTTTTTGTCCGATAGGGATGCTCTCGCTACCACCCAAAAAAAGAAGAATCGCTATTTTATTTTTCCAATAAAGTAGCGATTAATCGGGGAGAGAAGATCTCGAGATTACACTCAAGAAAAATAATATAGTTGCTTGATTTTTGGGTGTAAAATTGGGTGTAAATCTCGTAACTACTTGATTTACACCCTTGTTTGCGGTGCGTAGGGGACTCGAACCCCTGACCCCGTGCGTGACAGGCACGTATTCTAACCAGCTGAACTAACGCACCCCTTTCGGTATTGCGAGTGCAAAGATACAGCCATTTTTGAAAACCGCAAATTTTTTCGCCACTTTTTTTCATCCGACTGCGGTTGCAGGGCAAAATTCCGTCGCCGCACTCGCCCAACGCAAGGGTGCGGCACCGCATACCGCCCGGCAACGGAGAGGCCGGCACGGGTTCACTACAGGATGGTCGGGACCGGCAAGAGCTGTCGCATGAGCACGGCATGATAGTCGGAGTGAATCCGAAGCCCCCTTTTCCCGGGTAAGAAGAAAGAGGCTATACGGAAAAATCGTATCTTTGCGTCAAGACCCGACCGGGGAAGGCAGCATGCCGGACGCAACGTGCTCGGCAAAAAAGCACGTCCTGTAAGGCGGCCGAAGGCACTGCCGAGAGCATAGTCCGAAGGCGCAACCCGGAGATACTGCCCGGAGCAGCAGCCCGGAAACATAGTCCGGAGCCGTTGCCCGGAAACGGGTCCGAGGCAAAAGAGACAAAAGAATCTGAATCTGAATTATGGAACAACACCTTCTGGAAAGTCCGACCGACGTGGAGGAGCGCTGTCTGGAGCTCGGCTTCCTCCCCTTCTTCCGATGCGGCATCCCCGGCTTCTCCATCGAGGAGATGGTCGCCCGCGAGTACTGGTTTACCGACGAGGAGGGGGCCTGGGAGTGGAAGGGCCCCATCATCCGCGACGGGCAGTGCGCCTACGGCAAGTTCTTCAACCGCAAGGCGGGATTCGTCAGCCGCGCATGGCTGCCCGACTGGGCCAACTACCGCCGCTCGCTGCATCTGGCGCCGAACGACGACGCGGCGGCGCTCGACGACGTGGTACTGCAGACGATTCTGGCCGAAGGGTCGGCCACCATCAAGGAGCTGCGCCGGATGCTGGGCTTTGCCAAGGGGCGCGGGCGGCGGACGGCGGCGGACCTCGAATCGGAGGTGGCCGAGGATGAGAAAATATCGCTCGACCCGATTCTCACGCGGCTGCAGATGGAGGCACGGCTGGTCATCGCCGACTTCGAATACAACATCGACCGCCACGGCAACCCCTACGGCTGGGGCGTGGCGCGCTACATGGCACCCGAATCGCTCTACGGCCCGCTTCGGACCGAGCGTACGCCCGAGGAGTCGTTCGAGCGCATCCGCGACCACTTCCGGGAGCTCTTTCCCGCCGTTCCCGAGAGCCGTCTACGGAGGCTGATTGGCTGACGCGGGCCGCCCGGCAGGCGGCAGGAGTCAGGTGCCGGGCAGTGCGGCCATCCGCTGCCTTGCGGCGGCTGCGCGACCGTTTTTTCATTATCTTTGTTCCCTCTACCCCACGTCCGAAACAATGAGAATCCTCGCCATACTGATTGCCACGCTCGGCTGTCAGCTCTGTCTGGGACAGAGCCTGACGATTTCGGGGCGAATCGTCGACGAACAGCATCGGCCCGTTCCGTTTGCCAACGTTGTCCTGCTCCACGGCAGCGACACGCTGAGCATGGTGCAGGGCACGGCCTCGGACCTCTCGGGCCGATACGCATTCGAGGGGGTCGCCCCCGGAGCGTATCTGCTGAAGGCTTCATTCGTGGGATACAAAACCGCCTCCGCACGGCTGCAGGCCGCGAGGAGCCGGAGCTGCGACCTGCTCCTGCAGCGCGACTCCATGTCCATCGGCGAGGTGGTTGTCGAGGGGGAACGGAGCATTCGGAGCATCGACAAAAGCTCCTACCTCTTCTCCGAGGCCCAAATCGCGCAGGTATCCGACGGCCGCGAGCTGGTCGCCACGCTGCCCAATCTCCGCATCGACAGGACCTCCGACGCGCTGGCAACGGTCAACGGGAAGAGGCTGCTGCTGCTCATCAACGGCATCAAGGCTTCGGACGAGGATTTGAGGCTGATTCCGGCCGACAAGATACGCAAGGTCGAACTCTACGACGTCCCGCCGATTCGCTACATGAACGATGCCGAACGGGTGGTCAACATCCTCACCAAACCGCTCGATGCGGGTTGGAGCGGCAACCTCTACGGAACACTGGGACAGATGTTCTCGAATGCCTCCATCACACTCTCCCACGTCAGAGGCGACAATCGCTTCACGTTCCACTACGGCGCCCACATCAACATGAAACGGGAGGTCCGGAACCGGGAAACGGGCCGCTACGCCTACCGAATCGGCGAGGAGAACTACCTCTACGACTATCTGCGCGAGAGCCTGAAGTGGGGCCACCAGCACAACTTCGGGTTGACCTATACGCGCAGCAGGGAGCAGAGCTACGACCTGCAAATCAAGGCATCGGCCCATACGGACAACGAGTGGATGGAGGCCGACAAACGCATCTCCTTTGCACGGAACACGCTGCAGGAGGAGCGCACGGGGCGTCTGACCGACCGCACCGAAAGCCTCGTACCGACGCTCGACCTCTATTTCGCGAAATACTTCTCGGAGCGCAGCACGCTGGTTGTCAACCTTGTGGGAAGCTATTTCGACAACCGTCAGCGAACCCGTTCGACGGAGAGCGGCACCACGGGATTCGACGACCTGATGCTGCTCGACAACCGGAAGAGCAGCCTGATTGGCGAGGCGGCCTACCTCCACCGCTTCTCCCGCGCCCAGCTCACGGTCGGCTACCGCAGCCAATGCAACTTCCTGTCGAACCGGCTGCGCAACTCGGTCTCCGGGCAGCCGCAGAGCGAAAGAATCAACACGCAAAAGCACTACCTCTATGCGGAAATCAGCGGCAAGCTCCATTCATGGCTCTACCGAGCCAGTCTGGGCGCCACGGCTGACATCCGCTCGGGTGAGGGCGGCTTCCGCCACCTCACCTTCACGCCGGTCGTGATGCTCGGCTACGCCATCGACCGGGCCAACACGCTGCGCCTGGCCTACGACTCCGACACCCGGATGCCGGAGATGCAGCAGATGTCCGAGGCGCGGATTCTGCTCATGAGCGATTTCTACCAGACGGGGAATGCCGAGCTGAAAAACGCACACCGCCAGAGCTGGAGGCTGAGCTACGACCTCCAGCTGCGGAGGTTCTCGCTGCAGGCGGCGCTTTTCCACGAACAGACGCGCAACAGCCTGTTCGACTCCTACCGTTCGGGCGACGGCTGCATGCTGCTCCAGACCGACAACGCCAAGCGGGACATCCGCCGCGGCTTCGAGCTCAATCTGGACTGGACGCCCTGGAAGTTCCTGCGCATCGGCGGCAGCGCAGAGGCCGCACAGCAGCTTTTCCAGCCGTCGGAGGCATCCGCGACCTATCGCTGCTGGAGCTTTCCCGTCACGCTCTACCTCTCGGCCAATTACCGGAACTTCTCGTTCGACCTCTACCACTCGGGGGCACCTATCTTTCGGGGCTCTACAAGAGCGGCATCGAGAAGGCCTCCTACGTCAGTCTGGGATATACGCACGGCTCCCTGCGCGTTGTGCTTCAGTGCTTCTTCCCCTTCATGCAGGACCGATACTCGAACCGCACCATTCCCGAAAGCGTGGTACGCCACAACACGGACTACCACCTGAGGAGCAAGGACCACGCCGTGGCGCTGAGCCTTTCGTGGAGCTTCGAAACGGGACGCAGACGGGCCGCCATGCGGCAGCGCATCGAGAACCGCGACGACGACAGCGGCGTGTTCCGCATCAAATAGGCCGCTACCCCACCCCCGGCCGGGCGTCCGGACCAGAGCGGCGGCACCACGGACCCAGACGGAGGGAGCAGCCCAATCCCGGGCGGAAACGCAATCCCGGTCCGGGCGGCGGCACAACCCAGTCCAAGCGGCGTCAGTCCGGGCCCACGCCCCGGCGTCGTTGCGGCGCGGCTTTTGCCCCAACCCGCAAAGAGGCGGATAGAGCCACAAGCCCCCGGGAAAGCATCGGAAAAGGCTCTGAGGAGGCGGCCGAAAGGGGCAAAGGAGGAGGCTGAGTCGGCAAAAACGCAAAAAAGCGGGGAAAATACGGCAAAGCGCAAAAAACCGAAGGAGAGCCGCAGAAAGAGAAAAGATAAAAAAGACAAACGTGATGCAGACAACGAGATGAACGAAAAGAAGAACAAGACCTTGACCTTCCACGCTCCCGACCTCACCACACGGCAGGAGCTTCCCGTGGCGGGCAGCACCGTCCGGGCGGGCTTTCCCTCGCCGGCCGACGACTTCCTCGACACTCCGCTCGACCTGAACCGCGAGCTGGTCCACAACCCCGCGTCGACCTTCTTCGTGCGCGTGGCGGGCGACAGCATGGCCGGCGACGGCATCGGCGACGGCGACCTGCTCATCGTCGACCGGGCGGTCGACCCCTACGACGGCTGCATCGCCGTCTGCTACGTCGACGGTGAATTCACCGTCAAGCGCGTGCGGCTCGAAAAGGGGTGCGCATGGCTCATGCCTTCGAACCCGAAATACCGCCCGCTCCGGGTCGACGCCGGCAACGAATTCCTCATCTGGGGCGTTGTCCGCCACGTCATCAAGAGCTTCAAATAACCGCTGCAATGTACGGACTCTGCGACTGCAACAACTTCTATGCCTCCTGCGAGCGGGTCTTCCGGCCCGACCTCGTGGGACGCCCCGTCGTGGTGCTCTCGAACAACGACGGCTGCATCATCGCCCGCTCGAACGAGGCCAAAGCCCTCGGCATCGGCATGGGGCAGCCCTTCTACCAGGTGCGGCCGCTCATCGAGCGGGGGCAGGTGGCAGTCTTCTCGGCCAACTTCGCCCTCTACGGCGACATGTCGCGGCGGGTGATGGCGACGCTGCGCGCGCTGGTTCCCGGCATCGAGGTCTACTCGATTGACGAGGCCTTCTTCGACCTGCGGGGCGTCGACGGCCCCTTCGACGAGCTGGGCCGCAGCATCGGGCGCACCATCCGCCGCAACACGGGCATCCCGGTCAGCATCGGCATCGCCCCGACCAAGACGCTGGCCAAAATCGCCTCGAAGCTGGCCAAGCAGTACCCGCGGCTCGAGGGATGTTGCTACATGCACCGCGCGGAGGATATCGACAAGGTGCTGGGCTGCTTCCCGCTGCGGGATGTCTGGGGCATCGGGCGCCGCTACGGGCGGATGTTCGACCGCATGGGGCTCGTCACGGCCCGTCAGTTCGTCGAGCTGCCGCAGGAGTGGGTCCGCGCACGCATGGGCATCACGGGGCTGCGCACCTGGAATGAGCTGCGGGGAGTCGAGTGCATCTCCTTCGAGCAGATGCCCCAGCGCAAGCAGCAGATTACCGTCTCGCGCAGCTTTCCCCGCGAAATATACACGCTCGAAGAGCTGGAGCGCATCGTGGCCGAGTTCGCCTCGATGTGCGCCGAGAAGTTGCGCGCCGAGCACTCGGTCTGCCGCGAGGTGCAGTGCTACCTGCTCACCAACCGCCACCGCGAGGAGCAGCCCCAGCGCTGCGTGACGGGGCTGTCGCTCATCCCCGACCCGACCGACAGCTCGCTCGAGCTGGTGCGGCAGGCCCGCATCGCCCTGCGGCAGATTTTCCAGCCGGGGTACGGATACAAAAAGGCCGGCGTGCTGCTCGCGCAGATTACGCCGGCTTCCGAACTTCAGGGTTCTCTCTTCACACCGGCCGAGCACGAGAAACACGCACGGCTGATGAAGGTCCTCGATGCGGTCAACAAGAGCTGCGGCAAGGGGAGGCTCGTCGTCGCGGCGCAGGGCACCGAGCCCTTCCGCATGAACCGCGAGCACCTCTCGCCCCGCTATACGACCGACTGGAGGGAGCTGCTTGTGGTCAAGGCGACAAAGTGACGGAGGGCTTCATTCCGACCGTCCCCCGCTGCATGGCTGCATGCCGCGTGTCAGCGGCACAACAGTGCGCGTCGCGGGGCGGAAGCAGAACGGCAGCACAACACGAGACGGGAGCGGGACAGAGGCTCGACAGGGCGTAGCGCGAACCAGTTGCGTTGCGTTGCGCTGCGCCGCGCAGTGCGGGTCAGTTGCGTCCGGCCGCGGCGCTGCGTGCCCAGTCGGCGACGGCTTCGCGGCTCATGCCGTTGAGCAGCCGCCCGGCCGACCACTCCAGCTCGGGATAGCTGCGCCGCAGGGCGGCGACACTGCCCGCGATGCTGCTGCTTCCCGAGGTAGCGAAGGGGATGATGCGCTTGCCGCTCAGGTCGTGCTGCTCGATGAAGCTGTTGACGACCCGCGGCGCGAGGTTCCACCAGACGGGATAGCCCAGAAAGACGACGTCGTACTCCTCGACACGCACCCCTGCGGGACGAATCGCGGGGCGCGCCTCGGCGTCGTTCATCTCCCGGGAGCTGCGCGAACGGTCATCGCGCCAGTTCAGGTCGGCCGACGTGTAGGGCTTCTCGGGCACAATCTCGCAGAGGGTGCCGCCCGTGGCGGCCGCGATGTTGCGGGCCGCAGCGGCCGTTGTTCCCGTCGCCGAGAAGTAGACGACGAGCGTACGCGGCGAGGCGCCGCCGTGTGCCGGGGCGCTCTGCCCCGAAGCCTGCGCTCCCGCGAAGAGGAGCATGGCAAGCGTGGAGAGGGTTTTGGCTTTCATGATATAATCGGTTTGGTTATAGACGGAGGTATTTCCGGCCGACACCGGCACCCGTCAGAGACAGCGGCACCGTGCGCAGCCGGCATCATTTACTCGGTGCGCCCGGCAAGGGCTGCGGCGCCGGCAATCTCCTCGTCGCTCAGGCGGCGGATAAGCCGGGCGGGGTTGCCTGCCACAATCGTATTGGGCTCGACGTCGTGCGTCACGACGCTTCCGGCCCCCACCACGCTGTTCTCACCGACGGTCACGCCGGGCAGAATCGTCGCCCCGGCGCCAATCCAGACGCGGCGGCAGATGCGGACCGGACGGCAGGTGATGACCATCCGGTCGACCAGGTCATGGTTGTTCGAGACCAGCTGCGCGTTGGCGGCAATCTGCACGTCGTCGTCGATGGTGATGCCGCCGGCGGCCATCATCAGCGCACCGTTCATGACCGTCACCCGGCGGCCAATCGTCACGCAGTGGGGCCGCACCACCGTCAGCGGCGTACGCACGACGCTCCCCTCGCCCATGCGGGGAAAGAGTCGGTGCATGAGTTGGTCGTACTCTTCGGTCATCGGCATCGTCTGGTTGAACCGAAAGAGCAGCTGCGCCTGCTCGCGTGCCAGCGCCAGCTCCTCGGCGCTCTGATGGGCACAGTCGATGCGGAGCTCTTCGTAATCCGTTTTCATCGTTGCATTCATTTTTTACGATACAAAGATACACCGCCGCGCACAAAGAGCGCCTAACCCGATTCCGGATTTACATACCCCGTTTACCGATTCCGCGCGGAGCGCATGCAGCCATAACGCCGCCCGGGACGGCGCTCTTCGGAGCGGATGACCCGTAAAAAGACGCATCCTCCGCACTCCCGCACAGGAAGGAAGAGGATGCTCTTTCTCGTTTGCTGCAAGCGGATTGCAGCCAGTGTGCTCATGCAAAGCTTGAGGCTTCCGCGAACTCAAGCACCGCGTGAGGTGCGCTATGCCGGATGGCTCAGTTCGGCCACGGTCGCACGGACGTAGGCGATGAGCTCCGCCGGGGCGACCTTGAGCTGGAGCCCCCGCACGCCGGCGCTGATGTAGATGAAGGGGTGGTCGAGGGCCGTGGAGTGGATGTAGGTCGGGAAGGCCTTCTTCATCCCCACGGGTGAGCAGCCGCCACGGATGTATCCCGTCACGGGAAGCAGCTCCTTGACCGGAATCAGGTCAACCTTCTTGTTGCCCGAGACGCGGGCCGCAGCCTTGAGGTCGACCTCGTGGTCGCCCGGCACGACGCACACGAAGTATCCCGTGCGGTCGCCCTTCAGCACCAGCGTCTTGAAGACGCAGGCGATATCCTCGCCCAGCTGTTCGGCCACATGCGTGGCGGCCAGATGCTCCTCGTCCACCGCGTAGGGAACCAGTTCGTAGGCGATTTTGGCCCGGTCGAGCAGCCGGGCGGCATTGGTCTTTTCAACCTTGGAGTGTCCCATCTCTCAAAAACAGTATAAAACAGTCGTTGTTCCGTTAATCTACGAAATTCGCCGCAAAGGTAGTTTATTTTTTGTCGTTTCGTTCCTTTTTGTATCTTTGTATTTATATGCTGAGATGCCGAACCTCATACCTCATCGGACTCATCGTCCTGATGGCCGGTCTGCTCGGCTGCCGCGAACTCCGCGCCCAGAGCACCCGGGTTCGCGGCCAGGTGACCGACGCCGCTACGGGGGAACCGCTGCAGTTCGTCAGCGTTGTCTTTCCGGGCACCACCGTGGGCATCACCACCGACAAGCAGGGCATCTACTCGCTCGAGACGCGCGACACGGTGAGCCGCATCGAGGCCTCGATGGTGGGCTACGTCAGCCGCACGCAGCCCGTCACCCCGAGGCAGTACAACCAGGTCGACTTCGCGCTCGAGGCGGCGCAGTTCGGCATCGACAACGTGGTCATCACCCCGGGCGAGAACCCGGCGCTGCCGATTCTCAAGGGGGTCATCCGCAACCGCTCACGCAACAATCCCGCTGAGTATGAGCGTTACAGCTGCGCCACCTACACCAAAATGGAGCTCGACCTGACCAACATCAAGCCGCACTTCCGGAACCGGCGCATGCAGAAGAACTTCGGCTTCATCTTCGACCACATCGACACCTCGGCCCTCACCGGGCAGCCCTACCTGCCGGCCATGATATCGGAGGCGGTGGCCGACTACTACCACAGCCGCCAGCCCGCACTCAGCCGCGAGGTGATTCGGGGCAGCCGCGTCTCGGGCGTCGAGGACAGCTTCACCGTCGCCCAGTTCACCGGCCAGCTGCAGGGCGACATCAACTTCTACGACAACTTCATCGCGCTGTTCAACGTCCGCTTCGCCAGCCCCCTCTCCTCGATGGGCGAGTCGTTCTACAACTACTTCCTGGTCGACAGCCTCGAGGTCGACGGCCGCAAGACCTACAAAATCCGCTTCCACCCCAAGCGCCTCTCGACGGCCGTGCTCGACGGCGAGGTGAACATCGACTCGGCCACCTATGCGCTGCAATCGGCCTCGGCCCGCATGCCCAAGGGGGTCAACGTCAACTGGATAAACCACCTGCTGCTCGAAAACGAGAACCAGCTGCTCGACGAGGGGGTCTGGTTCCGCAAGCGGGACAAGGTCTCGGCCGAGTTCTCGGTCACGCAGGCCGACTCCTCGAAGCTCGTCTCCTTCATCGGCACGCGCGAGGTGGCCTACTCCGACATCCGCATCGGTGCGCCCATCCCCCGGGAGGTGCTGAGCATGGACAACGACGTGGTCATCGCTGACGACGAGGCCGGCTCGCGCGACGAGCGCT
Organism: Alistipes sp. An31A; assembly: GCF_002159425.1. Lineage (NCBI taxonomy): Bacteria > Pseudomonadati > Bacteroidota > Bacteroidia > Bacteroidales > Rikenellaceae > Alistipes > Alistipes sp. An31A. The sequence continues at coordinate 424,190 of NZ_NFIO01000001.1, forward strand.
TCTGGGAGGAGGCGCGCCCCTACCGGCTGAGCGACCAGGAGCGGGGCATCTACGCCATGGTCGACTCGATTCAGAAGGCGCCGCTCTACCGCAACATCTACACGATTCTCAACACCATCATCGGCGGCTACTACAACACGAAGTACATCGGCATCGGCCCCTACTACAAGATGGTGAGCTTCAACCGCCTCGAAGGGTTCCGCATGCAGCTGGGCGGCCGCACGACAACGGAGGTGAGCCGCCGCATCCGCCTCTCGGCCTACGTCGCCTACGGTACCCGCGACGAGGATGTCAAGGGGGGCGGAGGCGTGGAGCTCTCCTTCAACCGGCGGCTTACGCGCAAGCTCTCGCTCACGGCCTCGCACGACGTGCGGCAGCTGGGTGCCGGACAGAACGCGCTGGCGGACAACAACCTGCTCAGCTCGATTTTCTCACGCGGGAACAAGCGCCTCTCGATGGTCAACCGCGCCGAGGCGCTCTACGAGCACGAATGGATACACGGACTGAGCAACACGCTCGGCGCCCGCCTCCAGCGGGTCTACGGCAACCGCTACGTGCCGCTGCTGCGCCCCGACAGCAGCGCCGTCGGCTCGATTTCGAGCACGGCGTTCCATGTGGGCATGCGCTTCTCGTACCACGAGAAAATCTACCGCACGGCCTTTGACAAGCAGTATCTGGGCTCGCGCTACCCGATTCTCGCGGTCGGCTTCACGGCCGGAGTAAAGGGGCTCATGCGCAACGACTACAATTTCTACCGTCTCGAGGGGCGTCTTCACTACAAGCTCGACCTGCCGCCCATCGGCTACTCGCGCATCACGGTCGAGGGGGGCCGCATCTTCGGCAAGGTCCCCTACCCGCTGCTCAAGCTGCACGAGGGCAACGGCACCTACTTCTACGACGCCTACGCCTTCTCGTGCATGAACTACTACGAGTTCGCGTCGGACACGTGGCTCGCGTTCTTCTACGAGCACCACTTCAACGGCTACCTGCTGGGGCGCATTCCGCTGCTCAAGCGGCTCAAGTGGCGCGAGGTGCTGGTCTGCAAGGGGGTCTGGGGCTCGCTCCGCGACGAGAACAACGGCAGTCTGCCCGCCACGCAGGCCGTGCTGCTCTTCCCGCGCGGCATGTCGTCGGTCACCGAGCCCTATATCGAGGCGGGCTTCGGCATCGAGAACATCTTCCGCCTGCTGCGCATCGACTGCATCTGGCGGCTCACCCACCGCTCGCCCGTCGAGGGGCAGAACATCCAGAACTTCGCCGTCAACCTGAGTCTCAACCTCAAATTCTGACCCGCCGCCCATCCGCCGTCCCGGGGAATTGACTACCTTTGCGGAAAATTTCCGAAGACGATGATACAGGGAGCCATTTTCGACATGGACGGCGTGCTGGTCAACAACACGCCGGTCCACATCCGGGCCTTCGAAATCTTCTGCGACCGCTACGGGGTCCGCGACTGGCAATCGAAGCTCGGCAACGCCTACGGCATGGGCAACGACGACATCATGCGGCTCATTCTGCCCGAGGAGCTGATTCGCACGCGGGGCCTCGCGGCGCTGGCCGACGAGAAGGAGGCCATCTACCGCGAAATCTACGCTCCCGAAATCCAACCCACGCCGGGTCTGGTCGAGACGCTCGGCCAGCTGCGCGCGGCGGGCATCCGCTGCGCCGTGGGGTCGTCGGGCTGCCGCGCCAACGTCGACTTCGTCCTCGACGCCTGCCGCATCGGCGACTTCTTCGAGGCGCGCATCTGCGGCGACATGGTGACCCGCTGCAAGCCCGACCCCGAAATCTACCAAACGGCCGCCGCCGCACTCGGACTCGACCCCGCCGCGTGTCTGGTCTTCGAGGATGCCCCGGCCGGCATCGAGGCGGCCCGCCGCGCCGGCATCGGCCGCATCGTGGCGCTGGCCACCACCCTGCCCCGCGAGCAGCTCGAGAAGGCCGAGGGCCTCTACCGCATCGTCACCGACTTCCGGGACATCACGAACATCCATCAAATACTCGAATAACCATGTGGAAAGCCGTCGCAACCGTCGGGTTGCTCGTCGTATCGAATGCATTCATGACCCTGGCCTGGTACGGGCACATCGCCTTCAAGTCGAAGCTCGAGCGCTTCGGGCTGGTGGCCATCGTCCTCATCAGCTGGGGAATAGCCCTCTTTGAGTACTGCTTCCAGGTTCCTGCCAACCGCATCGGAAGCGCCCAGTTCGGAGGCCCCTTCACGCTCTGGCAGCTCAAGGTCATCCAGGAGGTGGTGTCGCTCTCGGTCTTCACCGTCTTCGCGCTGGTCTTCATGAAGTCGGACACGCTGCGCTGGAACCATCTTGCAGGCTTCATCTGCCTGATTATGGCCGTCTACTTCATCTTCCGCAAGTAGCTCCCCCGCGGCAACCGCCGGCAGCCAACGCCACCGCAGCAACTACCGGCATCATCCGCCGCCTGCCATAAGGCAGCACCCGGAAAGCAGCCGCCCGCGGCAACACGCCGCCCGAAAAGCCGCCGCCCGCAACACAGGAGCGCCTTCCCCATACCGGGGAGGCGCTCTTTTTTGTACCCGTCGCTCAAGGAGAGGAAAAACGGACGAGGGGCAGGAACGGCTGACGCGGAACGGGGCCCGGAGGCGCAGGGAGGGCCCTCCGGCGCGGAATTTTCGTCGGACAAAACAGCCCGTTGGTCGAGGGATTCGCCCTTCCGGTCTATTGTATTTGCACGCGTGTGCACCTTCGGGTAGCTTTGCGGCAAAACGAACGACCATGAAGCGCACGCTGATATGCACCCTCCTCGCAACGCTCGCCCTCGGACGGGCGGCTGCGGAGTCCGACTCCCTGCGGGTCTGGACGCTGAACGACTGTCTGAACTATGCGCTCGAGCACAACATCCAGCTGCAGCAGAGCCGCAACGACTACCTCTCGGGCGTCGAGGATACGAAGGAGGCCCGGGCGGCTCTCTTCCCCTCGCTGACCGCCTCCACCTCGCAGAGCGTGACCAACTACCCCTCGTCGAACGCCGTCGACCGCACCAGCTATACGGGCACCTACGGTCTCGAGGCCGGCATGACGCTCTACAACGGCGGCCGGCTGCGCACGGCCGTCAAGCGGCAGCAGCTGCAGAACCGCATCGACGAACTCTCGGTCGACGAGGCGGCCAACGACATCCGCATCGCCATCGTGCAGGCCTACATGCAGTGCCTCTACGCCGCCGAGGCGGTGACGGTCAACCGCAGCACGGCCGACGCCTCGAAGGCGCAGCGCGACCGTGCCGAGGCGATGTGGCAGGCCGGCTCCATCAGCCGCGTCGACTTCGCACAGCTCGAGAGCCAGTATGCAAGCGACGAATACCAGGTCGTCGTGGCCCGCTCGACGCTCGACAGCTACAAACTCCGGCTCAAGCAGCTGCTCGAACTGGGCATCACCGACGAGATGACCCTCGCCGAGCCGGAGGTCGGCCAGGAGGCGATCCTTGCCCAACTGCCCGCCAAGACCGACATCTACGCCACGGCACTGGAGAGCATGCCCGAAATCGCCCGCGGCGAACTGGCCGTCGAGGCGGCCGAGCTCGAGGTGCGCGAGGCCCGGGCGGGCTTCCTGCCGACACTGGCGCTGACGGCCGGCATCGGAACGGGCCACATGTCGGGCGGCAGCTTCGAGAGCGGCACCCAAATCTGGAACCGCTTCAATGAAAACGTCGGCCTAACGCTCAGCATCCCCCTCTTCTCCAACCGCCGGAATCGCACGGCCACCAACAAGGCGCGGCTGACGGCCGCCAACATGCGGCTCACGTGGCTCGACCTGAAGAAGACGCTGCTCGAGGAGGTCGAGGGGGCCTACCTCGACGCCCTGTCGGCCCAGTCGCAGTACGTCGCGGCCGTCGAGAAGCAGCAGTACGCCCGGCGCAGCTACGAGCTGACGAGCGAGCAGTTCGCCGTCGGGATGAAGAACACCGTCGAGCTGCTGACGGCCCAGAACGAGCTGACGGCCGCCCGCCAGGAGGTGCTGCAGGCCAAGTACATGTCGCTGCTCAACATCGAGCTGCTCAACATCTACCAGGGACGGGGTACCAACGCCGAATATTGACAAAACGAACGATAAGACCATGAACATGAAACGGAAAAAGACGCTTCTTGCGGCGCTGGCCGCCGTGGCGGTCGTCTGCGGAGCGTGGCTCTGGCTGCGCTCGCCCCGCACGGACGACATCACGCTGCAGACGGCCGCAACCAGCCGCATCACGATTCGCAACTCGGTGATGGCCACCGGTACGGTCGAGCCGGTCACCGAGGTCGAGGTGGGTACCCAGGTTTCGGGCATCATCGACCGGCTCTATGTCGACTACAACGACGTGGTGAAGGCCGGACAGCTCATCGCCGAGATGGACAAGGTGACACTGCAGGCCCAGTTGGAGCAGTCGCAGGCCGAGCTGGCGAGCTGCAAGACCGAGTACGAGTACCAGATGAAGAACTACACCCGCACGCGCACGCTCCACGAAAAGCAGCTGGTCAGCGACGCCGAGTACGACGAGGCCCTCTACCTCTACGAGAAGGCGCGCAACGCCTACGAACAGGCCAAGGCCGCCATCGTGCAGGTGAAGCAGAACCTCGACTACGCCACCATCACCTCGCCCATCGACGGCGTGGTCATCAGCCGGGCCGTCGAGGAGGGGCAGACCGTGGCCGCAGGCTTCGAGACGCCTACCCTCTTCACCATCGCCAACGACCTGACGCAGATGCGCGTCATCGCCGACGTCGACGAGGCCGACATCGGCCAGGTGAAGGATGGCCAGCGGGTCGAGTTCACCGTCGACGCCTACCCCGACGACACCTTCGAGGGGACGGTGCAGCAGGTGCGGCTCGAGGCGACGACCGAGTCGAGCGTGGTCACCTACGAGGTGGTTATCTCGGCCTACAACCCCGACCTGAAGCTCAAACCGGGTCTGACGGCCAACGTCACCATCTATACGCTCGAGAAGGAGCATGCGCTGGCCGTTCCGACCAAGGCGCTGCGCTTCGTGCCCGACGCCGAGCTGCTGTCGCGCATCGGTATCACCGTCGACGGGCAGAGCGCTCCCGCCCAGACGGGCAAGCGCGAGTTATGGGTAAAAAACGGGGATACGCTGGTGCCGCGTACTGTGAGCGCCGGCGCATCGAGTGGCGAGCTGACCGAAATTACCGAGGGACTTGCCGACGGCGAGGTGGTCGCCATCGGGCTAAGCGCCGCATCCGAAGAGCCGGCGGCGGCCTCGGTCGAGCGTAGTCCCTTCATGCCCTCGCCTCCGGGCGGCGACAAGGGGAAAAAGCAACAGGCCCGGTAGCGGCCGCACGGGACGTGGCGGAGGGCCCCGGAAAGGAGGCCCGCCGCACCTCCCGGCCGCCTGACATGAATAAAACGAAGAATATGGAAACCAGCAACAAGGAGGTCATCCGTCTGGAGCACATACGCCGCGACTTCCACGTCGGCGACGAGGTGGTGCACGCCCTGCGCGACGTCTCGTTCACCATCCTCGAGGGCGAATTCGTCACCATCATGGGCACCTCGGGCTCCGGCAAGTCGACGCTGCTCAATACGCTCGGATGCCTCGACACCCCGACGTCGGGCGAATACTACCTCGACGGCGTGGCCGTGCGCACGATGGACAAGAACCAGCGGGCGACGCTCCGCAACCGCAAAATCGGCTTCGTCTTCCAGAACTACAACCTGCTGCCCAAGACGACGGCCATCGAGAACGTCGAGCTGCCTCTCATGTACAACCCCTCGTGTTCGGCCGCCGAGCGCTACCGCCGTTCGGTCGAGGCGCTGCGGGCAGTGGGGCTCGGCGACCGGCTGCTCCACCGCAGCAATCAGATGTCGGGCGGCCAGATGCAGCGCGTGGCCATCGCCCGGGCGCTGGTCAACAACCCGGCGGTCATCCTCGCCGACGAGGCGACGGGCAACCTCGACACGCGCACCAGCTTCGAGGTGCTGGTGCTCTTCCAGCAGCTCCATGCCGCCGGCCGCACCATCATCTTCGTAACGCACAACCCCGACATCGCGCGCTACAGCAGCCGCAACATCACGCTGCGCGACGGCCGCATCACGGGCGACGTGCGCAACGACCGGATTCTGAGCGCAGCCGAGGCGCTGGCGAGGCTGCCCAAAAACGACGATTGAGCCATGAACTTTGCGAACCTTTTCAAAATCGCCTTCAAGGCGCTGTGCAACAACAAGCTGCGCGGATTCCTCACCATGCTGGGCATCATCATCGGCGTGGCGTCGGTCATCACGATGCTGGCCATCGGCCAGGGGTCGAAGCGGAGCATCCAGGCCGAAATCAGCGAGATGGGCTCCAACATGATTATGATTCACCCGGGCGGCGACATGCGCGGCGGCGTGCGGCTCGACGCCGACGACATGGAGTCGCTCAAGCTGAAGGACCTGGAGGACATCCGCAACAACACGCGCTTCGTCACCTACGTCTCGCCCTCGGTCAACAGCGCGGGACAGGCCATCGTCGGGGCGAACAACACCCCGACGACCATCTACGGCGTCAACACCGACTATCTGGAAATCCGCCGCTACCGCATCGCCGACGGCGACACCTTCTCCGAGCAGGACATCCGCACCGCGGCGAAGGTCTGCCTGGTGGGCCAGACGGTGGTCGACGAGCTCTTCCCCGACGGCACGAACCCCGTAGGGCGTGTGATTCGCTTCGGGACCATTCCGCTGCGCATCGTCGGCGTACTCGAAAGCAAGGGCTACAACAGCATGGGCATGGACCAGGACGACCTGATTCTCGCCCCCTACACCACCGTCCAGAAGCGCATCCTGGCCATCACCTACCTTCAGGAGATTGTCTGCTCGGCGCTGAGCGAGGCCTACACCGAGGAGGCCATCGACGAAATCTCCGCCATCCTGCGCACCAACCACAAGCTGAAGGAGGGCGACGAGGAGGACTTCACCATCCGCTCGCAGCAGGAGCTCTCGTCGATGCTCACCTCGACGACCGACATGATGACCATGCTGCTGGCCGCCGTGGCCGGCATCTCGCTGCTCGTGGGCGGCATCGGCATCATGAACATCATGTTCGTATCGGTCACCGAGCGCACGCGCGAAATCGGACTCCGCATGTCGATTGGCGCCAAGGGGCGCGACATTCTGGCGCAGTTCCTCATCGAATCCATCCTCATCAGCGTCACGGGCGGCCTCATCGGCGTGCTGCTGGGCATCGGCGCCGCCGTGGTGGTGAAGGTTGTGGCCTCGTTCCCGATTTACATCCAGCCGTGGAGCGTCTTCCTCTCGTTCGCCGTCTGCACGCTCACGGGGGTCTTCTTCGGCTGGTACCCCGCACAGAAGGCGGCCATGCTCGACCCCATCGAGGCCATCCGCTATGAATAATTCCCGAAAAAGGTTATCTTTGCATACCATGAACGCCGTACAGTCGAAATACGCCGCATGGTTCATCCACCTGACCGCCTGGGCCGTCATCTTCGGGATGCCGCTCTTCTTCACCGGTCCGGACCGCCCGCTCATGACCGGTCCGCAATACGTTCGCTTCCTGCTGGTGCCGCTCTCGTTCATGCTGGTCTTCTACACGAACTACTTCGTGCTCATCGACCGCTACCTCACCACCCGGCGCGGCGGCCGCTTCGCCCTCTCGAACCTGCTGCTCATCCTGCTGGTCATGGTGAGCGTCCACCTGCTCTTCCGCTACGTGCTGCCGCCCGACCCGGGGCACCACCCGCCCGCCGACCGTCCGTGGCAGGACGGCGTGCGCTTCTTCCTGGGCAACGCCACGCTCTATGCGCTGGTCGTCGGCGTGGGGGTCGCCATCCGGATGACGGGCGGCTGGTACCGCGCCGAGGCGGCCCGCAAGGAGCTGGAGCACAGCCACACCGAGGCCGAGCTGCAGAACCTCAAGAGCCAGTTGAACCCCCACTTCCTCTTCAACACGCTCAACAACATCTACTCGCTCATCCAGCTCGACACGACCCGTGCCCAGCAGGCCGTCCACGACCTGAGCCGCATGCTCCGCTACGTGCTCTACGACAGCAGCCGCGCCACCGTCCCGCTCGCGGCCGAGATTGACTTCCTGCGCGACTACATCGAGCTGATGCGCATTCGCCTGCCGCGCCACGTGCGGCTCTTCGTCTCGCTGCCCGACGCCCCCTCGTCGACCCCGATTGCGCCGCTGCTCTTCATCTCGCTGGTCGAGAACGCCTTCAAGCACGGCGTGAGCAACGAAAAGCCCTCCTACATCACCATCGACATCCACGAACTGGAGGGGCAGCTGATTTGCAGCATCAAGAACAGCCGCTTCCCCAAGAGCGACTCCGACCGCAGCGGCTCGGGCATCGGGCTGAGCAATCTGACCAGGCGGCTCGACATGATATACCCCGGCCGCTACATCCTCGAATACGGCCCCGCAGGCGAGACCGACTACCGGGCGCTGCTCTGCATCAAATTCGACGAACCATGAAACTGACCTGTGCCATAATCGACGACGAGCCGCTGGCCGTCGAGTTGATGGAATCCTACGTGCGCAAGACGCCGTTTCTCGAACTGAAGGCCTCGTTCGGGAGCGGCGTTGCGGCCTGCGAGGCGCTGCGCGAGGCACCCGTCGACCTGCTCTTCTGCGACATCCAGATGCCGGGGCTCAACGGCATGGAGCTCTCGCGCATGCTGCCCGAGGAGACCCGCGTGATTTTCACCACGGCCTTCACCCAGTATGCCGTCGATGGGTTCCGCGTGCGGGCCCTCGACTACCTGCTCAAGCCCATCAGCTACGCCGACTTTCTGGAGGCGGCCGACAAGGCGCTCGGCTGGTTCGAGATGAAGCGGCGCGCCGAGGCGCTTCCTCCGGCCGGGAAGGAGCCGCAGAGCATCTTCGTGCGGACCGAGTACCGGCTGCAGCAAATCGAACTGGAGCGCATCACCTACATCGAGGGGCTGAAGGACTACGTCAAAATCCACGTCGACAACCAGCCCGGTCCCATTCTCTCGCTCATGAACCTCAAGGCGCTCGAGGAGCAGCTGCCTCCGGACCGCTTCGTGCGGATTCACCGGTCGTACATCATCCAGCCGTCGAAGATGCAGGCCATCGAGCGCAACCGGGTTGTCATCGGCAAGGAGTACCTGCCCGTCTCGGAGAGCTACCGCCAGACGTTCTACACGTTCCTGGTCGCCCACTCGCTTCTTTTCTGACCCGCCGGAGAAGCCGGGCCCGGCGAACGGCTCCGAGAAGAGCCCCCACCATCCCCCAAGCCCCCCACCCGACACAAAGCGGGCGTCAAGGTGCCTTACGGCATCCTGACGCCCGCTTTCCGTATCCCGCGCCGGAAGCGTCACGCCTGCTGTCTGCGACGCTCGCGGTCCCGGCGGTAAATCTGATAGGAGTTCACGAAGTTCTGCCAAACGATGTAGGCCGTCGGGGCAATCGACGAAATCGGATTGAGGAACGACTGCGCCATCCAGACGGCCAGCACCGTATTCTTCTGGCCGAGCGACTGGCCGCCCGCCGCCGCATCGCCGTAGCGGCGACCCAGCATGCGGCCGATTTTGAACTGCACCAGACAGATGACCAGCGCCGCAAAGGCCAGCCAGAGCTCGATGTCCGGCGAGACATCGCGCAGGTCGATGATGAAGGCCGTCGTGCGTCCGATGATGACGACGAGCGACAGCAGCCACATGTAGAAGGATATCTGGCTGTGGTCGGCAATCCACCGCGAGGCGCGGTGGAAGAGGAAGCGGCAGCACTGCGCCGCGGCGAAGGGCATGATGAGCAGCGGTGCCACGCGCGAGAGAATCTCGACGAAGGAGCAGTGGCCGCTCCCGGTCAGGGCGATGACGACGGGCGCCACCAGTGCGATGACCATGTTGCAGAGCAGGCTGTAGGTGGTCATCGTTGCGACGTTGGCCCCCAGCATGCCGCCGATGACCACGGCGGCCATGGCGATGGGCGCCAGCACGCAAATCATCGCCCCCTGGGCCACGATGCCGTTCAGCGGCTCGAGCAGCAGGTAGACCGCCACGCTCGCGACCACCTGGAAGAGCAGCAGCCAGAGGTGGAGCATGCTCAGATGCATCTGCTTGGGGGTCACGCGGCAGAAGGTGACGAAGAGCATCAGGAAGATGAGCGTCGGGGTAATCATCTGGTACGATGCGGCCTCGAGCGCCGAAACGGGACGGCACAGCAGCGCCCCGACCACCATGGCCGAAGGCATGGCGATGGTCTTGACGTTGCGGTGCAGGGATTCCAGTACGTGCATGATTCCTTGTGTTTTAACCTATTTATTGAACCCGGCGATTGAGCTGGCTGGGCGGAGTGCTGCGGAGCGTCATCAACAGGCGAAATGGCCGGGCGGAGGGCATCGGAGCCTCTCCGGCGGGAGAACCGTCAACTGGTGCGCCGGCCGCCAAACGGCAATACCGGCCATCTCACGACGAGACCCGGACCGCCGCCGGGCTATTCCGGGCAGCTCCGACCGCCGCCGGGCTATTCCGGGCAGCTCCGACCGCCGCCGGGCAGCACTGGCCGCCCTACGAGAGCAGCTCCTTGACCTTGGCCGAAATCTCCTTGCCGTCGGCCTGGCCGGCCAGCCGCTTCGAGGCGACGCCCATCACCTTGCCCATCTCCTTCATCGAGGTGGCGCCCACCTCGGCGATAATCGCCCGCACGGCCTCGGTCAGCTCCTCGGCCGTCAGCTGCTTGGGCAGGAACTCCTGCAGCACGGCAACCTGCGCCAGCTCCTCGTCGGCCAGGTCCTGACGGTGCTGCTCGGCATAGATGGCCGCCGAATCGCTCCCCTGCTTGGCCAGCTTGGAGATGATTTTAATCACGTCGGCATCGGGCAGCTCGGCGATTTCGGGACCCGCCGTCTTGGCCTCGATGATGTACTTCTTGACGTTGCGCAGCGCGCTCAGGCGCACGGGATTCTTGGCCTTCATGGCCTCCATGATTCCGGTGGAAATCTCTTTTTCGAGTGACATGGTTGTTTGTTTTTATAGTTTCTACACAATATGTTGCATCGTTTATCTACTCCGCAGCTTCATCCCTGCGTCCCTGCGTCAGAAAGCGCAGCACGTCGCCCATCAGCCGCTCGCGCTGCTCCTCCGAACGAATCGTCTCGAAGGGGAATCCCGCCACGAAGGTGCGCCGGCTGCCGTCGTTGGCCACGGCGGCCGTACGGCCCGAATCGCCGTAGCGCATCACGGCAAACGACCGCTCTCCCACGGGTCGCAGGGCATCGGCGGTCTCGACGCCGTAGCAGCTGCGCGACGGGCGGGTGCGGAACTCATACTCCCCGCGCGAAAAGAGCGTGGGGGCCACGACGCGTACATCGCCCCGACGGGCGGTCTGCTCCTGCTCCAGTGCGCAGTGGAGCACCTCGCGCACGAAGGCCCGCTCCGCCTCGCCGGCTTCGGGCCCCGTCGTAAGGTCCGAGGCGACGTAGCTGCCCGAGACGAAGAGGCTGCCGCCGCACTCGAGGTAATCGGCCAAAACACGCTGCATGTCAGCCGTGAAGGTCTTGAACGTATAACCGACCGTACCCCGGCCAAGCAGCGTCGAGCGCTGCTTGCCCAGAATCAGGTCGACCACATCGCAGGCCTCCGGGTCGATGCCGCTCCGCTCGACCGCGGCGGCCGAGGCCGAGCAAAAGGAGTAGCCCGCACGGGCAATCGCACGCCCGTGCATGCTGGCATAGTCGAACGTATTACCGGCCACGACCTCCGCCTCGCCGTCGCTGCGGCAGGCGCCGAGGGCCTTCGTCTCGTCGCTGTTGCGCGCCTCGGCCAGGTCGTAGACATACTGCTCGCCGACGAACGAGCTCTCCTGCAGGTAGGGAACCCCCGCGTCGAGGCGGGGATAGAATCCGGCGGTCGAGTCGCTGCGCATGCTCAGCGGTGCACTCACGCGGTCGAAGCCGTTCACCACCAGCACCCGCCCCCGCTCCTCCGAGGCGCGGCAGGCGGCCAGCGTCTCGCTCGGGAAGCTCTCGCCGCCGTCGTTGAACGCCGTGATGCGGTAGCTGTAGAGCACGTCGGGCTCCTGTTCCGTCACGAAGCGGGGCTCGGCCGTGTAGCGGCCGTTGTCGAAGCCCCCGTCGCCGCGGCGCGTGTAGACCATGTAGCCCGAAGGTGCGGCCGTCGGCTCGAGCGAATCGACGGTCGGGAGCCACGAGAGCTCGACTTGGTCCCCGTCGCCCAGCCGCACGGCGAACGACGAGACGGGGAGCGGCTGCACGACGTACGGCCGTCCGTACTGCGCCGCAACGTGCTTGAGGATACCCTTATAGACGGCCCGGCTCACGAGGAACTTGAAGCGCGGGTCGTTGCCGTAGCGCATGTCGGCGAAGTTCTGGTGGGAGAGCAGTTCGAGCAGCATGGTCGGCACGTTGGGCACCCGTGCTTCGTAGTAGGAGCGGTTCCACAGCCCGCGGCGGCGCCACTCGGGTTCGCACGTGCGGCGGATGTCGCCGACCACCTGCGTCATCACCAGGTCGGTCAAATCGCGCGAGCGGTAGCGGTCGGCGCCCCCTTCGAAGCGGCCGTTCTTGTCGCGCGTGAAGAAGATTCCGAGCGTGCCAATCGTCTCGTCGCCGTCGCGCACCCCCGAGTCGGAGTGGAACGCCAGCGCCAGGTCGAGCGGAATGCCCAGTCCGGCCGAGTCACGCAGCCGCTCGGAGCCCCCCATGAGGGCATTGACCCACAGTGCGCGCGACATGAAGTCGTCCTTGTAGTCGTCGCGGTCGCCCTTGGGCGTATAGACCGACTCGTCGAAGCCGGCCCACTGCAACCAGTAGCGCGCCCCCTCGCAGAAGCGGGGCATGCCGCTCGTCTCGGCGCGGTAGAGACCACCCGGACGGGCCAGCGTATCGGCCGCCGCGCGGGCGACGTTGCCGTAGCCGCCGCCGATTTTCACGGCATCGGCCGAGACGATGCCTCCGGCGCGCCGCGAACGGTTCGAAAGCACGACGGCCTCCTGCTCACCCGCATCGAAAAGGAAGCGCCCGAGGTAGACCCACGTCCCGCCCCCCATCGTCTGGTTGACGGCAAAGCGGCTCTCGCCGCCCAGGTGGCGGACCGTATAGAGGGCGTCGTCGACGCTCCCCGGCGTCGAGTCGTAGCTCACGTAGAGGGCATACTCCCCGCGTTCGGGGATGTCGACCCGCCACACGGCGCGGCTCTCGGCCCCGGTCGTGATGCTCCGCACGTGGCGCGTCGTGCCCTGCAGGAAGGGGTTCTCGCCCGTCAGGTAGACCTGCTGGCGGTGTGCAAAGCCCACATCGCCTCCCGACCATCCGGCGTCGCCGTTCTCCTCGCGGTAGCTCTCGGCGGCGTCGTTGTCGGCCAGCACCTCGTGGCTCTGCCAGTCCCGCTCGCGGGGCAGCAGGACGCACGCCCCCGCATTTTCGAGCATGGGGACCAGGAAGGGCAGCACGTAGCTCTGAGTATAGAGGTCCTCGCACGTCTGCCAGAAGCGGGCCCGCTGCCAGCGCCAGCGCCCCTCGCGTTGGTCGAAGTAGCGGCCGTGGCTCTGCCAGAGGGCGATGTGACGTCCGGCGAGCCCCGCCGAGGGGGTTCTGCGGTCGAGCGGCGAGACGAGCGGCCGCGCCGAAGGGTTGACGAAGGGGGCCACACGGTCGCGCCGGCGCCGGGGCTGCACGGTGCGGCAGGCCAGCGGGATGAGCTCCTCGATGAGCCGCCCGTCGGTATAGAGTTCGATGCGCGCCTTGCGGAAGGATGCGGGGAGCAGCGCGCGCACCGAGTCGTAGATGGCCTGCACGTTCTCCTCGCGGAAGGGATAGTACGATAACCCCACCGAGGCGTAGAGCTGCACGCGGCTGCGCGACGACTTGACGCGCTGAATCCGCACCCAGCTGCCGGCCACCTCGCGCCCCGTGATGCGGGTCAGCGCGCTGCCGATTTGCCGGCGCGTCGCGGCGCCGATTTCGGCCGCCCGGGCCGGGGCGGCCGAGGCCGCTCCCGTCAGGAGCGCCAGCGCCAGCAGCGCCATGCACATATAATGTCTGTATGCGTGTCGTTTCATGACTGTATCCGTTTTTTGCGCCCCAGGAGCCACATGCCGCCCATCGTGAGCAGGGCGTTGTAGAGCAGCAGCTCGAATCCGATGCGATAGCCGAAGAGCTCCCCGGCGGCATACTGCAGCAGGGCGCTCAGCAGCGGTGCGGCGACGGCCACCAGCGGCAGCCAACGGCCGTCGATGCGGCGGCGGGTGCAGATGCCGAAGAGGAACATCCCCAGAATCGGGCCGTAGGTATAGCCCGCCACCTTGAAGAAGAGGTTGATGACGCTGTCGTTGCCGAAGCGGCCGAACAGCAGCACGAGCAGCGTCAGGCCGAGGGCCATGAGCGCATGCACGCGTCGGCGCGTCCGCGTCAGCTGCGCCTCGTCGCAGCGGCGCGTGGCGTCGAGCAGGTCGACCGTGAAGGAGGTGGTGAGCGCCGTGAGGGAGGAACCGGCCGACGAGTAGGTGCTCGCCATCATCCCCAGCACGAAGAGCAGCCCGACGTAGAGGGGCAGGCCGCCGTTGACGGCCACCTGCGAGAAGACCTGGTCGCTCTTCGGGGGGAGCGGCATGCCGACCCGCGCCATGTAGAAGTAGAGCAGCGCGCCGAGCGTCAGGAAGAGGAGGATGACGGCAATCTGGCAGAGGGCCGTCAGCACGATGTTCTTCTGCGCGTCGCGCGGCGTGCGGCAGCTCAGGTTGCGCTGCATCATCTCCTGGTCGAGCCCCGTCATGGCGACCAGCAGCACGATGCCCGCCACGAACATCTTCCAGAAGTAGCGCTCCGACGAGGGGTCGTCGAAGAAGAAGATGCGCGCGTAGTCCGACGCGGCCACCTCGCGCAGCGCCTCGCCCGTCGTGAGCCCCAGTCCGCGCACCAGCGCCAGAATCGTCAGCACGAGGCTCGCCACCAGGCAGAGCGTCTTGAAGGCGTCGGTCCAGATGAGCGACTTCACGCCGCCGCGCCGCGTGTAGAGCCAGACGAAGAGCACCGTCACCACGGCATTCGCCGCAAAGGGGAGCCCCACGCGGTCGAAGACCAGCAGCTGCATCACGGCGCAGACGATGTAGAGGCGCAGCGCCGCGCCGAGCATCTTCGAGAGGAAGAAGAACCACGCCCCGGTCCGCTGCGCGGTGACGCCGAAGCGATGGTCGAGGTACTGGTAGAGCGAGATGACCCGCATGCGGTAGAAGAGCGGGACAAGGAGGAAGGCGACGACGAGCTGCCCCACCGTGAAGCCCAGCACCATCTGCATGTAGGAGAAGGAGTCGGCCGCCACCGACCCCGGCACCGAGAGGTAGGTCACGCCCGACATGGCGGCCGTAATCATCGAGAGGGCGGTTACGAACCACGACGAGCGGCGGTTGCCCGTGAAGAAGCCTGCGTTGTCGGCATGACGCCCCGAGAGCCATGCGATGAGGAAGAGCAGGGCGATGTAGGCGAGCACTACGGCTGTGACGGCTGCGGGCGACATGTTTCCGGGTTTTAGGCGGGCCGCCGAACCCCCTCTTCCGTGCGGATGGAACCCGCCGGACGGAGCTTCGCGACACGCGACGCCGGCAAAGATACGAAAATCTCACGGGAAGGAGGAAGAATATTTTTCGATTTTCCGGCCAAAATTGTTGTAAATTAAAATTCTTTTCTATCTTTGTTATTCGAATAACAATAGCAAACGACACCAAAGAACCTAATTATTAATAGCATCATGGCAAGAAATCTTAAAATCAGAGACCTCACGTTGCGCGACGGGCAGCAGTCCTCGTTCGCCACGCGAATGAACCAGGCCCAAATCGACCGCTGTCTTCCCTACTACAAGGATGCGAACTTCTATGCGATGGAGGTTTGGGGCGGCGCCGTACCCGACTCGGTGATGCGCTATCTGAACGAGAACCCCTGGACCCGTCTCGAAACCATCCACAAGGCCGTAGGCAACGTCTCGAAGCTGACGGCTCTCTCGCGCGGCCGCAACCTCTTCGGCTACTCGCCCTACACGGATGAAATCATCGACGGTTTCTGCCGCAACGCCATCGAGAGCGGACTGGGTATCATGCGTATCTTCGACGCGCTGAACGACGTGGACAACGTCAAGTCGACGGTCAAGTACGTGAAACAGTACGGCGGCATCGCCGACTGCGCCGTCTGCTACACGGTCGACCCGAAATATCCCGAGCTGGGTTTCTTCGCCAAGCTGATGGGCAAGAAGAACCCGAAGCCCGTCTTCACGGATGAATACTTCCTGGACAAGGCCAAGCAGATGGCCGCTCTGGGTGCCGACATGATTACCATCAAGGACATGTCGGGCCTCATCCCGCCGCGCCGCGTGGCCACGCTGGTGCGCCTCTTCAAGCAGCATCTGTCGATTCCCGTCGACTTCCACACCCACTGCACCCCGGGCTACGGTCTGGCATCGGTTCTGGCAGCCATCGTTGCCGGCGTCGACATCGTCGACACCAACTGCTGGTACTTCGCCGGCGGTACGGGCGCTCCGGCCATCGAGCTGGTCTACGTCTTCTGCAAGAAGCTGGGCATCGACCTGGGCGTGAACATGGAGGCCGTGGCCAAAATCAACACCCAGCTGCGTGAAATCCGCAAGGAGCTCAACATGTCGGTATTCGGTGTCGAGAAGCCCGAGCCCAAGGCGTTCAACCCGCTGACGGATACGATTCCCGCCGAAATCGACGCCCTGTTCGACCGCGCCATCAAGGCCGCCCAGGCCGACGACGAGGAGGGCACCATCGACGCCTGCCGCAAGATTGAGGCCTACTACGGCTTCCCCGCACCCAACGAACTGGTCCAGAAGGCCGAGATTCCGGGTGGCATGTACTCCAACATGGTGGCCCAGCTCAAGCAGCTCAAGGCCGAGGAGATTCTGCCGCGCGCCATGGAGCTCATCCCGTCGGTGCGTCTGGCCGCAGGTCTGCCGCCTCTGGTAACCCCCACCTCGCAGATTGTCGGTGCACAGGCCGTGAACTGCGCCCTCGACGAGAAGGCCGGCCGTCCGATGTACACCAACAAGTCGTCGCAGTTCGTCGGTCTGGTCAAGGGCGAATACGGCAAGACGCCCGTCAAGATTGACCCCGAGTTCCGCTTCAAGATTTGCGGCGTACGCGAGGAGACTCCCTACGATACGTCGAAGTATCAGATGCAGCCCAACCCCGTACTGCCCGAGGCAGGCGGCGTGAAGCTGGCGGCCAACGAGAAGGAGGTGCTGCTGCTCGAGCTCTTCCCGCTGGTGGCCAAGAACTTCCTCACCGAGCAGAAGAAGAAGGCCTACGCCGCTTCGAAACCCGCCGAGCCGAAGGTCGAGGAGAAGAAGGCCGAGGAGAAGAAGGCTGCCGCCATCACGGGTCACACGGTCAACGCTCCGCTGCCGGGCCGCGTCATCGACATCAAGGTGAAGGTCGGCGACGAGGTGAAGGCCGGACAGGAGGTTGCCGTGCTCGAGGCGATGAAGATGGAGAACTCCATCACGTCGGATGTCAGCGGCAAGGTCAAGCAGGTGCTGGCCCAGGTCGGCGAGAATGTTCCGACCGACGCTCCGCTGCTCGAAATCGAGTAATCACGCATCACTCCCCACGGCGGAGGAGCCCGCTCCCCCACCGCTGAAAGGAAAACCCCCTGCAGTTGATGTTCGACTGCAGGGGTTTTCGTGTTCGGTGCTCCGAGAGGAGGCAGGCTTCGGCACCGCCGGGAAGACCGATGCGAGCGTCTACGAGCCGGACTGTCGGAAGGGCAAGGCCGGGCGGAACAGGAGCGCGCTCCGGGCCGGACGGAAGCGTGCCCCGGGCCGGGCGGCAGGAAGGACTGGGCAGGCGGAGCAGAAACACACCCCGGGCCGGACGGGAGCGTGCAGGACCGGCGGAGCAAAAGCGTGCCCCGGGCCGACAGATTCGGACTGCGCCGCGCCCCTCCGGGCTGTTCCATGCGGCGGACCAACCTCAGGGCGTCAGCGCGGCAGAGTCTCCTCGTCGCAGACGCCGCACTCGCAGAAGTGGAACTCCTCGCGGGCCCGCTCCTTCGGGAAGAGGAAGTAGACGCAGGTGGCCTCGGTGCAGAGTTCGCCCCGCTGGTCGAAGATTCGGACGCCGATTTCGACCAGATTGCGCCGCTGCTGCCGCACGACGGCCCGCAGCGTGATGCGCTCGTCGGTGGTGTGGATGGGACGGTGGTAGCGCACCTCCATCTTCGTCGTCACGCCGCTGGTCTGGTACTTGCGGAAGACGACCCAGCTGCTGATTTCATCGGCCAGCGTCGCCTGGATGCCGCCGTGCAGCGTATCGACCCACCCCTGAAATTCGGGGCGCGGATGCCATACGCTCACAATCTCGTCACCGTCTTCGTAAAACTCCATCCGCAGACCGCGTTCGCTGTGGGGGTCGCAGCCGAAGCAGCGATACCCCTCCATCCCGCTCCAGGGATTGGTAATCTTCTTCATATCGAATCTCTTTTTTGCTGTCCGTTTTCACACTCGGGCAAAACTTTTGCACCCGCAGCCTCCGGCCGCGAAGGTTGTCCCGAAGGTCGGGGGTGCACCCCGCCCATCCGACAAAATTACGCAAATAGCCGGAGAAAACCAACCCCGGGGCGGGCGGCCGTTCTGCCGTCCGGCGCCAAAACAGGTCGGAAGGTTGGATATGCGCCCGATTTTTCGTACCTTCATACGGCCGTAAAGCGGACACAACACAAAAACGCACAAGAGCATGAAATTTTTACAGGAATTCAAGGAGTTCGCCCTCAAGGGCAACATGGTGGACATGGCCGTCGGCGTCATCATCGGCGGCGCATTCGGCAAAATCGTCTCGTCGCTGGTCAACGACATCATCATGCCGCCGATTGGCATGCTGCTCGGCAAGACCGACTTTTCGAACCTGCGCGTCAATCTGAGCGGCCTGCGCGACAGCGTGTCGGGCGCAGCCGCCGGAGCCGAACCCGTCTACTGGAACTACGGCGCCTTCATCCAGCAGTGCATCGACTTCGCCATTCTGGCCTTCTGCGTCTTTCTGATGGTCAAGCTGATGAACCGTCTGATGCGACGCAAGGCTGCGGCTCCCGCCCCGGCGACGCCTCCCGCACCGACGAAGGAGGAGTTGCTGCTCACCGAAATCCGCGACCTGCTGCGCGAGCAGCAGAAGCAGGGCCGCTAACCGCCACCCCGGGAAGACGGAACCGCCGGGAAGAACGGCGTCGTACAAGGGCCGCGGCAGAGAGGCTGGACCGACAAACGCACACACCGCACCACCCCGTTACGGGATGTCATGCCGTGTGTGCGTTTTATCTTGCCGCACAGGCCCGGCCACAAAAAGGCAGCGCACTCGGGCCGCAGAGCCACTCTGCACCTGCTCCGCACCCCGCCCGCTCGCCGAGCGTCAGGAGTCGGACTCCCGCTTGCGGGGGGCGTACTCCTGCAGGATATAGCTCGTAAATATCGGGAACATCATCATCCCGAGCGACGGCAGCAGCACGGTGACCACCTTGCCGACGGCCGTCACGGCAAATATCTCGGCCCCGACGGTCGTCACATTCATCCAGGCCCACCACAACGCGTCGCCGAAGCCGTCCAGCTTTGGATTGACGCCGATTTCATAGTCGTAGAAGACCAGCGCCGAGAGGTAGGTGAAGACCAGCACGGTGAAGAGGTAGGAGACGAAGAGCTGGCGGATGCGCCCCGTCACGAGCCAGTGCGCCACGATGCCCAGCACGCCGAAGGCCCGGATGAGGGGCATCAGCCCGAGCAGCATCGCCCAGTAGCGCGGCAGCTGCGCGTGGCTCCAGACGGCGATGTTCAGATAGGGAATCGAGATGAGCAGAAAGAGCAGGTTGCGCAGCAGGAAGAGCCCCTTGCGGCCGGCCAGACGCCAGCGGATGAAGAAGTCGCAGAGGAAGAGCAGGCAGACAACCAGCTGCACGGCCAGATAACCGCGCGAGAAGGCCTGATGGTGCCCGGCGAGGATTTCCCACGAAATGGCCACCAGCAGGACCAGCCCGGCCAGCACCTTGAGCTCGGAGAGGCGCCGCATGAGTCTGTTTTCCGAAAGTTCAGAACGTTCCATCGATTGAAAAGTGTTTGGGGTGGAGCGTGCAAATCCGCTGCCAGAGGGGTCCGGACGGAGGTTCGGACTCTTTTTTTGCACTTTTTTTTGGTAGTTCGGAAAATTGTACTACCTTTGCACTCGCTTTGAAACCCCAACCGACAACGGTTCACCGCCCGAGGATTGAGACGAAGCCATGGCGGGATAGCTCAGCTGGTTAGAGCGCATGATTCATAATCATGAGGTCGAGAGTTCAAGTCTCTCTCCCGCTACCAGAAAATCAAGGAGTTACGATGATTCGTAGCTCCTTTTTTCTTTTCCCGGCAGACAATTTGCACACCGGACCGGCGATTTCCGCCACCTCCCCGCATCGGCGGAGCCACGGGCTACCCCACCCCGAAGCCGACCCTACACGCACGCATCCCCGCGCATCCACTCAGCCATACCCGCGCAAACATCCGGGAAACCCCGTCCTGATACTGTTCCCACACGGCATGCCCTTTTGCCCGCTCCGGCCCGATACGCTCCCGCTCCAGCCAGAGCCTCCCGACCAACACAATCCGCCCCACTCAACCCGCCCTACCTGCGCTGCCCCGTTTCGTCCTCCCGGAATAAAGATACCGACCATTAGAACAGAAGAGCTTAATCAGGCGCCTCTTTTCCCCGCTACATGAGGACAAAATGGAGAAAATACGAACACATTGCACGAAATCCCGGAAACAGGATTTCCCGACAAATGATGAATTTTGTCCATGGAATCCGGATGGAACGGGACGGTTCGGGAACGACGCGAAACGGCGCGGAGAAAACGACGCAAAACGGCGCGAAGAAAACGACGCAAAACGGCGCGAAGAAAACGACGCTAAACGGCGCGAAGGAAGCGATGCAACGGTGCGGAACGGTGCGACTGCCCGATTACCGTCCCCTTCCGGCGGATTCTGGAACGAACACCCAATGAAAAGGCCCATGACACCCACTCCTCTCTGCGGAACGGACTCCGAACGTCGCTCGCCCGGCGGCTCCGCCTCGCCGTGCGCGCCGTCGGCTGCCGCGGGATGCCCCATCCGCCGGCGCAGCCACCCGGCACCCAAGGGGTGGACCCGCAAAGGAGCCTCCGCATGTCTTACCCTCTCCCGCCTTCTCCTCGCATGCCTTGCCCTCACGGCGGCATCGTGCCAGGTTAACTACCACCCCTACGACACCCGCGTCGAGGGCGAATGCGGCATCAACGCGAAAAACATCGCCCGCATCGAGGCCGCAACGGCCGGCCGGGATGCCATCCGCTTCGCCGTCATCTCCGACACGCAGCGCTGGTACGACGAGACGGAAGACGCCGTGCAGGCGCTCAACAACCGCGACGACATCGACTTCGTGCTCCACGCGGGAGACATGTCGGATTTCGGGATGAAGGTCGAGTTCGAACGTCAGCGCGACATACTCAACCGCCTCCGGGTGCCGTATGTCGTTCTGCTCGGCAACCACGACTGTCTGGCCACGGGCGAAGAGATTTTCCAAAAGGTCTTCGGAGCCTTCAACTTTGCCTTCACGGCCGGTGACGTACGATTCATCTGTCTCAATACCAACGCTCTGGAGTTCGACCTGAGGGAACCGGTCCCCAACTTCGAATTTCTCGAATCGGAGCTGGCGGATTTTCCGGCCGAAGCCACGCGGACCATCGTCACCATGCATGCGCGCCCCTATACGGAGCAGTTCGACAACAACGTGGCCCGGGTCTTCCAGTTCGTCATCAGGGAGTTTCCCCGACTGCTCTGCTGCATCAACGGCCATGGACACAGCTACAACGTCACGGAGCTCTTCGACGACGGGGTGCTCTACTACGAATGCGACAACATACACAAACGGAGCTACCTGCTCTTTATGGTAAACAGCGAGGGATATGAGTGCACGCGCGTCGAGTTTTAGGAGGCTTCTTCTGCTGCTTGCCGGGATGCTGTGGGTCTCGGCCGTATCGGCGCAGATGCAGGCGCAGACACAGGCGCAAGCGGAGCCGTCGCCGGAGGGACGCACTCCGCTCCGGCTCGACTTCAGGGAGCATCGTGGCTACCGCTCCTGGAAGCGGCTGCTGCCGACCCACGTCAAGGTCCAGTATGCCGGCGGCATGGGGGTCGTCTCCGCAGGCTACGGCTGGGACTACGGCCGCAAATGCCGCTGGGAGACCGACCTGATGATTGGCCTGCTGCCGGGAGCCTATGCCGACAAGACGCACACCACCTTTACACTCCGTCAGAACTACATCCCGTGGAGCATCCGCTGCTGCGAACGGCTCGCCATCGAACCCTTCACCTGCGGACTCTACATGACGCTCATCTCGGGCGAAAAGTTCTGGATTCACGAACCGGACCGCTATCCGGGCGACCAGTACTACAGCTTCACCTCGCGGCTGCGGCTGCATCTCTACGCCGGGCAGCGCGTCACCTGGTACCTGAAGGGGGACTCCCTGCTGCGCAACATCACGCTCTACTACGAGCTCTCGGCCAACGACCTGGATATCATCGCGAAATGCGGCAACCGGACGCTGCATCTCTCCGACATCGTCTACTTCTCCTTCGGAATCAAGTTCCAGCTGTTGGGCGACCTCTGACACCGAAGCCGGCTTCGGCAGAAGGAGCCACCCCGCGCGAACAGACAAAAAAGGGGGTCGGACCTCCCCCTCATTTGGTCCGACCCCTCTCAACGACAGAATCTGCTCTGCCGCTTCTCATTTGGAATTAGAATGCCAGGATGGCACGCGTACGATAGATGGGATACGACTCGTACTTGTAGCAACGGGGCATCTGCCCGTTGGTGGTGGTCATCGAGATGGCCATCGAAGGGAAGTCATCCGCAGCAATGACCTCGGTGCTGGTCCAGTAGAGCATGAAGCCTACCGGAATGGCCGTGCCGATGGTCTGGGCACCCGGAATCAGCGCGATGCTCTCGTTCACCGTCTTGAGGTTCCGGACCGAAGCACCCGAATCACGGATATCCCAGATGTTGCCGTTGTATTCGCCCGTAGCGAGCAGCGACATCTCCTTGGCCGAGCCGAGGTACCAGTCGCTCGATGCCTCGGGAGCGGCGACCGTCTCGCGGTAGTTGTCCACAAACTCGACTACACCGACGGGCCATTCACTGTTCTCGGCCGCAGCGTTGAAGGCCTCGATGGCCTTGGTGTTGTTGTAACCCATCGGGATATTGAGGTTATCCTCCAGGCCGAAGTCCGTTATGGGCGTTTCGTAGTCGGTCACATTGGCATCGACCCATTCGCCAATCGTCTTGCCGTAGGCCTCCGACTGGCTCTGCCATGCGAGCTCCTCGGTCGACTCCTGAAGTGCGACGACCAGTCCGTGCGTGCAGTCGGGGTGTTCGCGGGCCAGGGCCGGGTCGCTTTGGGTCACGTCGCCCACATAGAATACGACGCCGATTGCCGTCTTGCCCGAGTCGTAGGTTGCCGACCATGAGCCGTCCGAATAGTAGAAGTGACCCACGGCCAGCGGCAGCGCCTGGACCGTCACACGGCACTCGGCCGTGCAGTTGCCGGCACGTGCGGTGATGACCGCCTCACCCGGACGCTTGCCGTAGACGGCACCCGTGCCGCTGACGGTGGCAATCCGCTCGTCGGACGACGACCAGGTGATGCTCTTGTTGTCGGCCGATGCCGGCAGTACCGTAGCCGACAGCGTATGCGTCTCGCCCTCGTCAATCTCGATGCTGGTCTCGTTGAGTGTCACCGACTCGACGGGCGTACCTACGACCGAAATCATGGCAGTACCCGTAACACCACCGGCCTCGGCCATGACAATCACCGTACCCGTTGCGACGCCCGTTACCACGCCGTCATCGCTCACCGTGGCGATGTCCTCGTTGGTCGACAGCCACGTCACCGGAGCGTCGATTTCGGCGGGCGTCACCTCGGCCTCGAGGCTGAGCGTCTGGCCGATGAGCACCTCACCCGTCGACGGGGTCACGGTCACCTTGTCGACGGCCTCCGTCACCGTCACCCGACATTCGTCCCTCTTGCCCTGGCACGACACCGACACGACGGTCTGACCGGGAGCTACCGCGAGAACGACACCGTTTTCGCTCACACTTGCGATTTCGGGATTGGCGGATGCCCACTCGAACATCAGCCCTTCACTCGTTCCGGGAGAGACGACAGCCGTCAGGGTCTGCTCTTTACCGACCGAAAGGTTGAGTTCATGCGTATTGAGGGTTACGGACTGGAGCGAGGAGTCCGAGTCGGACTCCTGGCATCCGCACATCACCAAACCGCTCAAAGCGGCAAGGAACAAAGCAGTAAATCTTTTCATGGTACTTTTGGTTTTTTGGGGTTCGCAACTGTATGAATCGTTCAAATCAGAAGGCAAGGATGGGACGCAGCTTGAGCGCCTCGGTCTTCGGGCTGGCCGAAGCCTGTGCCGTGGAGGTCAGCACCTGGTAGAAGTTGTCGGCATCGACCTCGGACGAAGTCTGGTAGACGCCCGGGATGATGGAGAAGATGCCCTGAATCAGCGTGCCGCCGACGGTCTCCAGCACCGTGTTCACCGCCCTGCGGTTGTCGTCCGAGGAGGCCTCCTCGAAGTTACCGTCGACCTTGCCCGAGATGAGCAGCGACATTTCGCGTACCGACGGGATGTACCATCCGCTGGTGGAGGAGGGTGCGGCATTCGAGGCGCTGAAGGTCTCCAGTCCGTCGACCGACTCTACGGGCCATGCGCTGTTCTCGGCCGCTGCGTTGAAGGCCTTGAGGGCCATCGTGTTATTGTATCCCATCAGGTTGCCGGCATTGGCTGCGGTGCCGCTGGTGAGAATGGGCTCGTAGTCGGGTGCGTTGGCCTCAATCCACGACGAGACGGTCTTGCCGTACTGGGCGGCCTGCGACTGCCAAGTGATGGTCACCTCACTCAGCGAGACGGCCAGGCCGTGCGTGCAGTCACCGTGGTCGCGGGCCAGAGCCGCGTCGGTGGCCGTTGCATCGCCGGCATGGAATACGATGCCGACAACGGTTTTGTCCTCCTGGAGCTCCGTCGACCAGGTGCCATCGGAGTAGAAGTAGTCACCCACGTTGACCGACGAGGTCGAAGGGGGCGTCTCGGGAGCCGTCACGACGACCTTGCACTCGGCCGTGCAGTCACCGGCCGTTGCGCGGACGGTGGTATTGCCCGCCTTGAGGGCCTTCACCATACCGGTCTGGTCGACCGTAGCCACCGTCTCGTCGAGGCTCGTCCAGGTGACACCCTTGTTGGTGGCATCGTCGGGCTTGACCGTTGCGATGAGCACCGAGTAGCCGCCCTCCTCGAGTTCGAGCTCCGTCTGGTTGAGCGTGATGCTCTCGACGGCCACTTCGGTCACCACGACGACGCACTCGTCGGAGTATTCGCCCGCCGTGACAGTCACGGTCGCCTCACCGGCGGCCAGCGCCTCGATTGAACCCGTGTCGCTGACCTTGACGACCTTGTCGTCGGAGGACTTCCACGTCAGTTCGTATACGGCATCCTCAGGCTCGACGATGGCCTCCAGCTTGTAGGTCTCGCCCACTTTCAAATCGAGGTTGTGGGTATTGAGCGTGACCGACTCGACATCGACGATGCCGTCATCGACCGTTACCCGGCAGCTTGCCGAGACATTGCCCGAGCTGACCGTGACGACAGCCTCGCCGTAAGCCAGCGCCGTGATGGTGCCCTCCTCGACCGAGACCGTCTCGGGGTCGCTCGAGCTCCAGGTCAGCACGACGTCTTCAATACCCTCGGGAAGCAGCGTGACTTCGAACGTATACCGGTCGCCGACATCGAGCGTTACAGCCTCCTTGTCGAGGATTATCTCTTCCAGTGTAGGTTTCGGTGTGACCTTGTCGGTGTTTTCATCATCGGAACACCCGGCAAACAGGACTACCGCGACAGTCCAGAATACCAACATCCGAACTGCAAATAATGCATGTTTCATAGTAGTGACCGTTCGTTAAGGATTAATAAAAGGATTCGGGGAAGAGGCGCCCGCCGAGTGGGGAAAACCTCTTCCTCAAAAGTAGAGAGAAGGGTCCAAGAATGAAAATTTAACTGTAGATAGTTCTACAATTTTACAAATTATCGGATTATTTGTCCGATTTGTAGCCTCTGACCTCCTTGCGGTAGATGCTTGGAGTGCATCCGGTCTCCCGCTGGAAGGCCTTCGAGAAGACCGTGACCGAGTTGTAGCCGATGTCGTCGGCCAGCTGTTTGAAGAGCATGTCGCTGCCCCGGTCGGCGATGAGGCGCGTCGCCTCGGCGATGCGGAAGGTGTCGAGGTAGCGGTTGAACGACATGCCGGCAAAGGTGTTGATGGCACGCGAGCAGTAGGTCCGGTTGGATTCGGTCATGTCGGCCAGCACCTCCAGCGTGAGGTTCTTCATGCGGTAAATCCGGTCGACGCGCATGAGGTGTTCAATCTTGCCGAAGAGCTCGCGGTCCGTATCGCTGTGTTCGTCGCCGCCGGCGCTGGTGTTGCAGTTCGACTTGAGCTCCAGCAGCGAGAGGTACTCCTGGTGCTTCTTGACCAGCTTGCCGTACATCTTGCGCTGGCGGTAGTAGAGCAGCCCGAGCAGGAACGAGAAGCCCGTCACGCCGATGGAGAGCGAGAGCAGCAGCAACAGACGCTGCCGGTTCTTGCGCTGCTCCAGCTCGCGGGCCAGCATCATGCGCTCGACCTCCGAGGCCTCGCGCTGCTCGATGAGCTCGCGGAACTCCCGCTCGCGCAGATTCGACGTGGTGTCGGAGTATGTCTTGTACATGCGCGAATAGCGGGCGGCATCCATGTAGTTCCCCATCTCGTAGGAGAGGTCGGCCATCTGGCCGAGCAGGCTCTTGCGGTACTCCATGTTGCCGGTCGAATCCGAAATCTCGAGCCCCCGCCGGTACATGCCGGCCGCCGCCGTGCGCTCGCCGCGTCCGAGCAGGTAGTCGCCGTAGGTGAGGTAGACCTGCGAGGCGGTGCCGGGGTCGGTGTAGCGGATGAAGTCGAGGGCCCGGTCGTAGAACTTCGAGGCGTCGGCCCCGTCGCCGCGCGACTGGCTTATCCAAGCGAACATGGCATAGATGAACGGCATCTGCGAATGGGCCCCGCCCTGCTGCGCATAGCGGTCGGCTTGGGTCAGGTAACGCTCCGCGGCGTCGTAATCGTGCTTCACGTAGTACATCTGCGCCATGACGATGCAGGCCGCGCACTTGGCATAGAGGCTGACCCCCTCCTGCGTGGTGGCCAGGGAGTAGGCCTCGCGGGCATACTCATAGCCCTTGTCGCTGTTCTGCACGTAGAAGATGTTGACGATGTTCGAAAGCAGCGCGATGCGGTCGCTTGTATTCTCGCGGCCGTCGGCCCACTCCAGCCCCTCGATGTAGTTGTTGAGCGCCTTCGAGTAGTCGAGGCTCGAACGGAGGAGGTAGCTGCCGAGCACGTTGCTGCGCATGATGTGCAGCCCCGACGAGAGGGGGAAATCCTTCAGCGGCTCGATGAGGTCGACGTAGCGGCGCACCGAGTCCATGTCGCCCATGAAGAGGTACGACTGCGCCATGTTGAGCCCCGTGTAGACCATCATCAGCGTATCGTGCCGCCGGGCGGCGTCACCGTAGGCCGGGCGGGCGACGAGAATCACCGAGTCGTGCTGTCCGGCGAAGCTGTAGCGCTGCAGCGTGCGGGCCAGCGTTTCGCGGGCCAGCTTCGTGGCGGCATCGACCTCATCGGTCGTGCCGGGCTTCGCATGCGAGCAGGCCGCAAGCGAGCAGAGTAGCAGCGACAGGACCACTGCATGGTGCACATATGTGACGACAGACCGTTTCATGAGGCGTCAAGGGGAAGGGGGAAGGGAGGGTGCAATGGAACCGGGCACGGGAGCGTTCGAAGGGTTCACGGTGCATCCAATGGCGTAAAGATAGGAAAAAATATGGTTGCGGCAATGCATTTTCGTCTCCGATGCGGCATCTTCACCATCCGCACCCGGCACTCCGACCGGTGTCGGCACGGATTTGCCGCACGCCCGACGGTCGTATCGGGGCTGCCCCGCGACACTTAGTATTAAAAGACGCCCCGCTTCACCGCACCCGCCCTCATCCTCCCCGTACGGGAGCATCCGCCGACTCCCGGCACGGGCACACCCGAGGAATATTTTCACCCGCCGGAGGGGAATTGCACCCCAAAGGGGTCAAATAAGGACAAATCGAACACTTCGTCAAACCTTCGGGAATAAGAACTTCGCCGGCAAATGATGAATTTTGCCGATGAAAAGCAGACTGTGCAAACAGCGACGCGCTACCCCCGACCAAGCGTCCTGCCCAAGACTCGCCCCCAAGTCCGAGCCTTCCGCAACAACCGCATAGCCAGAGAGGAAGCAGCCATCCGAACGATGTCTGACCGAGGCCTCTTTCCATACGCCGCACCGATGGTCCGAAACGACATCGGCTGCGGAGTGTTGTGACACGTCCGCCGTGGATGGAGGTGCCGCGCCGTGATGCGGCCGCCGGGGAATGGAGAGCGCCAAGCACCGCAGGCAACCGGAAGAAGATTGCGAGAAGACCGGGCAACCGAAAGGGGCCCGCGGAGCGACCGGGTGAAGAACGCGGGAAGGCCGCAAAAGCTGCGGGGAAGCAGCGGAAAGCCGCAGCAGCCGGGGCAAAACCGGGCTACGGCGAACAACCGGGCGAAGCCCGCAAACGGGTGCGCGAGCCGCGGAAAAGCAGGAAAGCAACGCCGGTCTGCCGGATGTTCCACGACATAACCTTATCGCACGAGATGAAGATACTGATTACGGGAGCCGCCGGATTCATCGGCTACCACCTCTGCCGCCGGCTGCTCGACGAAGGTCACCAAATCACGGGCATCGACTCGCTCAACGACTACTACGACGTCCGCCTGAAGCTGGCCCGGCTGGCCGAACTGGGCATCGACGCCCCGACGGACGACACCCCGCAGCTCCGGTCGTCGCGTACCGCCCCGATGCGCTTCGCACAGATGCACATCGAGGATGTCGCGGTACTCGAGGGGCTCTTCGCCGCCGAACGCTTCGACCGGGTCATCCATCTGGCGGCGCAGGCCGGCGTCCGCTACTCGCTCGAGAACCCCATTGCCTACGCCAGCAGCAACGTGCTCGGATTCGTCAACCTGCTCGAGTGCTGCCGCAAGCAGGGCGTCGGCCACGTCCTCTACGCCTCGTCGAGCTCCGTCTACGGAGGCAACACGAAGGTCCCCTTCGCCGAGAACGACCCCGTGAACCACCCCGTATCGCTCTACGCCGCCACCAAGCGCAGCGACGAACTCATCGCCGAGGTCTACGCGCGGCTCTACGCGCTGCCGCTCACGGGGCTCCGCTTCTTCACGGTCTACGGCCCGTGGGGACGCCCCGACATGGCCCCGATGCTCTTCACGCGGAGCATCCTCGCGGGGAAGCCGATTCGGGTCTTCAACCACGGCGACATGCGGCGCGACTTCACCTACATCGACGACATCGTCGAGGGGGTGGTGCGGCTGCTCGACCAGGTGCCCTCGGGCGCCATCCCCACCGAGCTCTTCAACATCGGCCACGGCAGCCCGATGGAGCTCATGGAGTTCATCCATACGCTCGAGCGGGCGCTCGGCCGCACGGCGCAGCTCGACCTGCAGCCCATGCAGCCGGGCGACGTCCCCTGCACGTGGGCCGACACGACCCATCTGCAGGAGCGGATTCACTTCCAGCCCCGCGTGACGCTCGCCGAGGGCATCGGCCGCTTCGCCGCGTGGTACCTCTCCGACAAGAACCCCTTGAAGAACTGAATACGGACATGAACCATACATCGGAATACGAATTTACGATTATTGTCCCCGTCTACAACGAGCGGGACAACATCGACCGGCTCGAGGAGGCCTTCGCACACTACCTCCCCGCGGCATCGCGACGCAGCTGCGTGCTCTTCATCAACGACGGCTCGACGGACGGAAGCCTCGAGCTGCTGCAGCGCATCTGCGCCCGCAACCCCCACTTCTACTACCTCTCCTTCATGCGCAACGCCGGGCTGAGCGCCGCACTCAAGGCCGGAATCGACCACGCCGAGTCGCCGCTGGTGGGCTACATCGACGCCGACCTGCAGACCCATCCCGAGGATTTCGAGCGGCTGCTGCCGCTGGCCGTCGAGCATCAGCTCGCCACGGGCATCCGCGCCGGACGCAAGGACTCGCTCTTCAAGCGCTTCCAGTCGAAGTTCGCCAACTCGTTCCGCCGGATGATGACCCACGACGGCGCCACCGACACGGGCTGCCCGCTCAAGGTGATGCAGACGCCGGCGGCCAAACGCCTGCCCCTCTTCAAGGGGATGCACCGCTTCCTGCCGGCGCTCATTCTGCTGCAGGAGGGTGCCTCCTATGCCGAAACCCCCGTGCCGCACTACCCGCGCACGGCCGGCGCCTCGAAGTTCCACCTCTGGAACCGGCTCATCTCCCCACTGATGGACTGCTTCGCCTACCGCTGGATGCGCAAGCGGGCCATCAACTACCGGGTCGGACCCACCAACCTGTAGGCCATGGGGTGGATTTACGCCATCGGCTTTCTGGCGCAGCTCTTCTTCTCGGCGCGCATCCTCATCCAGTGGGTCCTCTCGGAGCGGGCGCACCGCATCGTCTCGCCCTCGGCCTACTGGATATGTTCGCTGGCCGGGTCGTGGCTGCTCTTCCTCTACGGATGGCTGCGCGACGACTTCTCCATCATCCTCGGGCAGCTGATTTCCTACTACATCTACCTCTGGAACCTCAATCTGAAGGGACTCTACCGCCGCATTCCGCTGCTGCTGAGGGCTGTGCTGCTCCTCACGCCCGTGGCGGCGCTCGTGGCCATCGCCGGCCATGCCGAGGCCTTCGTGCGGGACTTCCTCCAGAACGACCAGGTGCCCCTCTGGCTGCTGCTCTTCGGCTCCGTAGGGCAGGCGATTTTCTCGCTGCGCTTCGTCTACCAGTGGCTCTACTCGGCGCGCCACGGCGAGTCGAGCCTGCCGGTCGGATTCTGGGCCATGAGCCTCGTGGGCTCGGCCATGATTGTCTGCTACGGTCTGATTCGCCTCGACCCGGTGCTCATTCTGGGTCAGTCGGTCGGATTCATAGCCTATGCCCGCAACCTCCTTATCGGACGCAAACACGACCATGAAGCATAGATTCCCGCTGCTGCTGGCCGGCTGCCTGCTGGCCCTGCTTCCGGTGATGCTCCTCCGGGACTTCACCCCCTCGAACGAACTGCGCTACCTGAGCATCGCCGACGAGGCGCTGCGCGAGGGGCACCTCTTCACCTTCACCTTCCAGGGCGAGCCCTACGCCGACAAACCGCCCCTCTACCTGTGGCTCGTCATGCTGGGCCGGCTCCTCTTCGGACAGCACCAGATGCTCTACCTCGCGCTGCTGGCGCTGCTGCCGGCGATGGTCATCCTCGCCACCATGGAGCGCTGGCTGCGCACCGTCGTCGAAAGGCGCAACCGCATGACGGCCGCCCTGATGCTGATGACCAGCGGGCTCTTCCTCGGGCTGGCGGTCTGCGTGCGGATGGACATGCTCATGTGCATGTTCATCACGCTGGCGCTCTACTCCTTCTGGCAACTCTACACCGGCACGGGCAGCGAGCGGCTCCACCGCACGCTCTTCGCGCTCTTCACCTGGCTGGCGCTCTTCACCAAGGGGCCGGTCGGGCTGCTCGTCCCGCTGCTCTCGGCGACGCTCTTCCTGCTCGTCGAGCGCAAGCCGCGGCTCATCGCCCGCTGCTGCGGATGGTACACGTGGGGCATCATCGCCGGCTGCAGCGCCCTCTGGTTCCTGGCCGTCTGGCTCGAGGGCGGGTCGGAGTACCTCAATAACCTGCTCTTCCACCAGACAATCGACCGCGCCGTCGACGCCTTCCACCACAAGGAGCCCTTCTGGTACTACCTCGTGTCGTACTGGTACTCGCTGGCCCCCTGGTCGCTGCTCATCGCGGGCATCATCCTCACGGCGCTGGTGCGCCGCATGCGGATGACCGACCTCGAGCGCCTCTTCCTCACCGTCATCGTCTCGACGCTGGTCATGCTGTCGCTCTTCAGCTCGAAGCTGGCCGTCTACCTCGCGCCGACCTTCCCCTTCTTCGTCTACCTGGCCGCATCGCTGGCGCAGCGGATGCCCCCGGCACGGTGGATGAAGGCGACCGTAGCCCTTCCGGCCCTCATCTGGTGCGCGGCGCTTCCGGCTGCCGTCGTGCTGCGGCAGAACGCCGACCTCGCCTTCCTGGGCAACGGCTGGTGCCTGGCCGCCACGGCGCTGCTCACCGCCGCTGGCATCGCGGCGCTGACACTTCTGTGGCGGGAGCAGACGCTCCGGCACGCCATCAATACGCTGGCCGCGGGGCTTCTGGCAGCCCTCTTTGTCGGCGGCATGGCCCTGCCGCGGCTCAACACCCTGCTGGGCTACGGCACCATGTGTCGCCAGGCCGTCGAACTGGCCCGGACGAACGGCACGACGGCCTATTACAGCTGGGAGGTGCGCCGTCCCGAGTCGATGGATGCCTACCTGGGGGCTCCGGTCCGGGCGGTGACGACCGACGAGGTGCTTGCGGGCGAGGTGACCGAGGGTATTCTGATGCTCGCGGCGCGCAAACTGGAGCAGGACGACGCCATGCAGCGGTTCCTTGCCGGCAAGCGGCTGCACCCCGTAGGCGAGTACCTGCTGGTCGAAATCACCCCGGCCGACACCGATACTGCGGAACCGGCCGAAGCCGGCAGTGCTGAGCCGACCGACACTGCCCCGACCGGCACCGACGCCGCGGAAACGGCTGACACTGCGGTCCGAATTGCAACCCCGGCCCCGACCGACCGGCAGTAACCCGCACAGCAGAGCCAACTCCCCGCCCCGGCCTGCCGCCCCCTCCAGCCGATGACGGCTCCGGCTGCGGCCCGACAGTCCCGCTAACCACCCGCCGACCACTTATCCGCCTGCCCTTCCGACCGATGGGCAGGCGTTTTTTTGCTCCGTGCGGCTCCGCAGTCAGCAACAATATCCGCCGCCCTCGTCGCTCCGCTCCGGGAACCCCGCTTTCCACACCCGCCTCTGCCTCCGCTTCCTACCGCACCGCCGCATTCTCCGCTCACCCACGCCGGCACCGGCCCACTTGTCCTCCCCGCATATCCGCCGCTCGCTCCGAAGGCCGCTCGCTCCGCCTGCTGCCGTACCGTCCTCCCCCACCGCCAGCCAACAAAAAACCCGTCCTCGGTCGAGGACGGGTTCCACACACAAACATTAACAATACAAACAATGCAATGGCTGAATTTCCTGCTTATTGTTCTCGATACAAAGGTCGGGCAAAACAACGCGCCGGACAATCGCCACAAATGAGTATTTTCGTTCGTGTGAACTCACCACTTATGGGGAGCAGCCTCCCCCGCTATCGGTAAATCTCGTTCAGCAGCCGGGCCAGACGGTATCCGCCGCGCAGGAACTGGCGCTCCACCACCGGGGCATATCGCGCCACGTAATCGTATGATATGGAGCTTCCTTCGGGTGTCGCACCGTAGATTTCGCTGCAAAGCGCCCACGTCTCGAGGGCCCAGTCGCGCGGCAGCCCCGACTCG
Source organism: Alistipes sp. An31A (assembly GCF_002159425.1). Taxonomy (NCBI): domain Bacteria; kingdom Pseudomonadati; phylum Bacteroidota; class Bacteroidia; order Bacteroidales; family Rikenellaceae; genus Alistipes; species Alistipes sp. An31A. The sequence continues at coordinate 457,789 of NZ_NFIO01000001.1, forward strand.
ACGAGCATCACTTCGTCGTCGGCCAGACGGTCAATCTGCTCCTGCCACTCCGTATAGCTCCATTTGTGGGCCGACTCGGGAAGGGTCGTATCCCACGCCGCATGGAGGTTCGACGAGCGGCCGAAGACGGTCACCGGCACCCGGTTGCCCCCCAGGTCGGAGAGGTGCCCCAGGTGCATCGGGCAGTGCATGTCGCCCACCAGATGAATCAGCATCTTGAGGTCAAGCGCCTCCTCCTCGGGCGTGAGCTCCCCCGACGAGAGCCGCTCGACGAGCTGCTCGACGGCCGTCAGCACGTCGCCGTCGGGATTCACGGGCATCGTCTCGAGCGTCTGCCCGGCGTCGATGTTACGGTAGTGCCACGTCTTCGTATAGGCATATTCGGACTGGTGGCTGGCGTTGTCGAGCCAGTTGGCGTAGTAGACCAGCGAGTGGCCGCCCAGCACCTTGTCGACCGCCTCGGCAGCCTCGGGCGTCAGGTGGCATTCGGCGATGTAGGCCGTCACGTCGTGCCCCTTGGGCCCCCACGCCAGCGAGGCCTGGGCCAGCACGAGGCTGCAGCACAAAAGAACAATACGTTTCATCGTAATCGTTTGTTATCCAAAGGTTTCTTCACTCCCACCTCCATCAGTGGTTCATCGTTGCGAGGAACTCCTCGTTGGTCTCCGTCAGATTCATCTGCTTCTGGAGGAACTCCATCGCCTCGACGGGCGTCATGTCCGAAAGGTACTTGCGCAGCACCCACGTGCGGTTCATCACGTCACGCGGCAGCAGCAAATCCTCGCGGCGCGTACCCGAGGCAATCACGTCGACGGCCGGGTAGACGCGCTTGTTGGCCAGCTTGCGGTCGAGCTGCAGCTCCATGTTGCCCGTGCCCTTGAACTCCTCGAAAATCACCTCGTCCATCTTCGAACCGGTATCGATGAGCGCCGTGGCGATAATCGTCAGCGAGCCCTTCTCCTCCGTATTGCGCGCGGCACCGAAGAAGCGCTTGGGCTTGTGGAGCGCGTTGGCGTCGACACCGCCCGAGAGCACCTTGCCCGAGGCGGGCTGCACGGAGTTGTAGGCACGCGCCAGACGGGTGATGGAGTCGAGGAAAATCACCACGTCGTGGCCGCACTCGACCATCCGCTTGGCCTTCTCGAGCACCATCTCGGCCACCTTCACGTGGCGCGAGGCCTGCTCGTCGAAGGTCGAGGCGACGACCTCGGCCTTGGCGTTGCGCGCCATCTCGGTCACCTCCTCGGGGCGCTCGTCGATGAGCAGCACAATCAGATAGACGTCGGGATGGTTGTCGGCTATGGCGTTGATAATCGACTGCATGAGCATCGTCTTACCCGTCTTGGGCTGGGCGACAATCAGCGCGCGCTGCCCCTTGCCGATGGGCGAGAAGAGGTCTACGATGCGCGTGGTGAGGTTGTTGTGGCCGTTGCCCGTCAGGCAGAACTTCTCGTTGGGGAAGAGCGGCGTCATGTACTCGAACTGCACCCGGTCGCGGATGTATTCGGGCTTCAGGCCGTTGATTTCGTTGACACGCACCAGCGGGAAGTACTTCTCGCCCTCCTTCGGGGGGCGGATGACGCCGTTGACCGTATCGCCCGGCTTCAGACCGAAGAACTTGATTTGCGAGGGCGAGACGTAGATATCGTCGGGCGAATTGAGGTAGTTGTAGTCGGCCGAGCGGAGGAATCCGTAGCCGTCGGGCATGATTTCGAGCACGCCCTCGCCCTCGACCTCCCCGGCGAAGTCATCCTTCGTGATGACCTCCTCGTCGAGCGAGCGGATGGCATCCTGCACCGTGGCGGCCTGAGGCTGCGGCGCCGCAGCGCCCCGCTCGGCAGCGGGCACCTCAGAGGGCTGCTGGTGCACTGTGTTCTTGGGCTTGCGGCCGCGGCGCTTCCCGGCCAGTGCGGGCTGGGCCTGTCCTTCGGCCGCAGCCGGGGCATCGGCTCCGGCAGCGCGGGTCTCGGCGCCGTCCGTCGGAGCATCGGCCGCGGCGGCCGGCATCCCGGTTTCGGCAGAGAGCTCCTCGGCCCCCTCGACCAGCGAACCGTCGACAACGGGTCCGGCGGCCGGCTCTACGCTCTGCTGCGCAGCCTCCTCGGCCGGCTTGAGCCGCGGACGGCGTCCGCGACGCGGTTTGGCGGGCGCCTCGGCCGCAGGCTGAGCCGCGGGTTGTGCGGCGGGCGTTTCGGACGCCGCGGGCTCCCCGGCACCGTTTCCGGCGATGGTCTCTATCAGTTCGCGCTTCTTCTTGGCCATGACATTCTTCAGGCCCAGGGCCTTGGCGATTTCACGCAGTTCGGCAAGGCTTTTCCCTTCCAGCGCTTTCAAATCCTGCATAAGGTAACGTGTAAAATTCTTAATGATGATTGTACCCGGGCGGGCGCCCGGCGTTCGGAATTCGCATGCAAAGATAATGCATTATTTTGGATTTCAAAACAAAATGCGCCTTCCGGGGCCCTTTGGGCCGACATTCAGGCCATTCGGGTCGCGCGGCGGGCAAAAAAGAACCGACTGACCGTGCAAAACGCCACACGGTCAGTCGGATAGTTCCATTCGGAGCGGAGCCCCTGCGTACTCGGAGCGGGAATCGAACCCGCACGACCATTGCTGGTCACAGGATTTTAAGTCCGGCGTGTCTACCTATTCCACCATCCGAGCTCCCGCCTCCTATGCGGAGGCGCTGCAAAAATAAGAAATAATTTACGATTCGCCAAAATCCACATGGCGGAACATCGCCTCGAGGTCGTCGCGGCGGAACCAGCGAATCTCCCCGTCGCGGCGGAACCAGGTCATCTGCCGCTTGGCATAGCGGCGCGTGTTGCGCTTGATGGCCTCGACGGCCTCGTCGCGGGAGCACCGCCCCTCGAAGAAGTCGAACAGCTCGCGGTAACCCACTGTCCGCAGGGCATTCAGATGGCGGTAGGGATAGAGCGCGCGGGCCTCGGCCTCGAGCCCCTCGGCCATCATGGCGTCGACGCGGCGGTTGATGCGCTCGTAGAGCTCCTCGCGCGGCACCTCGATGCCGATTTTCACGATGTCGAACGGACGCTCGCGGCGCCGCCCGAGGCGCAGCTCCGAGAAGGGGCGCCCCGTCTGCAGGCAGACCTCCAGCGCCCGCACCACCCGCGCGGGGTTGCTGCGGTCGACCTGCTCGTAGTAGAGCGGGTCGAGCGTGCGCAGCCGCTCGGCGAGCGCCGCCACTCCCTCTTCGCGCAGCTGCTCGGCGAGCGCCGCCCGCAGTTCGGGGTCGGCCTGCGGCAGTTCGTCCATTCCCTCGCAGAGCGCCTTGATGTAGAGCCCCGAGCCGCCGACGGCAATGACCGTCCGATGCTGCTCGAACAGCCGGTCGAGAAGCGCCAGAGCTTCAACCTCATAGGCGCCGCAGCTCAACTCCTGCGTGATGTCATGCGAGGCGATGAAGTGGTGCTCGGCCGCACGCAGCTGTTGGGCCGTGGGCTGTGCCGTGCCAATCGGCATGCCGCGGTAGAACTGCCGCGAATCGGTCGACACAATCGGAGCCCCGTAGTGCTGCGCCAGCGCGATGGCCAGGTCGGTCTTGCCCGACCCCGTAGGGCCCACCACTACGACGAGCCGTTTAGTATTCGTCGTCGTAGTTGTCATCCCCCTCGAAGTCGCGGAAATCGTCCATCACCTCGTCGAAAATCGACCCTTCGCCCGACTGCACCACCCCGGCGCGGTACTGGTCGGGCACCTCCTCGCGCGCATAGATTTCGCGCGGATAGGACTCGCCCGGACGCGCCTCGTAGGCACCCGTCAGCTCGAGGAAGTAGGCACGGTCGCCGAACATGTCGAAGAGGTAAATCAGCCTGTCGCGCAGGTTGTGGATAATCTGTCCGAGCGTCACGGACTCCATCGGGCGCGGCGCCCCAGGCGAATCTTCGCCCATGTCCATGAGCGTGAACTCACCGAGCTTCTCCCACCGTTCGTCGGCCGTGAAGAACGAAGTCATGCACTCCTCATACTCGAGCGACTCGAGCAGGAAGCAGTGGAAATCGAGCAGCGTCATGTCGTAGGGCACCTCGTAGTCGCGCACGAAGTTGTCGTTCTCGTCACTCAGCATGCGGAATCGGAAAATCATCGACATAGCACAAAAAATATTTATAACGTTCAAAGATACCATTTATCGGAGCTCCGTCGTCAGGAAGCGGAGAATATCGCGGTCGTCGGGATAGTCCGTGAGCGTCGGCAACTGCGCCTGACCGAAGTCAACGCGCCGCGAATGGTCGACGCACTGCGAGACGACGCACTGCAACTCGCCGTCGTGCGCGGCGAGCCACGCCTCCACCTCCCCCGTCGAGCGGTATTCGGCCACGGCCAGCTCGCTGAGCATGCGCGGGAAGTCGCGGCGGGGCACCAGCAGTGCTCCGCCGACATCGACGAAGGGGTGACGCTCCATCACCAGCAGCGCCCGCGCCTGGCGGTAGTTGCTGGCGAATTTGGGATTCATCCCGTCGGGCACCCGCAGATGCGGCCTGTACCCCTCGGGGACGAAGAGCAGCGAGACGTTGCGGCAGCCGAGGCCCGAATAGGCCCAGATGTCGTCGGCGAGCGCCGCGAGCTGTTCGTCGCGCTCGCGGCCCGAGAGGACGGCCACCGAGTGGCGGTTGCCGCGCAGCAGCGCCGGGATGCCGCCGAAGCGGCTGCGGAAGTAGCGGTTGGCATTGTCGCTGCCGGTGGCGATGACGCCGTCGACCTCCCCACGCCCGTCGTACTCCTCGATAGCCATCCCGGGCTCAATCTCCCGCAGCAGCGCGCAGACATACTCCATCAGCACGCGGTCCTTGGCCGCCGGCTTGACCAGACAGCGGTGGCCGCTCGCCACGACGCAGAGCAGGTCGAAGAAGCCGACCAGCGGGATGTTGCCGGCCATGACCACCAGCACGCGGCGGGGCTTGCAGACCGGGATTCCCTCGTAGCGAGAGAGCCACCCCGCAAGCAGCCCGGGGTCGAGCATCCGGCTCACGATGGCCCCTACGGCCCGCCGGATGTCGCGGGGCGTAAACCAGCCGTTGGCCGCACAGGCGCAGTCGATGACCAGCCGCGAGGCCTCATCGTCGCCGAAGCCGCGCAGGCGCCGCCCGAGCTCGGCAAAGAGTTCAATCGTCCGTTTCATGAAGACAAAGATAAGGGTTCGCGGCGGAAATTCTAAGCCCGACGAGCGGATATTTTCGCATCCCCACTGACGCTCAGCCGGATACGGCGCAGCGCCTCCGGTTTTGGAAAATAAAAACGCGGAAAATTCAAAAAAATGGGGCCAAAAATTTGGAAGTGCGCATTTTTTACCTACCTTTGCACTCGCAAACGACAAACGTCGCTACCGATGCGGAAATAGCTCAGTTGGTAGAGCGCAACCTTGCCAAGGTTGAGGTCGCGGGTCCGAGTCCCGTTTTCCGCTCCAAAGCAGAAGGGAGAATCTTCAAAGATTCTCCCTTTTGTTTTGCATGCCGGGCATGCCGGGGCGATGGACTCGGCACCTGCGACCTCAAAACGCCCCTTCCAGGGGCCGGGGGTGTCTGCAAAGTTTCGCGGAACCGCTCGCGCGCAGCGCGAGTGCGAGTCCCGTTTTCCGCTCTCCGGGTCAGACGAAAGGACGAGCAGAGAACTGACCAAATCCTAGAAAACCTTGTATATCAGCGATATGCAAGGCTTTTTCTTGTATTCCCCCACTCCTGTTGAGGCAAAAGGCAGCAAGTATTTCAGGTCTTAATCGTGACCTTTTTTGCTCGGACCGAAAACAGGTCACGATTTAGCTCTATTTCGCTGATTTGCATTATTTTACTCTGCAACATTCCAGTGCTGAAGACGTTTAATTTATCCAAAAACCAAGCCGTCCTATTGCCACGAACCACCTTCAGCGTCGTCTTCTTCTGCAAGAAGACCAAAGTCACGAAA